>CAJXBG010000043.1 GCA_913050215.1 uncultured Gammaproteobacteria bacterium
GATGGCGTTTTAAGCACGATTGGTTCTGATAGTTGCGATGAGCCAGGCGGATACGCCACATACAATGGTACTTCAATGGCCACACCGCACGTTGCGGGAGTTGCTGCGCTAATGGAGTCAGTCCATTCTGGTCTAACGCCTGATGAATTCGATCAAGCGCTAGCAGAAAGAACCATCGTACTAGATATCGGCGATCCCGGTCGGGACGACCTTTTTGGCGCCGGGCTGATTGACACGCTTGATGCTGTCCGAGCTGCCGAGTGTCTGGCAGGTGTCTCGCCAACGCCAGTTGAAGGAGACGATAATCCCTGTGAGCCAGCCGAGCCGGTTAGTAATCTCGCGGCGCTGCCTAACAGCTTGAATTTTGGATCAGGACTGACGAGTGTTGAAGTCGAATTTAGAAACTCGGGAGACGCTGAAGCGCCTTTGACGATAGATAGTATATCAATCAGTTCCGATATATTTTTGATTGCTGCTGATAGTCAAGTTGACGATAACGGTTTGGGATCTTACATGATCACCGTAGACCGAACAGATCTACCAGAAGGCACAAGCGAATTTACACTTGAAGTTACTTCGAATGTATCAACCCTGTCTGTGCCTATATCGATCAGAAATGTGCCTCCTGCGGCTCCTTTAAACGCTGGACCCATGCATATAATTCTGTTGGATGCTTCTAGTCTCGAACAAACAAGTTGCGCTTTGGTTTCGCCTGTCGATGGTGTTTATTCTGCAAACTTTGATTCAGTTCCTTCAGGGGACTATTTTGCTCTCGCAGGTTCAGACACGGACGGCGACGGCTTGATTTGTGGTCCATTCGAAGCATGTGGTGCTTTTCAGAGCTTAGGCGACCTGCAACAGATCACTGATGCGGATGTAAATTTCTCAATAACTTACAGCCTATTTGCACCTTTCCCTTCTGGTCAGTTTGGATCGTGTGATTAAACGAGGGGTAGTGTTAACTAAATAGCGACAGTGTTTGAACGATAACGAGAGAACACGCGCCAATATGGCGGCTTATATCAAGGAGCCAACAACACGCTAAGTTAGCGTGAAACTGTTGGGCGTATTACTGGCAGCTTACCTGGATAAGCACTTGTGAATACGCCCTTTGATATAAGTCCTCCTCTCCGATATTTACCTCGCGTAGTGCATTGTCATTCGGACAAGAACGCTCGAAAAACCTGGAGGTCACGACTGGTTGTCGTATCAATCAGTTGGATGTACACCCGATACTCGACCTAGATCCCCAAACAAAATATTTACGTCCCACGCATAAAATTGACCGCACTGTTTCTGATCACATTGCGGCGTAACTACCACCTAAAAAACATTTGTGAATAAACCGCCAAATTAAGTTTGCGCGAAACAATTTGTTTCAGCGACCAAACCGGCGGTCTTTAAAACAGTAGTTGATGGACTATTGAGACATTGGCCACCCCTATCGAAAAATAACAGCACTCACTTCTTCTCGTAAAAGGTCAACTAAAATAATTCAACACTTGATGAGTTCAACCACGCTTAGATAAAATTTAAGTTTTCGGATTTACTTTTACAGTAAATTCATATTAATTTGACTGACCCAAAATGAGGAAATTATTGCTATGAAACATACCTACAGAAATTTATTTGCTCTCGTTCTGATCTTCAGTTCAATGACGACTTATGGTTTTGATGTAACCGGGGAAAGGATTAACCTATCTGGAAAAATAAGCTCAACCTCATTGACTGATTCAGGTGGGGTGATTGATGTGGTTTCTGATAACGAGAAATACGGAAAAACATGGTTAACCTATAACGTTAAATTAAGTAATCCCAATTCGCCGGACCAAGGATCTTTTCAAGGAAGAGCGATCGCCATAAATAATGATGGCATAAGAGTAAGTGCTTCAAGACAAGGGGTTTGGAGCAGGAAAGGACATGTTTATTCTTTCTATTCACTCGATGATGTGAGTGACGGAAATCAGTTCCTTTGTATTACTACAATGAACTTAAAGGACGATACGGTAGAGATGCGTTTTTACCCTAAGTAAGTTTTTACTTTCTCACAAGGCACATCAAACCAGCTCGAATAGCAGAATCAACATCATGTTTAACCGTAGAGAAAAAGGCTAACTTAAGCGTTGGCCTTTCTGCACGAAATATCGCGAGCCACAGCTGACTAAAGTCAGATGGTTAGTCTCTGCTCTAACACTTGTGTGGGCTTGCGGCATTCTCCTTTGATCTCGCTAAGGCTTCACTAATTTGCATTGGTGGAAAGAAAAGCGATCAGTTCACTTTCTATAGTTACTCCCACGCTGGGCACAAGCACTAAGGTGAGCACAGTCAGTAACGATCCAGCAGCGCAAAGAATAAGATAGTTTCGCAATTTCATGGTACGTTTTCTCAGATCTACTTAGCGGTACTTGTGTCTTTTTCGACAAGTAATCTAAGGCGCCTGAAAAACAATGGATCATTGGTTATTCAGACATCAATCATCCTCTAGCGAGAAAAGACTTCACTTAATTCTTGTCGCAAAAACCCGATTAAGATACTTTTGGAATCCAACATAAATGCAGTTTAAACTTCGTGCTTCCCTGTCAGCCCTCAGCGACATAAGGCGACAGGTTAATAGGCATAAGAAAGGGTAAATATGAACAGGATGTCAATCCATCATGGCTAAAGTGGCTGTAATAGGTAGCGGGATTTCCGGTCTGACTTGTGCCTATCTGCTGCGCAATGACCACGACATTACGCTTTTTGAGAAAAACGATTATCTAGGGGGGCACACACACACCCACAAGATAGAAATAGACAATTTACCGACGACAGTTGATACCGGATTTATTGTTTACAACGACCGAACTTATCCAAATTTTATCAAGTTGCTACAGGAGCTAGATTGCGCTGGAGTGCCCACCGAGATGAGTTTTTCGCTCAGGGATGAGGCGGCGGATATGGAGTACAATGGCCACAACCTTGACAGTTTATTCGCGCAACGAACAAACCTATTTCGGCCCTCGTTTTGGCTCATGATTCGAGACATCTTGCGGTTTAACAAAATGGCAAAAACCATCGACCCGGGCGAGAAAAACCTCGACGAATTCATTGCTGAGCATAGGTTCAGCAAGATTTTCGCATCTCGATATCTTTATCCAATGGCCGCCGCAATTTGGTCCACCGGCGACGAAGCGATTGGTCAGTTTCCCATTCGGTCACTAATCGATTTTTTTGTCAATCATGGTCTTGTGGATCTAAAAAATCGGCCCCAGTGGTTTGTTGTGAAGGGAGGGTCGAATCAATATATCAATGCCATGCTGCCGCACCTCAAAGATATACGGCTCTCTACTGGGGTCAAGCGCATTGTTCGTAGTACCTCTGCAGTGTTGATAGAAACCGATGCAAATACTGAAGCGTTTGATGAGGTTATCTTGGCTTGTCATAGTGATGAAGCACTTCAACTACTGGCAGAGCCCTCTCTTGAGGAGCAACAAATTCTCAGCGCAATACGTTTTTCAAAAAATACAGCTTACCTGCACACCGATAGGTCTCGCCTACCAAACCGGCCGAAGGCATGGGCAAGTTGGAACTACTCAATTCCTCGAAATAAAACAGCAGATCAGGCGCGCCTGACCTACAACATGAATATCCTGCAACACATACCGTCACGGACACAGGTGCTTGTCACGCTGAATGATCCTGATATCAAGCCCGATACGATCATTAAGACGATTGAGTATTCTCACCCATTTTATGATGCTCACATGGTCAAGGCACAAAACCGGCACGGAGAAATTTCTGCACAAAATCGCACCCACTATTGTGGCGCTTATTGGCATTATGGATTTCACGAGGATGGCGTAAAGAGCGCGCTGCGCGTGTGTCAGGAATTAGGAGTGAGGTGGTGAAATCCTGCATCTATGAAGGCACTATTTTTCACAAAAGGTTCAAACCGAATGTCCACACATTCCAATACCGGATGGATTACCTGTTTCTCGAACTCTCGGAGATAGAAACCGTCTTCTCTCAATCCTCATTTTGGTCCGCTGAACGCTTCAACCTGATCAGTTTTAAACGTCAGGATTATCTTCCAGGCGAGTTGTCGCTCACAGAGCAGGTGAAGAAAACTATCAAGGATCTCGGTGGTGAGGCATTTAATGGCTCTGCATATCTGCTGACGACGCCAAGAAGATTGGGCCATTGCATGAACCCGATCAGCCTCTTTTATTGCTATCACGCCGAACAAGGTGGGCCAAGAGAACTCAAATATGTCCTTGCAGAGGTGCACAATACACCTTGGGACGAACGCCACGCTTATTTGTTGGAGGGTCCCGAGTTTCTTAATCCGACCCAGAAAAACTTTCATGTTTCACCCTTCATGCCAATGGATACAACCTATAAATGGGCTATCAGTGATCCGAACGACCGAATGAACGTACAAATTAAGGTAAGCCGTCGGTCTGCACCACTTTTCACAGCAAGTATGTCAATGGTCAAGCAGCCCATGAATGCTGACACGCTTTCTCGTAGTACCCGTCGTCAGGTTGGGCAGGCGTTTCTCACAATCAGCGCTATTTATTTTCAAGCCGTTGTTTTGTGGCTGAAAAAAATACCATTCTACGGTCACCCGGATAAAATAAAACGGCAGGAACACAGCGAATGAAAACTCTCACGCTTGATTACCCACCAGAATCAGTTAGACGCAAAGATGGCTGGTTTATCACGCTTATTAAGAAAAAGTTTTACGCCAACTTCAGTAACCTGGAGCACGGCAATATTATCTTTATTGATGGCGATTTTACGCAGCAATGCGGAAATAGCGCTGAACCTGCAGCCACCGTGAACGTGCATGACGACCGGTTTTACACCACCCTCGCTGCTGGCGGTGCGGTGGGTGCTTCAGAGGCATATATGCAAGGCATGTGGACCTGCGATCAACTTACGTTGCTTGTTCAAGTGCTACTTCGCAACACCTCCGTACTGCGTGGGCTAGGTAACGCTGCCTATAAAAAGCCGCTTTATAAGTTACTCCATCTGATGAATCGAGATTCTGTCGATGGGTCTAAGAAAAATATCGCAGCGCACTACGATCTCGGCAACAAACTCTTTGAAAATTTTCTTGATCCAACGATGACTTACTCCTCTGGTTTTTTTGAGAAACCCGACGCGACAATGCAACAAGCGTCAACTGCCAAACTAGATAGGATTTGTCAGAAACTCGGACTGAGCGAATCAGATCACGTTGTTGAAATTGGTACTGGCTGGGGCTCATTTGCGCTGCATGCCGCGAGAAACTACAACTGTAAAATCACCACAACCACGATCAGTGAGGAGCAATATCAGTTAGCCTGTCAAAGGGTTAAAGATGCAGGGATGCAGGACCGAATTGAAATTGTTAAGAAAGATTATCGCCTCCTCACCGGCCAATATGACAAGTTGGTTTCGATTGAAATGATAGAAGCGGTGGGTCTCGCCTACCTCGGCAACTACTTCGAGAAATGTGCTTCTTTGCTTAAGCCAACGGGGAAAATGCTCATCCAAGCCATCACAATTGCGGACCAACATTACGAATTCTCGAAGCGCAACGTCGATTTCATACAACGTTATATCTTTCCCGGTGGCGCTTTACCCTCTGTGACAGCGTTAACCAATATTGCGACGAATGAAACCGACCTTCGCATGACGGCGCTCGAGGACATCACTGGGCACTATGCAACCACAATGCGCAAATGGCGTGAAAAATTCTATCTTAATGTTGAGCAAATCACGGAACTCGGATACGACAACCGGTTCTTGCGCATGTGGGAATATTATCTGTGTTATTGCGAGGGTGGTTTCGAAGAAAAATCCATCGGTTGCGTTCAGGCAGAATTCACAAAACCGACTTACGCGAAATAGGGTCTTGCATGGGTATTATCGATCTAGTTGAAAAAGGCTACGTGCCAGATGTTCTAACGCGATTCGGCATCCGTCGCATACTGGGCCAACGACTTGAAAAAGAAAGAAGAAATTTCAGCACAGACGGTCGACTGGAGGAATTACTCAAGTCGATGGCGGCAAGTCCACTTGCCCTTAACACGGACGACGCAAACGAGCAGCATTACGAAGTGCCAACTGAGTTTTATGACTTCACGCTCGGCGAGCACAAAAAATACAGCTGCTGCTTATTCGACGCGAATGTAAATAACCTGTCCATTGCCGAGGAGAGCATGCTCTCCGTCAGCTGTGAGCGCGCTGAGATAGAAGATGGCATGCAGATTCTGGAACTCGGTTGCGGTTGGGGATCTTTAACGCTTTGGTTAGGAAAGCACTACCCACAGGCAAAGGTGACAGCGGTCAGTAATTCTACGACGCAAAAAACCTACATTGATCGAAAAGCAGCTGAACAAGGCATCAAGAACATAAATGTCGTCACTTGCGATATGAACGATTTTGCAACAGACGAGACCTTCGACAGGGTGCTCTCCATCGAGATGTTTGAACATATGCGTAATTATGAAACGTTATTTGAGCGCATCTCAACGTGGCTAAGGCCGACCGGCAAACTGTGGTTTCACATTTTTTGCCACAAAAACATGCCCTACTTCTTTCAAGACGACGGCGAGGCTGACTGGATGGCGCGGCACTTTTTTACGGGCGGGTTGATGCCTAGTTGGGATCTACCCACACAGGTAAAGTCTCCTCTTTCGCTTCAAAATCGTTGGGCGGTGAATGGGGAGCACTATGCAAAGACTTCTAGGGCTTGGCTGGATCTTATGGACGAGCACATCGATCGGGTTCGCGAGATTTTCGAAAACAGCGACGATCCAACTGACGCGACTATTTTAATCAACCGCTGGCGCATGTTCTTCATGGCCTGTGAGGAGCTGTTCGCGTACGACCACGGAAGGGAGTGGTACGTCGGACATTACCTCTTTGGACATGAGTCAATCGGCTAGTCAGCCAGGCACCCAATGTGGCGGGCGTTCGGCAAGCGAAACCTATGTTTGGGTCGATTCCTCAGCGGAATAATGCCGGGAAGGATGTTGAATAAGATCCCCTTGGTTGCTATATCCATCCTCAAGTATTGCGAGAAAGCAATGATTACGCAAAAGGTGAGCGCCGATCCGGAGGCGTTTTTTGGGTTTCAGCGCATCTCAGGTCGTGTTTTCTTGACCTTATGGGTAAGGGGCTATGAAGGGGACGTTAGGGGCAAGAATCGCTGACGAGAGCCCCTAGGTAGCGCCTTGGCATGTGGATCGGCGTGCCGATTGGCTTTACCGCCACAATAATCGTGCCGGTTTCCCCCGCACAGAGAGATGTGTCCCTGTTCAGGGAGCATAGCCTCCGTAGTTTTGTCAGGCTCAGAAAGGCAGAGTGAACTTGGCATCAGAGAAAAATATCTGACATCACTTAATAGTTCTTATTGGCGAAAAATTCTGTATAACAAGCTTTCATCACCACCAATTTACCTTTAAATTGAGTATAGTAGGGAGTAGACAGGCGTTTGCCTGCTAGCTGCTTAGAGCAAACAAAAATAAAAAAGGGATATCGCTATGGCACATGAAGGGTTTCATATAGCTGAATTGATGACCGGCATTACATTGCTCATGTTGGTGGCAGCCGTCACCACAATGCTGAGCAAACGTATTGACAAGTTACCGCTAACCATTGGGCTGGTGTTTGTAGGAATCGCTGTATCCTATGCCTCTGAGAATATACTTGGCTTTGGGTCCTTAAAGAACTTTGCGCTAACGCCAGATCTTGTCTTGTTTGTTTTTATCCCGACGCTCATCTTTGAATCTGCCTTCAACCTAAATGCGCGCCAAGTAGGTAGAAATATTCTCCCAATTCTCGCACTGGCTGTCCCCGGTTTATTAGTTTCTACGGCGATAATTGGTTTCATTATGTCGATCTTTACGGAGTTTGATTTATTAGTGTTGCTGCTCCTCGGCGCTATCTTAAGCGCAACGGATCCTGTCGCCGTGATCTCTATCTTCAAGCAGTTGGGTGTGCCAGAACGACTGACTGTGTTGGTTGAAGGGGAAAGCCTATTTAACGATGCGACATCGTTAGTACTTGCCACGTTGCTCATCGGTATCATCACTGCTGGCGCTGGCGAATTTTCAGGCGGGGTCGTGATATCAGGTATTGGCGAGTTCTTTGTCGTCTTTATAGGCGGAGCATTTGTTGGCTGGATATTAGCGCTTGCGGTGGGACATATGTTGGGGGCGATCGAGTCGGACGCTGATATAGAGATTACACTTTCAACAATTCTTGCGTATTTTTCGTTCATTATTGCCGAACATGTTTTCCATGTGAGTGGCATTATGGCGGTCGTGGCCGCCGGCATAATGATGGGCTCGTGGGGTAAAACTAAGATCTCGCCCTCTACGGAAGAATTCATGGAGCATTTCTGGGAATACCTGGCCTACATCGCGAATGTTCTGATTTTCTTAATGGTCGGGATGCAGATCGACCTAGGCGCACTTTGGGCGTCGCTGGACCTTATCGCACTGGTCTTCGGATGCATGTTGCTTTCCAGAGCTGTCGTCGTCTTCGGTGCTGTGCCTTTAATTGGCAAAATGCCTGGGCAGGACGCTATCGGTATGCCCTATAGAATGGTGATGTATTGGGGCGGTCTGAGGGGGGCAATCGCACTTGCTATTGTGCTAGCACTGCCTGAGGGGTTTGCCCATAAAGACACACTAGTAGCGGTTGTTATGGGGGCCGTAGTATTTACGCTGATCTTCCAAGGTCTGTCTATTGAAGCGCTTGTGAAGCGCTTGAAATTAGACCAGTTCAGCCTCGCAGATCAGTTAGCCAAGTTAGAAGGGGACCGCGATGCGCGCACCGAGGGTTTGACCCGTATGCAGGAATTGGCCAATGGCGGTCTTTTCTCAAACCGAATCGCAGACAATATTAAAGAAAAGGGTGAGCGACAAATATCTGGTTTGGAATCAGAGATTGCAAATGTTCACGAAGAAATGGATGCCGGCGAGAAAACCACAAACTTGGCCTTGCGTTGTATTGTGCGTGAAAAATCAAGTTATAGAGAATTTTTTTCACAGGGTTTGATCAACGAATGGGCCTACCGTGAGTTGAATTACACCATGGAAGTACAGATGGATGGCGTGCGCCATGGTGGTGGGTTGCCCACCGCAGAAATAGAAACATCTATCAGCAAACGTTTTAGTTTTATGCTGATGTCCCTAATCAGTTTTGTGCCCGGTATGCATCGCACCTTAGAGGCAATGCGTACCCAATGGATCGTTCGAAATTACGGCGTGGTTTGGGCGCGACATAGGGCGAGTCAAACCGTCTTAACGCAGCTATCAAAAATAGCCGGTACGGAATACGACGTAGATATTGTCGAACGCCTACGCGCTATTTACGAGGGTATCTCAAATGACGCAAAAGCACAGATTGATGAAGTTGGGGAACAGTACCCTGAATTCGTCGAAACGACTCAGGAACAATTGGGGCAGCGGCTCATGCTGATCTCGGAGCACAATTCAGTCCACCATGCAAAAGAACTTGGCATTATTCAGTCAGGTATTGCCAGTGCCATCATCAAGGAGCAGTCAGAACGGCTGCGCACGCTCGCTCAGGACAACATGACAGCTTGTTTTGAAATCGAGATAGATGAATTGCTCGCTAAGGTTCCCTTGTTTAGCGAGATTGATCCGAGCCAGTATGGTGTGATTGCCAACTACCTGCGTGCTGCGACGGTGACAAGGGGAACCGATATTATTCGGCAGGGCCAAGTGGGTGACTCCATGTTTTTAATTGCACGGGGTATTGCCCACGTGACAGTTGAAACTAATGGCGAGAAGAAAGATCTTGCAACGCTCTATGCCGGTGACTTTTTTGGTGAATCGGCATTACTGAATGATACCGCAAGGAATGCGACGGCAACCGCTGCGACGCCATGTTCGATGTACGAACTGAAACGTTCTGATCTCGATAGGATTTGCTCGACTTACCCTGAGATCAGAGACGGCGTCAAGAAAGTTGATGAACAGAGACGAGAAGCGAATAAGGCCCAGAGTGCTGAACCTTCCTGAGGGAGTTTGGCGCGAATGCGTTCTAATAGCTGATCGATATAGGCTAGGGCGCGGCTCTATCTGGCACGCTGATACCAGGCTATGAATATATGCGGAAAGCGCTTGGTAGCGCTTATCCGTCACTAGCAACCGGGCATGTTAATGAGCTTGCCGGCGTCAGTCATGGTTTTTTCATAAGCGGCGGCAGACACATCTGACCTTGGTGCTGGCAGGTAGTCCGCCGGATCACGTCTAACCGGGTTCATGTTGTCAACGATTAAGTAGCTGCGATCTTGCGAGCTCGAGGATGCACAATTATTTGAAATGAACTCTGGAAGCTCCTGAAAACCTGTATTCAGCTCTGCGCTGATCGGATTTACTGCCTGGTTAGGAGATTCAATCTCGACTGTACCGTCAATGCCCCGTTTGGACGAAGCTGAAATAAGGGTTTCCGTATCCGCTACGAAGTTATTCGCCACCAAATCAATATTACCCCCCGTGCCTGCATTCGCCTGCGCCACGATCTGACTCTGGCGTATCGTAAACAGCTCAGGATCAATGCTGATGTTGCCACCGCCGCTACTTTCGGTCACGCCATTTGCTGATGCCGAAACGATGCTTTGGTCAATTCGGATTCGGTTCTGTGTCTGTATATCGATGCTGCCGCCGCCACTCAGCGCTGACGTGGTCTGAATGGCACCGCCAACAATCTGTAGTGTCTCCGGCACGAGCAAAGTCACATCTCCTGCATCACTAATCCCGGTTGCAGAGGAAGAAATAGCCGCTTCGGAAAAAATATCTAACGTGTTTGTCCGAATGAGAATGTCGCCGCCGATGCCACTTCCTGTAGTGTCCGAACTGACGATGGTATTGTTTTGAAGCCTTCCTGAGGTTGCATTGATCTCGATTCGGCCCGCATTACCATCACTGTTAGCGGATGCACTTATCGTCGACTGATCGAGCATAAATGTTTCAGTCGTAATAATGAGGTCGCCGCCTGAGCCGGGCGTATTGGTCACTAGGGTGATCAAACCATCATCAATGTTCAGGTCATTGGTAGAGATCGATATACTTCCGGCGTCGCCGCTACCACCACTGGAACGACCGTTTAGGTTACCCTGATTAAGGATATCCAACTGATCTGCGGAAATAAAAATGGTACCGCCACGACCCGAGCCTTCGGTTTCAGTAACAAGGGTAGATCCGTCAACTAAGACGTTACTTCCGTTCAGCCGAATAAACCCGCCTTCGCCTAAACCCAGTGTGGAACTATCGACTCTGGTCGCCGTTAAAGATATGTCAGCAGATTGCAGCGTAATATCGGCACCCTTGCCAGCGCCAAGCGTTTCGCCTTGAATAATCGCATTCGCTGCGGTAATCGTGTCTGCGGACAGAATGACTCGTCCGGCATTTCCCGTCGTTAAGGTTTCGGTAGCGATCAAACTGTTATCTAAAACAAGGTTGGTCGCGGTCACCGTCAATTCGCCCGCGTCGCCCGTACCGCTCAGTGCGGAGATGTTGATCTCACCATCCTGACCAAGGGTCACGTCAGGCGCCGAAATCTCAATGAGTCCGCCAACACCATCACCTAGTGCCTCAGCCTCTACAATGGCGTTGTTGAGGTCGAAGGACGTACTCGCGTTCAAAATGATTTCACCGCCATCACCACCGCTAAATGAGTCACTTTCGATGGCACTGCCGCTTTCAATAAGTATGGTATCGCCACTCATCAGAATAAAGCCGCCACCACCGTCGCTCTCCGTGGAACTGTTGACGATCGTCCCGGTCAAGGTAATATCGTCTGCCAGTAGCGAAATATCAGCGCCTTGGCCGGTACCGAGAGTTTCACCTTGAATGATGGCATCGGTCGCGATAATCGTGTCTGCAGTCAGAGTAGCATGTCCGGCATTTCCTGCGGTTAAAGTTTCGGTTGCGATCAGACTGTTGTCGAGCGTCAGGCGCGTTGCCTTGATGGTCAAATCGCCCGCATCTCCGGTACCGCTCAAGGCTGAAATGTTGACCTCGCCATCCTCTCCAAGCGTGATGTCGGGAGCCTCAATTTGAACCAGACCACCGCTACCACTGTCTAGTGCCTCAGCCTCGACAATGGCATCTTCTAGGTGGAAGGCCGTACTCGCGCTCAAAATGATTTCACCGCCATTTCCACTGCTTAATGAGTCACTTTCGATGGCACTGCCATTGTCAATCAGAATGGTCTCGCCACTTATTTGAATAATGCCGCCGCTGCCGTCGCTCTCCGTAGAACTGTTGACGATCGTCCCGGTCAAGGCAATATCGTCTGCCAGTAGCGTAATATCAGCACCTTGGCCGGCACCGAGGGTTTCGCCCTGAATAACGGCTCCGGTTGCGATAATCGTATCCGCCGTCAAGGTCGCATGTCCGGCATTTCCTGCGGTTAAAGTTTCGGTTGCGATCAGACTGTTGTCGAGAGTCAGGCTCTCCCCTCTGATGGTCAACTCGCCCGCGTCTCCGGTGCCGCTCAAGGCTGAGATATTGACCTCGCCATCCTCTCCAAGTGTTATATCAGGGGCTTCAATCTGCACCAGACCACCGCTACCGCTGCCTTTTGCCTCTGCCTCGATAAGCGCATTACTCAAAAGAAACGAGTCCCTCGCGATTAGAATGATGGCTCCACCAGGACCACTGTTTAAAGCATCGCTCTCGATGGCGCTGCCATTTTCAATACGAACGTTATCCGCTCGAACATCAACTATCCCGCCGACCCCAGGACTGTCGGTTGTGGTTATTATCTTGCCGCCTGCCATCACGAAATTTGATGCGGCTATTTTAACCAAGCCTGCATCGCCTTCACCGGGTGAAAGGGTTTCTGCTGTGATTTCAGCAAGATCCTGAATTCGAAAGTCCGTACTATTCACCTCTATGGTGCCACCGGTACCTGCGCCGCTCGTATTGGAGGTAATTTCAGCTTGGTCTTCTAGGACAAACGATGTGGTATTAAATTGTAATAGATCGCCATCGCCGGCACCTGATACATTGCCCGTAATCTCAGCATTCTCTGATAGAACAAAGGTGTCTGCATCGAGGGTTAATTTTCCTCCGACGCCGTCACCTGACGCCGTCAATATCAGAGCGGCCTCCCCACCGATGTCAACATTTGAGGCAGAGAGTTCCATGTGGCCCGCTTTACCGCTGCCAAACCCAGCGACGTTGAGCGACCCCGAGCCAAGCAGTTGGAGATCCTCGGTGCGAATATCAATGTCTCCACCGGCACCGGCACCACGCGCTTGGGAATCTAGAGTCGCCCCATCAATCGTGACCGAGTCGATCGAATAAATCTGGATCTCGCCTCCGGGACCATCGCCTAAGCTGCTCGTTGTTAACGTGACGTCTTGGAGAACCGTCTCAGCGGTGAGCAGTTGTATGTCTGCACCCACCCCACTGCCCTGGGAATCACCAAAAATACCGCCGGTTCCTGTTGCGATAAAGCTGTCCCCTGATGCGATGAGGTCACCAGCAGCACCAGAACCCTCGGCGGTAATGTTGATATTCGGATTAAGGAGCTTGATCGCGCCGCCCTGCAGCAGGATTTCGCCGCCGACACCCGTGCCGATGCCGCTTGCATTCACGGCCACATCACGCCAGTCGATGGTTTCGCCACGCATCAATATTTCGCCGCCGTTCCCTGAGCCTTTCGTTTCTGCTTCAATTAATGTCTGGCTAAGATCGATATCGGTTGCGTCGATCTCTAAAGCACCGCCCTCGCCACCACCTAAAGTCGCCAGCAGAAATTCAGTATTCGCGATGTCGACTGTTTCAGCGGTGATGCGCACGGCGCCCGCGTCACCAGCCTCATCGATCGTAGAAAGTGAAGAAACGTTGACGGTTGAGTCGTTGCTTATCGAAACAGTCGTTGCTTCAAACAAGATGTCGCCACCACTGCCAGTGCCTATCGCCTCACCGAGTACCTCGACGTTATCCAGTGTGATCGTTGTTGCTGCTAGTTGTACCGTGCCGCCGTTTCCCGACCCCACGCTAGACGCATTGATCAAAGCACCATCGCTCATCGTGATAGTGTTCTGTGCTTGGAGGTTGAGCACGTCTGCATCGCCAGAACCTAATGCCTGGACGTCGATGGTGGTCTCACCGGTAATGACAATATCTGCGGCATTGATGCTCACTCGCCCGCCAATACCCGCATTGTCTGATTCTGCGATCAAGGCACTACCGGACTCAATGTCGAACCGGCCTGCGGCTGTGATTTCGATTGAACCAGCTATCGCTCCTTGAAACTTACTAGAGGAGTTGAGGCTGCTATTGTTCTCGATCAAAATATCAGTGGTATTAATGATAATGTCGCCGGCCCGACTGTCGTTGCCCGCGAATAAAGCGAGCTGACTATTGTCCGAAATTAACATCGTGCTGGCATCGAGGCGTATGTCGCCACCATCAAGACTACCGCCAGACGATGTTGATAGTTCAACGTTATGTTCAAGGCTAATATCGTTGGCCACGATATCGATATCACCGCCGCTCGCCCCCAGTTTGCCTGAGCGAATCGCGCTGCTGCCGTTGATGCCCTCTAGGGCGAGTGAATTCGATCGAACTTTGACACCACTACCGCGCCCAGAAGCCGTAATGACAGTATCGACCGCATAGACGGTCCCACCCTGGAAAAAGGTACCGCCGCCAACCGTTTCAAGCAGGCTATTCTCAAGATAAATATTGCCAAAGCTCGCATCACCCGTACGAATGCCAATTTCCTGTGCGTTTAGGTCGGCGTTTCGAACCGTGATGGCCTGGGCGTTTATATTGAGATTGTGCGAGGTGGCATCGACTTCACCATCGGGCGCTCGACTGCTATCGATGTTGATAGTGCCGCCACTGTCCGCGAGAAAGCCAAACGAGGAGATCGCGCTGGTGCTTAAGGTAGACAACGCAGAAGGATTGCTGAAATAACGCGAACCGTCGGAAAACTCGAGAAAGTCGCCGGTCGATAGGTGCAAGGTACCGTCAACATCTACGACTGCACCATTGCTAAATATAAACCCTGCAGGGTTAACCAACCAAAGTGAGGCGCCACTAATACTGGAGGTGATCTTGCCGGCGATTGACGACTCGCCCCCTGTCACGCGACTCACAATATTGCTGACACTTGTCGGTCCCGAAAAATTCGCATGCTCGCCTAAATGAATATTAAACCGATCAAAACTGTGAAATAGATTTTCTCCTGCCTGCTCACCAAAATCCGATGTAATGTTATAGGTGAAGCCGTTACCGGCGGGTACCGAATCGCCCGGGCTGATATCACTTGCCCCCACGGAACCATCGAGAGTGACCTCTGCATATCCAACGGGCATGCAAAGTAGGGTTGATACGAGGATTAGATTCGATTTAGAACGCATGTCGATATCCCAGGCGAAAATGGACGCCATCATCTTGTAGGTCGTACTCCGAGGCTTTGAAATCATCAAATCCATGAGCGAGGTATAATTCAAAGCTAAACCGCTGCGAATGCTTCACAACCACCCCGACGCCAACACTCGCAAGGTCTGAATGCCCGATCGAGGTAGAGTCTTTGTGATTTTCTCCGCGACCCCAATCAAGAAAGCCGATTAAGTCGATCCAGATAGGTAGTTCAGGTCGATAGTGCGCTTCAAGTGAGGCAAGATAAGCGTTATCTCGCACGACTTGGTTCTGCCGGTAACCGCGTATGGTTTCGATGCCCCCGAGCGCATATTTTTCGATAGATAAGAGAGGGTCAGCGGCATGTTGCGCGAGCGCCTTCGCCGTAATGTGGAATTTTTTAGCAAGGAGTTTGGAATACTGAACCTGAGCCAGGTAGCTGGTAAACCGTCCATCAGTTACATCACTGCCCTCGGTCGCATCAAATTTTGACGTACCTCTTGAAATCGAAAACCTCGCCGCTAACGAATCGTTAATATTCTGCTCTGTGTAAGAGACTGCAACCCGTAGGGGTGCGACCTTGCTTTCACCATTGATAGCACCTTCAGAAAAAGAAAAAGGTTGGCCTAGTAATGAGGTTTGATTTCGTCTGACGTCAAATGACAGCTGTAAGGATAGTTCACTGGAGAGGGTTTTCAGAATGGGCCAATTCAGCTGCAGGCCAAGGGATTCAGTTTCACTCTCCACGTCAATTTCATTAAACGGTTCCTCTATCACAGACGAATCGCTCAGCGCATATTGAATCTCTAGGTTAGCGCCGCCTGCCGTTAAAGGTACGGCTATGGCAACATCCTGCGCGTCGAGCCCCTCTGTAACGGAGGCTCCGAGCTGAAAAGTCTCGCCCCACCCAGTTAAGTTGCTGGCGCTAGCCCTTATCTTTGCAGTCTGGCTACCGATCGATGGAGAGCGATCGTTGGCGACATCCAATCCAAGGCTAAATCGAGGGTTGGTTTCAACATCAAGCGCGAGTGTTGCTTCTCCGGGGCGAGCCCCCGGCGCCACTCTTGCGTCTATTCGTGAGACTAGCGGGTTTTGCTCAAGTAGTTTGAGAGCATCCTGAAGTTGAACCAGGTTGAACGGCTCATTAATCTCCAACCGACTACTGATATACTTGTCTTTCAGACGACTCGAAATTTGCAAGTCCGAAATTTTGCCGCTGATAAAGTCTAGCTTTAGTGCACCCTTGTGAATCTGTTGGTCGGGGATAACCATGCCAGTATTGATGAAGCCGTTTGTCACAAACAGCTGGTTTATTTTGTCTTTGGTCGTAAGTAATGTAGTGGTTTCAACCTGAGAACCAGTGACCGGTAATAGCAAAGCCGCGATCTGTTCCTCTAGCGCGGGTGCTTGGTAAATGAATCGACTAATTTCAACACGACTTTGCTCGCTAATCTGTGGAGATAATGCAGCTGTGCTCGGCAACCTTTTTACGCGCTTAGGCTCAACCAGCTGTTCCTCGGCTTTGGCCTTGGATGTAAAACTCCCTGTTACAACAACGTCGTCGATGGCTAATGCCGATACTGCAAGCAATATTCCCAGGGCAAAAGTCAGTACCTGCATCATAGCCAGTTACCAATAAGTAAAAAGGGTGCCCAATCTGAGGGGTGGCTGTGGCGCTCAGAGTTGATGAGTTCATTTTGCGCTTTCTTTAACGCCTGTGCTTTGCTGATGTGGTCCTTTGTCGCATGGTCGTAAAAACTACCGATAATAAGCACCGTGGCCGCGTCACTGATTTGCCATAAGGAAGCCACTGCACTTCTAGCGCCCGCCTTTAGCGCCACGCCTGCGAGTCCAAGTGCGGCGCGATTGTCACCCACCGCAGTTTCACAAGCACTCAGCACCAGCAAGTCGAGGGTATTGCCGGTTTGTTGTCTACTCCCGATACTTTGCTCTAACAGATCCATGGTTAATTTGCCGTCGTAGGTCAGCAAATATGATTGTTGGGGGTTGCTATCAAAGTGGCCATGCGTCGCAATGTGTACGATGGAGTATTGCTCTGAACTTAGTTGAGCTTCGATCGTACTTCTTTGAAACTCCTCGTTGTGCAATATTTGTGCACCATGTTGATCCTGTAGTTTATCTAGTTCGCCAGGAACGCCGGGTAAACTCGAGAAACCTTGAACGGAGTGAGAAATACCCCCGGCGAAAAGAGTGGCTTCTTGAACATCGAGGCGCTTGGGAAAGGTCAGACTGATGCCTGGCGTCGTCGCGATCGCGTACTTTTCAATCATATATTGGTCACCATCGAAGAAGGCAGAAAATGGAATGGTTCTTAGAATGCCATCAGGTATGACGAGTAGGGTTTCAACGCTCTTCTCCCGCAACAAGGGTTCCACATCTGCGAAAACAAGCTCATGAAGTTCCTCTCCGAGGGCTTTGTATTCGTCATCACCTTGATCGAGTTCTAGGTTATAGCGAAAGTCGTTAGCCAGTTGCTCGAGCGCTGATGCGCTGATCGATTGAACAAATTGGTACACCTGATCATCGATGTTGACGAGCACCTCTAGTCGATCCGCAAGAATGACCGGGTAGATGATCGCGGTTGCCGCTTCGACAAGTTTCAAGTCAACAGCCTGATCTGGTATCACGCAATCGTTCTGGAAATAGTCTTGTAGCTCGGCGGATTTGGACTGCTCCAGTACTGTCTGTACTTGCTTAAGGTAAGTCTGCCGACGAGGTTGTGTTTTGGCCTCGATGGCAGCGGTTAGCAGCAAGTCAGAGAGTTCAGCAAAAAGCGGTTGGACCTTTTGCGGAAAAGTAAATGGAGAGCCGTTGATGAGCTCGGTCCTGACGTGTTCGAGCGTGCCAATTGCGGTCTGATATCCCGAAATCGCATCGTCTGTTTTACCTTGTAAGCGCAGCGCGCGGGCTAATTGCCATTGCCATAAATAGGCGCTCTCAAAAGCGCGGCGGGTATTTGCTAAAAAGTTGGCTGTGGTTAACCGTTGGATACCGTCCTCGAGTTTATTCTGATTGATCAATAACCGTCCCTGATGACCGATGGCATAGCTTTGCAATCGGACTTGGCCTTGATTTTTTGCTGTGGTTTCGGCTTGCTGGAGAATGCTTAAAGCCTGTCTGTAAAAATTGTCTTCTCCGGTTTGGTCGGCGATTCGAATAAACAGGTCGCCGATAGAGATTTGAATCTCAACTGTATCCGAACGTACGCCGAGTGTTGATGAGAGCGTTAAGAGTTGTTTGCCTATGGCAAGTGACTTATTGGCGTTTTTATTGTCTAGCTCGTGACGTAGATGATTTGTTAAAACGGTCAAGGTCATCGCTTGGTCACCGGACGCCAAGCTCGCAGTATATGCGCGAGCAAAGGTGTCGGTCGCGGTTTTGACATCATTAAGGATGCTTTGCACGCTAGCGAGAATATTGAGCGCTCTCGCTTCGATTGCTTTCGATTCTGATTGATCCAGCGTGCGGGTGATCAGATTTAGGCTAAGAGGGTATTCGCCCAACTCGAAGTAGAGCTGGGCGAGGAGAAGCCCTGTTTCGCTCGAATCTTCGCTTAGCTGTTTGGCTAATTGGTCGGCTTGTTGAAGTAACGCAATCGCTTGAGTGCGATACCCCTGATCTTGAAAAACGCGAGCCTTTGTTACGAGATCGTCCCGGAGTGTGCTGTCAGCGTCGAGGGCGTTTACTGGCGCAGCCGAAAGATATTGGCCTAAGCTCAAAAAAAAAAGCGCTAAGACCGGTCGGAATTGGAGCCACATACTTATTTCCCGGGTAGCTGGAATAAATATTCCACAGGTGGGGACGATAGCAAATCGTTAGAATGTCTGGCAAGTCATGACCGACCTATGGCTCTTTTTACTTGGGGGGTAATCACTCAAAAAAGTTATGAGCGGTCAGCGCTATACTCGAGATTATTTTATCTCCTGCTTTAGAAGGGCGGCTGCGTGTAATCGTAGGCATGACTGATCCAAGCCTCATTGAGAAAATGCTGGATCACATTTGGGGCAGGCGCTACGGTAATTTTGTTTTGTACTTGCCCCGTGTCACACTAGGATAGTTCGCCGTCGTGCTCGGACCGTTCGCACAGCTATTCTGGGCATGGCGGGTTCCCGAGGGTCTCGATGCGATCAGAAAATCGCCAGGCTATGTGCCGATAGGCAAAAACGTCATTAATGAATGATTGGCGTCTACTTATAAATTAGACCGAAAAGAGAGTGAGATGAGATTTTGGATTTTGGCGGCTTTATTGAGTTTAAATGTAGCGCTGGCAGAAGAACTGCAGACGCAGAGCTCAAGTGATGACGTTGCGCTCGCGAAAAACCTCGAGGCTTTGGCAGAACGCTTAAAGGATCAACCGGATAATGATAAAGGTTGGTATATGCTGGGTCGCTCCTATCTAAATATGGGGAATTATGAGCAGTCCGCTGCTGCCTTTGCGCACATGTTGGCCAAGTTTAAGGATGATCATAGTCTCTCAGCATACTACGCTGAGGCACTATACATGGCAGATGGGCAGATAGTCACACCTAGGGTTGCGGCGGCGATCGAAGCGACGCTGGCACTTAACCCCCATGACATTACGATGTTAGAAATCAAAGCGTTGGGTGCCTTCCAGAGTCAGGACTTACGAGGAGCGATTGGTTTGTTTCAGCGTGCCCTAGCGGCCGGCGCGGAAGGTGAACGAGCAGATATGATCAATCGGGCTATCGTTCGAATCCAAGAAGACTTAGGCGATGCGCCTATGATGGCCGAGGTACCCATAGCTCAGGCGCCTCCGATAGGGTCAGAGGAGGGGAGAGCGACGACAATTCAAGCGGCACCGAAGGCACAAACGGCGGCCTTAGCCAGCCGTCGGCTTCAAGTGCTGGTCGAAGTGGCGGACTCTGTTCAAATAGATGCTGCAACGCCCGTTTTTGTTTTTGCCCGGGCGATCTCTGGTCCGCCTATGCCGCTTGCTGTGCAGCGCATGACGCGCGGTGAGTTGCCGCAACTGGTCACTTTGGATGAATCCATGGCGATGATGCAAGGGATGGGGCTGGCGAATTTTGACACCGTTCAGGTGGTGGCACGAATATCAGCTTCGGGCATTGCGACTGCGGGACCTAATGACTATCAAGCGCTGTCTGGATCGATTGATCTGACTCAAAAATCCGAGGTGGTCCAGTTGAGCATCGAGAAGCAAGTTAAAGACTTCTAGCAAAGTAAACGCCGAGGGGAATTGTCAGACGTATCTACTGTCGCTGAACGAGGCTCTCCAGTTGCGAGATGGTCGGTGGTTCGTCGGAAACCCCTGCCCAGCGGGCGGTCCGGCGGTGTTTGCAGCAAGTGGTGGTCAGATTTCAAGCTGTTGGCTGACTGAATTAATGAATATTTTGCAAATCGCAATAAATTGCTTACATTTGCGAATTATTGCGCTAGTCTTTGTTGTTCGGGCGCGACATAGGAAGGACGAGTGTATTCAGTCGTAAAGAACACAGCAGTAAATAGCCGGAATTTCAGTATTTTTAAAGTGCTCGAATACCTTGGTGGTATCGAGTTGTTGTCAAAGTTTGTCAGCTGTCTGAATGCATCGCAAACAGCCAGTGAGCGTAGCTACTGCGCGATCCTCCGAAGTTTTGATTCTGGCCGTACTGTGATATTTTGGTTTCTTGAACGCAACGCGTTCGCCAGGAAGGCAGAGAAAAGCAGTCCGAATTTAGAAAAAAATAATAAGAAGCGGGAGGGATGAATTGTTCGAAATAGCCGTCATTGGAGCAGGGCCAGGGGGGCTGAGTGCAGCCGCGCGTTGTGCTGAGTCCGGAATCGATCACGTGCTTCTGGAGAGCTCTCCAAAGATCGCGAACACGATTCAAAAGTACCAAAAAGGCAAGCACGTTATGGCTGAGCCTGGGGTGTTACCGCTTCGTAGTCCTGTTGGTTTTGACGCTGGAAAGCGCGAAGAAATTCTTGATGTTTGGGAAAACGGCATTGACACGTTAGGTGTGAATATCAAGTATGGCGCTGAAGTAAAGTCGATCTCGGGTGAGAAGGGCAATTTCACCATCGGTCTTATCAGCGGCGACGACATTCAAGCTAAACATATTATTCTCGGCATCGGCATGCAGGGAAACCCGCGTCAACTGGGCGTTCCCGGTGATCAAGCGGAATGGGTCCAGTACCAACTCGATGATCCAGATGAATACAAAGACGAAAGTATTGCTGTGGTCGGCGCAGGTGATGCTGCGATCGAAAATGCGATCGCGCTTTCGAAAAACAATAAAGTCTACATTATCAACCGAAAAGATGAATTTGCTCGAGCAAAAGAGGGTAATTTAAATCTGATAACGTCGGCAATCGATGCTGAGACTATTGAGTGCTATTACAGCAGCTCTCCCGCTGAGGTTGAGCATTTGGCCAGCGGCGCCGATTTCGCTGGTAATTTAAAGTTAAAAACGAGTACCGGTGAAGCTATGTTGCCGGTCAACCGAATTATTGCTCGGCTCGGTGCAATACCCCCTCGAGGTTTGGTTGAGTCGTTCGGTATCGAATTTCCTAGCAAAGATATGACGGCGATACCCGCACTTACCAGTACCTATGAATCGAACGTTGAAGGCATGTATATCATTGGTGCGCTGGGTGGCTATCCGCTCATAAAGCAAGCGATGAATCAGGGCTATGAAGTCGTTGAATATATCGTCGGTAATGAGGTTAAACCCGCAGATCATGGCTTGCTTGAAGATAAATTTAGGGCGCTGCCGTTCGACTTAGATGTCGATGAAATACTTGAAATGGCGCAGGCGCGCATCCCCGTCTTTGGTGATGTTAACGCGCTGCTATTTCGTGAGTTGATGCTGGATTCTAACGTGATGGCGCCTGCCGAAGGTGACATTATATTTTCGAAAAATGACTACACCAACACTTTCTTTACGGTCCTGCAAGGTGAAGTAAACATCGAGATTAATGAAGACCTGTCAATTAACTCTGGCATGGGTAGCTTCTTTGGTGAGATGAGTCTGATTTCAGGTCGCCGTCGCTCGGCTACCATCAAGGCGGGTAAGGACTGTGTTCTGGTTGAAACACCGCGACGCACTATGATTAAACTCATCGCGTCCGTAGAGGCCGTAAAGCGTGTCCTTGACGAAACCTTTATCGTTCGAACTATTCAGCAAAAATTCGCTCCAGAGACACCAATTGAGGAATTGCAACCGATTGCCGCTAACGCGCAAATTAATCAGTATGCGCCGGGAGAGGTCATTTTTTCAGAAGGTGACGAAGCGGACAGCTTGCATTTTATCCGCAGTGGATCTGTCACCGTTTCGGTCGAATTAGATGGCCGAGAAGTCATTATGAGTTATGTGCCGGCAAACGTTGCGGTAGGTGAAATGGGTCTGTTGGGCGATACGGTTCGCAGTGCGACCATTAGTGCCACGGTGAAAACGGAAACAATATCCATCGATAAAGAATCCTTTCACATGTTGCTTGAGCGATCTCCGGCGTTGAAAGAGCGCTTACAAGCAACAATGCAGGAGCGCAATCAACAAAACGTTGCACTGCAGAGCAACTCTGAATCAAGTGATTTGATGTCTTTTCTCATGGGGGAAGGATTGGGAGCGGCAACAGATGTGTTGCTCATCGATGAAGATATTTGTGTTGGTTGTGATTTCTGTGAATCCGCTTGTGCGGCAACGCACGATGGCACATCGAGATTAGACCGAAAAGCAGGTCCTACCTTTGCGCATATCCACGTGCCAACTTCTTGTCGGCACTGCGAAGATCCAACCTGCATGAAAGACTGCCCACCTGATGCTATTCAGCGTGGTGGTTTGGGTGGTGAAGTGTTTATAGGAGACAATTGTATTGGTTGTGGTAACTGCCAGCAGAATTGCCCTTATGGGGTCATTCAAATGTCCTACAAAACAGAAGCGCCAAACAATTTTTGGCGATGGATGTTGTTTGGCTTAGGTAAAAAACCTGGCGAAGGTGCAGCCGCAAAAGTTGGCGAGGCATCTTTTAAGCAAGCGGTAAAGTGTGACATGTGCAAGGGCCAGTCAGGCGGTCCTGCTTGTGTTCGTGCTTGCCCAACGGGTGCGGCAGTAAGGTTAAGTCCTGAGGATTTTGTTGATTTGGTTAACGCCTAATCAAGTGTTAGTGAGATTAAAAGGTTGTGATGTGGGAAATCTGCAGAGCGAAATATTAATAACGACAAGTGGATTGTAGAGTTTAAGAATCATGCATACATCTTTCGTAAGTCATGCCGGGGGTCGATATTTTTGGTTGGCACTTTCCCTCGTCGTGCTGAGCATAATTATCTACGGTTGGCATGATCCGCCGGATACACCTAACGGTGGAACTTGGTACGGATACACCTTAGGTACCATCGGTGCCCTGCTGATACTTTGGTTGCTGTATTTAGGTCGGCGAAAACGTAACTTTGCCAAAGGCTGGGGCACAGTTCGCGGATGGGTATCTGCCCATGTGTACTTTGGCTCCGCTTTGCTGATTATTGCCACGCTGCATACCGGTTTTCAGTTCGCACTGAATATCCATACCCTCGCCTACGCATTGATGTGTTTGGTGATTTTCAGCGGCTTTTTTGGTGTTTGGGCGTACGTGTCTTATCCGCAAAAGCGTAACACGCTGAAGAAAAGTGAAACGCTTGACGACATTTTCTTGCGCTTGGAAGACTCTGACTCGCAACTGAGGAAAAGTGTTAGCAAGCTTTCTGATAGCGTTAGAGCTGTGGTCACAAGCGCAATTGACAGAACTGAAATTGGCGGTGGTGTGTTCGATCAGCTTTTGGCAAGAGATAAGTCAAAAGTGATGATTGATGGGATTGTTCTTGCCAATCCGAATCAGAATGCCGCAGTTGATTGGCTCGTGAAACATATGTCTAACGCGACGGGAGATGAGTCTCAGCAGATGGCTATCATCGTCAGAGATTACGCAAGCCGACAAAAACTGCTCTCGTTAATTCGGTCAGATATCAGAATGTCGGCAATTCAAGAAGTTTGGTTGTTTTTTCATGTTCCTATGTCGTTTGGGCTAATCGCTGCATTGATTGCTCATATCGTTTCAGTATTTTTGTATTGGTAGCTAAGGATTCCGAGTGCGTATAATTGTACGATACATCGAGTCAAAAAGTGTTCAACAGAGCACCTTTGACGGCAGCGTCGCCACGATTGGACGGGGCACAGATCAGGTTATCCAAATCGCTGATCGGCGCTTGCCTCTGGCGCACTCTAAGTTGTCTGTTGCTTCGGGGAAGCTAAGCTTAAGTGCGAATGGAGAACATCGATTTTCGGTAAATGATCAACTGTCAAAGAAAAGCGTGCTGAACGCGGGTGACGAGGTTGATATATCGGGGCATACGCTCCGCGTGTTGCCCGGCGAAGGTGACGCAGAGTTTGTTGTCGAAGTCGAGCTTTCCTCTGAGCAAGTCGAATCACTGAGGGATCGATTTACAACACGACTCAAGCATGTCGGCCTTCCAGAACGAGGAATTTCGTGGGTACTGTTTGTCCTCATAATTTCAGTGGGACTAGGTATTCCCGGCGTTGGCTTTTATATGGGTGGCGATACGATGGAAGTGCTGCGTGATGGGCCGCTTCCGGATGACGGGGTGTGGTTAACGGGTAAGCTGCACCAGAGTCATGCATATATGGGAGATGATTGTAGTTATTGTCATGCGGAGGCCTTTACTCAAGCAAGAGATAAAGAGTGCTTGACCTGTCACACATCAGTAAATCACCATTTTGATACGGAGCTGATGGGTCAAGGTTACGGCGAAGCAGACCAGTGTGCGGATTGTCATAAAGAGCATAGCTCAACGGGCAGCATTATCCGTGAAGATCAGGCGGTTTGCACAACCTGTCATGCCGACCTCGAATTGGCCGGTTTCGCGGACAGTTCCTTGAGGCCAGCAAACGACTTTTTGGAAGACCACCCCACATTTATGGTGTCCTTGGACAAATGGACAGGAACAAGTTGGCAGCGAGAACGCGTTGATTTGCAGGCTGACGACCTTATTGAAGAAAGCAATTTGATTTTTCCTCACGACATTCACGTCAGCAGTGATGGCATAGATGGGGTTGACGGGAAAGTGGTCATGGTCTGCTCAGACTGTCATCAGCCAGAAAAAGGCGGTTTGAATATGCGTCCGGTGACGATGGAACAGCATTGTGCTGATTGCCACCAACTCACCTTTGATCCCGCCTCACCCGACCGTGTTGTTCCCCATGGTTCGCCACCTGATCTTATGCTTACGCTAAGAGAGTACTACGCCTATCAGTTCTTAAACCGTGATCAGTTGAACGCGTCGTCAAAAACGGCGCAGCTGGAAATGCCAGAATCGCGGGAAGTGCGAAGGCCCGGACGGCGAGCGCGAACAGAGTCGATAGCAGATCTAATGGCCGCGACACAGGTGGATAACACCAAGCCATTAACGCAGCAGGCCAGCGACTTCATAGAATTAAAAGTGAATGGCGCGGCTGAAAATTTGTTTGAGAAACAAACCTGCACAATCTGTCACGAAATCGCAAAAAGTGGTGATCAGGAAGTTCCTTGGGAGGTAACCCCGGTTCGCGTGAATGAAAGCTGGATGCCACTGTCTGTGTTCTCGCACAGCAAACACAAGAATATGCAGTGTGACGGATGTCATGAAGCGGAGAGTTCAGCCGTTGCGACGGATGTTTTGATGCCAGATATTGTTAGTTGTCGTTCCTGTCACGGTGGCGAACATGCAAGCAATCTTTTGCAAAGCACTTGCACGACCTGTCACGAGTTTCACTTAGATTCCCAAAGCTCGATGGGAGAGCATATGAAGATGGACCCATTGCAATGAAGCAAGCGCTGATACCTTTACTCTTAGGTGCATTTCTCCTCACTGCCTGCGGTGGTAGTGGTGGTGGTGATATCGTTGCGGCAGAGCAGGGTGCCGTAGGTAATCCTGCCTCAGGAGGCACCCCGGCCACTTGTGGAAATAATTGCTTTTTATCTTCCGTAGATGTGGAAAAGGTTATTGCTCAGGCTGTTGCTGAGGCAGAAGCACGAAATGTGTCGGCGACAATTGCAGTTGTAGACAGGGTGGGCAACGTACTAGGCGTGTTTGAAAGCACAGGTGCAGAAAGTTTTGTCACAGTCACGTCGACGGCTGATCTAGGTTCGCCGGTGGTGGGTGGATTAGAAAGCTTGAACTTCATACCTGCGACGACGGCTGCAATTGCTAAAGCGATTACGGGTGCGTACTTGTCGACTGGAGGCAACGCGTTTACAACCCGTACAGCAAGTCAAATTGTGCAAGAAAACTTCAACCCTGGTGAGGGTAATGTGTCTTCAGGGCCTCTATTTGGCGTTCAATTTAGTCAATTGCCTTGCTCAGACTTTTCTCAGCGATTTCAGGCTGGCGCCACCTCCACGGTAGGTCCTCACCGCTCGCCGCTCGGACTCTCTGCTGATCCTGGTGGATTGCCACTATATATAGATGGGGTAAATGTGGGTGGTGTTGGCATTGTTGCTGATGGCATCTATGGTCTAGACAAAATCATTACCGATTTTGACCAAAATCTTGATGAGTTGATAGCAACCGCAGCCACTGTCGGCTATGCAGCGCCCACCGATATCCGAGCGGACAAAATCACACTCGTCGGTAAAACAGCGAGATTCAGTGACGCAGTGGTTGCTGACCTACAATCAACGCCAGGTCAGGCAGACTCTATTGCTACGATCCAAGCCGCTGCGCGCGGTGCTTTTGTTGAAGTCGCCGGCTATTTTGACGGATTGGGCGCGAGGGCAGGTACAACGTTCGGCCAGGCGAACTCGGGAATAAGACCCGCCGATGCAGCAACTTTCGTTGGCGCTGACGGTCAAAGCCTCGACGCATTTGTCTTCGTCGATCAAGCCAATCAAAATCGTTATCCAGCAAGGGATGGTCTTGATACACCAGCAGGCCTGGCTTCCAACGCGTTGACGGCAAACGAAGTTCAAACACTGCTCAATGAAGCGATCGGCCTTGCGAATCAATCTAGAGCGCAAATTCGTGTGCCCGCTGGTACGCAAGCTCGCGTCACGGTGTCTATCGTCGACAGCAACGGAAATATTCTCGGCATGGGGCGAACCAGAGATGGTCCCGTGTTTGGCGCTGACGTATCTTTACAAAAAGCAAGAACAGCAACATTTTTCTCTGGGACTGGTCGGGCACCCGGTGAAGCACCTGCCGACATACTTCGGGGGTTTCCTGAACCGCTTTATATGGCGCCAATGACGCTACCAATTGATTTCGCAAATCTTGAGACCTTAAACAATCCGTTACCATCACTGTCACGTTATGTCGTAGACGCGCAAATTTTCTTTGGCGATGGCGATGCGCTCGAGTCAACCGGTACACCTGTGGCATTTGCAGACAGATCAGGCGGTAATTTGTCACGGCCTAACTTCCCCGATGGTCCTACTTCTGGTCCGCCGGGCCCCTTCAGTAAGCCGCCTGGGGAGTGGAGTATTTTTAGCGTTGGGTTGCAATCAGATCTTGTTTACAACTCCGTGATTCAACACGTAGCACATGTGCTCGGTTTAGTAGGAGATGTGCCGCAAAACTGCACAGGCAATACGGGTTTTTCACCGACAAATGCTTTCACCGTAGAAAATTCGGTGAGTAACTTGCCAAATGGCATCCAAATATTTCCCGGCAGTGTGCCAATCTACCGCAACAACACGTTGGTGGGTGGCATAGGTGTTTCTGGTGATGGCGTCGATCAAGATGACATGATCTCTTTTCTAGGCCTTCACAGGGCCGGCGAGCGCCTAGGCACCATAAACAATGCACCTCCAGAAATGCGCGCGGATCAAATCGTGATTCCCGGACAGACCTCTCGTTTACGCTACGTAAACTGCCCCCAGACGCCGTTTATTGGTAGCAATGAGACGGAGGTGTGTAATGGGATATGAGCAGCCTGCGTTAAGACGGCGATTGATTCCGCTGACTATTCTGCTCTCGTGTTGCGCGTCAGGGCCTTTATTGGCTGAGTCGACACAGAGCAGTTCTGGTATAACGCCAGCCACCGGTTACTGTGTTGAAGCAGGTGAAACGACGACAACTCGTCGACGGCCGGGTGTGCCTGTGGAAGAATATCAGCTGCCTGCGTGTGAAGATGTGGAAGAAGAGGGGCGAATTAGAGCATGGACCGACCCTGTTGACCTCGGACCGATGGTTCCAGACCGCTGGAGGATAGTGAATGCCGTCGGTATCAACGAGAACCTCTGGGACCCCTATAATACCCAAAACTGGCTGAAGGGCGACGTACCCGCTTGGGGTAAAGATTGGTTCTACAGCATTATCGCCATTAGTGACTCTATTATTGAACCTCGCCGGTTCCCTATTCCTGTGGGCGGAGCGACAACAACAAGGCCCGGTAGTTTAGACACGATCGGACAAGGTGAGACGACCATATTTGCGACTAACCTTATTCTCGAGAATGTGTTTTATAGGGGTAATACAACCTTTAAGCCACCAGACTGGGAGTTTCGCTTCACGCCTGTGTTCAACATCAATCAGGTTCATGCGGATGAGAAGGGAATATTAAATGTCGATCCCGATGTTGGCGGTCGAGATGGACGTAAGCGCCGGGATACCTTCATGGGTGTGCAAGCGCTGTTTGTTGATAAGCACTTGCGTAACGTAAGTGACCGCTATGACTTTGATAGCGTGCGAGTCGGCATCCAGCCTTTCTCCAGCGATTTCCGTGGCTTCCTTTTCCAAGATTCGCAATTCGGCGTACGATTCTTTGGTAATCGTGATAACAACCGGTTCCAATATAATCTGGCATGGTTTCAGCGGCTCGAAAAAGATACTAACAGTGGTTTGAACGACGTCACACAAGATTTACGTGACGATCATATCTTTGCCGCGAATGTCTATTGGCAAGACTTCCCTCGGATGGGGTTCTTTTCTCAGGCCACAGTCATCCACAATAGTAATCGCGAGAAGGATCAGATTCTGTTTGATAAAAATAGTTTCATCCAACGACCTGCGTCCATTTTTGAAGAACGAACTCGCAATTATGAGGTGACGTATTTAGGCTACAGTGGAGATGGTCACTTTGATCGAGTCAATCTGACGACCTCTGTTTATTACGCTTTTGGCCAACAAAGCAGTACCAGGCTGGCAGGCAAAAAAGAAGACATTAGCGCGTTTTTCATGGCGGCTGAAGCATCTATGGATTTCGATTGGCTTAGGCCGAGAATCTCTGCGTTGTGGAGTTCTGGCGACGACGATCCGTTTGACGACGAGGCGAATGGCTTTGATGCGATTTTCGAGAATCCTCAATTCGCCGGTGCAGATACTAGTTTTATTATTCGGCAAAATGTCCCGCTGATTGGCGGCGGTGGCATAGCGCTGATGGGTCGAAACGGTATTATCCCATCGCTAAGACCCTCAAAAGAACAAGGTCAATCTAACTTTATCAACCCAGGCATTCAAATGATTGGCGTCGGTGCTGATGCTGACCTACTTCCTGAACTCCGATTGTCGGCGAATTGGAATTATTTCCGCTTTGATTCGACGACGCTTTTGGAAGCAGTAAGGCAGCAGGGTCCGATTGATGAGATGCTGGGACATGATGTTTCGCTATCATTAACCTATCGACCATTTATGTCGCAAAACATTGTGGTTAGATTGTCGGGTGCCGCGCTGATTGGCGGAGATGGATTTGACGATTTGTATGGTAATGAGGCTGAGACGCCGTATTCGATACTAGCCAACATTACACTGACGTACTAGGAACGAAGTTTCAGAACATGAAGCATTTAACGCATAAGATAATTAAAGCAGGAACGTTGCTACTGGTACTCACCGGTGGCCTCCTCACAAATGTTGCTTACGGATCTGAGGCCGGTGGCGCCTACGTCGAGCGAGTATACGACCCGATTGTTCCTGCGCCCCGATCGCAATCCCTAGAAGAGGCGAAGGGAAAAAGTGCCGGGTGCATGTCATGTCACACGGATACCGACAGTTTGAGTATGCATGCAAGCCCAGGTGTCATACTGGGATGTACTGATTGTCATGGCGGTAATGCGGATGTGTTCGCGCATGAGGGCGCGGAACATAGTGATTATGACCATGCGATGGAAGAAGCGCATGTCCTCCCAAGTTATCCAGAAGATTGGAACTTTCCTCACAGCCGCAATCCGGAAGTTTCCTACGCGTTGCTTAATAAGGAAGCGAAGGAGTTCGTTCGGTTTGTTAATCCTTCCGACCTTAGAGTGGCCAAAGAAGCCTGCGGTGCCTGCCACTTAGAAATTGTTCAAGCGGCGAAGCGCAGTATCATGGCGACAGGTGCTATGTTGTTTGGCGCTGCCACTTACGCGAATAATGTGCTGCCATTTAAAAACTATATTCTCGGTGAAGCTTACACGCCGGACGGAGAGCCAAGCGCGATTAAAGGCCCACCATTGAAAGACGCCGCGAAAGCGCAAAAAGAGTATGGTGTGTTGCCGATGTTAAGTCCGATTCCCTCTTGGGAGACGGTACCTCCCGGGGATGTTTTCAGGGTCTTCGAGCGTGGCGGAAGAAATATTTCAAACTTGTTCCCGGAAACAGGACTGCCCAATGCGCTGGGATTGTTGCAGCGAATTGAGGAACCAGGTCGTCCCGATTTCAGACAATCGAATCGAGGGCCGGGTACTGGACAAAGAATTTCAGTACCTGTACTAAATGTCCACAAAACAAGACTGAATGATCCATTAATGTGGTTCCTCGGCACTAACGATAATCCGGGTGATTTCAGAACATCCGGCTGTGGTTCTTGTCATGTGGTTTACGCGAATGATCGTGATCCGCGGCACTCTGGCCCCTATGGGGCGGCAGGCCATACCGGTATGACCCAGACGGTAGACCCAACTATTCCCAAAGACGAAGAAGGCCATCCGATTAAACACGTTTTTTCCAGAGCCATTCCTACTGCTCAGTGTATTTCGTGTCACATGCACCAGCCCAACATGTTCGTGAACAGTTTTATGGGATACACGATGTGGGACTATGAGTCAGATGCTGA
>CAJXBG010000044.1 GCA_913050215.1 uncultured Gammaproteobacteria bacterium
AAGCGCTCGTCCATACTCGCCTGAATGCTCGCTAACAAGACCATCGCGCCCGAGACCATAATAAGCACAAGAACCAGCTCCACCGCCAGCGTCACCTGACTAATGATAATCTGAATCTGCTCTATCACGGCATCGACTTCGATCACCGTCATTGTGGGAAACTCACGTATTAATTCATTGAGAAGCAGCTTTTGTTCTTTATCGAGATGAAAACTGGTCATGAATGTTGAGGGGAAATCAGCCAACGCACCGGGAGAAAATATAATGTAGAAATTAGGTTTCATATTGTCCCAACTCACGGTCCTAATGCTGGCGATGCGCGCGGGTAATTCCCGACCCTGAATATTAAAGACAAGTGCATCACCTACTTTGAGATCGTTGGTTTGAGCCAGATCTTCTTCGATAGAAACCAGAGGCTCACCACTGTAATCTTCGGTCCACCACTCACCGCTCACAAGTGTGTTATCAATGGGTAGCGTGCCTGACCAGGTTAAATTTCTCCCTGAATTAGAACCCGGACCACGACGCTCATCGTTACCCTGCTGGCGCCTACGTTGATCGTCCCTTTCAGACGCCGCATCACCATTTATGAGACTTATCCTGCCGCGGATCATCGGGTAAACGGGTTGAGGTACCAGATTCCTTGCCCGCATCAATGTTTCAATAGGTTCTACATCTTCGGGCGCAATATTGATGGCAAAATGGTTAGGCGCATCCTCAGGGATTTGCGCTTGCCAGTCATCAAGTAATGCTGTTCGCACCAAAAACAAAATAAGCAATAGCATAATGGCGAGACCAAACACCATTATCTGCAAGGTGTTTTCCTTCGCTCGGCGCTGCATACCACCAAGAGCCAAACGCCAGGCGCTGCCAGCCTGAATTCCAAGCACGCGACCGCTTTGAAGCAAGGTCATTGAGATCAGCGCTAAAACCGCCAAAGCACAGGTTGCACCTGCGAAAATCATTAATGTCAGTTCAATGTTTTTGCTATACCACCACATCAATCCTAAGGTGCCTATGATGGCAGCACTGTAACTCAGGAGGTTGGAGGTGGCGCCACCTTCAAGATCACGCCGAATCACCCTTATTGGCTCAATACCTCGTAATTTTACTAGCGGAGGCAATGCAAAACTCAACAGACAGACAAAACCTGTCACCATACCCAGAAGAATAGGTGCAAATGTCGGTTGTGGCAGTGTTACTGGAATATAAGGGCTGAGAATCGTAACTGCGGCCTCCTGAAAGACATACCCGAGCAACGTGCCAATCAAAGTCGCCACTGTACCTAGCACTAAAAAGATGATCGAAAACAAACTATCTACAGCGACGGGTGACGCCCCTAACGTTTTTAGTATTGCAACATGATCATAGTGACGAAGCGAATAGCGTTGCGCAGAGAGTGCAATCGCAACACCTGCCAAAATAACCCCCAACAGCCCCCCCAAAAGGAGAAACCGCTCCGCGCGATCAAGGGCATTACCAATCCCCTGAGTTCCCTGTTTAACGCCTATTAAGCGGGAATTTTCATCCAACTTGGGTTTCACCCATGCGCTAAAATCTTCAATGAGCTCGGGAGCACCCGCAAACAGATAACGATAGGTCAGTCGGCTGCCGGGCTGAACCACTCCGGTTCCCGCAACGTCCTCAAGGTTCATCAAAACCCGAGGCCCAGTCGCATCAAAACCACCTCCCCTGTCCGGCTCCTTAATCAGTACCCGGCTTGCGGTTAAACTGCTGACACCAACATCTAGCAGCTCGCCCTGTTTCAAATCAAGCGAGGGAAACAGCCGACTCTCAAGCCAAACCCGTCCGGGTTCCGGGCCTTTATCTGCGATGCCGCCTCCAACAAAAGGCTCATCGGAGACAATCAGTTTTCCACGCAGCGGGTAATTGTCATCCACGGCTTTCACCGAAGAAAACTGGGCCCGATCTGAGGAGAAAACCATCGACAAGAAACTTAATGTTTCTGCTTGCTCCAAGCCCAGCTTTGCAGCGTGTTCGAGTAGCTCAGGACGAATGGGATCAGAACTTGATATCACGACATCGGCTGCCAGAAAGCTTGACGATTCTAAAAGCAAAGCTTGTTGCAGTCGATCAACGAATAGCGTGATCGTCGTCACAGTACTGATAGCGATAATCAGAGATACTAGCAGGAGCGTGAGTTCGCCGGACCGCCAGTCTCTCCAGAGCAGTTTTAGCGCAAGACCAATTTGAATCACTCGATTTCTTCTCCAGTAACAATGACGCCAGAGGCGATATGGATAGCCCTATCGCAACGATCTGCGAGGCGGGAATCATGCGTAACCAGCACAAGCGTGGTGCCGAACTCCGCATTAAGCTCAAAGATCAAATCGATGATCTTGGCGCCAGTTTTTGAGTCAAGATTACCTGTCGGTTCGTCCGCAAATAAAATACTTGCCGAGGATGCGAATGCGCGCGCAATCGCGACCCTCTGCTGTTCACCTCCCGATAGCTGCCTCGGATAATGGTGACTGCGATGATCAAGTCCAACTCTCTGCAACAGTCTCAGTGCTTTTTGCTCCGCCTCCGAATCTTTTTTCAGCTCTGCTGGAAGCATGACGTTCTCGAGCGCAGTGAGACTACTCAACAGCTGAAAAGTCTGAAACACAAACCCTACCTTGTTACCCCTGGTATGCGCGCGTTGCTCCTCGTCCATCGCGGTGATTTCATCCCCACCGAGAAATATCTCGCCCTGAGTTGGATTATCGAGACCCGCCAACAGACTCAGCACTGTGGTTTTTCCTGATCCTGAGGCTCCCACTATCGCAACTGACTCGGACTTCTTGATTTCAAGGTTAATCCCTTTCAAGATGGTCAACTGGCCTTCAGATGTACTCACAACTTTACAGAGATCAACAGCCTTGACCATTACTTCATTTGCAGAATTTTCTATCACTGGTACTTCACTCACTCGATTCTTTTCCATATTGATTCAGAGAGGGGCAATTCTCTGGATGTTAATACTTTGGGGTTCATTTCAATTGACGACATTTGCTTCAGAGCTTGATCCAGCTGAACCTGTGGACCAAACGCCTCGACAGGATGGGGTGATTCTCGTGTTTGGAGACAGTATCAGTGCTGCTTATGGCATGGCTCAGGAACAGGGTTGGGTGCATCTACTATCCGAACAGTTTGAACAAAATAACATACCCTACCGACTCGTCAACGCTAGTGTCAGCGGTGAGACTACCGGGGGTGGTTTAGTAAGATTACCTAAAACGCTCGATATTCACCAACCCGATATTGTGATCATAGAACTCGGTGGAAATGACGGCCTCAGAGGCTACCCGATCAGCAAAATCCAAAAAAACCTACTTGAGTTAACAAGTATATCAAAGGCGGCGGGGGCACGTGTATTACTCGTGGGCATGGTACTCCCACCAAACTACGGCCGTCGCTACACCAATGCTTTCGAGAAGGTATTTACCGATATCGCCGACAGTCAGCACGTCCCAATCTTGCCATTCCTACTTGATGGCGTCTCAACCTCCCGTAATCTCCTACAAAAAGATGGCATTCACCCCACCGTAGAGGCACAACCACTGTTGAGGGATGAAATCTGGCCTCTACTCAAGCCGATGCTTTAGCTAAGCACTGAGCACTGATCATTGCGCCCGGGTACCTAATCAACTGAGCCCCCGTCGAGCATTTTTTCTCTTTCCTTCCAGTCTGGGAGCACATTGCCCAGCAGTTTGTAGAACGCCCTGTTATGGTTAAAGTGCCGCAAGTGGCACAACTCATGTACGATCACCAGATCAATCAGCGCTTCATCTTTTTGCATCAATAGACTGTTAAAGCAAAGCTCGCCCTGACTTGAGCAGCTTCCCCAGCGCGCTTTCATCTTTCTGATATGGAATTTCTCGGGCGCGCAAAAATCATCATTCAACCGGTTGATCATGTTGGCAGGCTTGTCAATCAAGCTATGGGCTATGCCGTTATCAATACCAACAAATTTTTGCCGACACTCACGTATACGATCGGGGAAATAACCATAGGCTTTTGACTTCAGAAAGCCTTGGAACAAGCGCTCTACTTCACCCCTTTTCTCTGGATTTTTGGCACGTACAACGATCTTTTCACCAAGCGGAAATACCAGCGCCGGCATCCCACGGCAAACTTCGAGCTGATAATCTTTACCAAGAAATTTGTGATGCTCCCCGTGGACAAAAATCGGTGAGGGTCTAACCGGCATTTCCTTCAATTTCGTAATCGACTCTCGTATCCAAGCCTCTTTCAGATAGACAAATTCATCAATCAAAGACCAAGCACACTTGAGTGGCGCTCTTATCTCAACTTCTTTTGGGGAAAGGATGTGCAATGCCAGAGATTTTCGTCGCTGCCTTTTAACAACAACTTCTAGGGTGCCACTTTCAAGTGGATAGATACGGGTTAACTGCTCGGCCACATCACAACCTTACCGCGGAAGCAGTCGGCAGCGCAATCTGCAAGCGAGTAGGTAATACGCTGGCGCTCTATCGCCCACCACCAAGGCAGGGCGGAGACATAGGTACATCTGCGTGACGTACCTGCCAATCTGACGATGTATACGTGTGCAGCGCAAGCGCGTGAATGAGCTTGAGTTCCTCAACAAGAATCTGATTGACTAGACGGTGGCGGGCAAGCAAACGCAACCCTTCAAATTCATCAGCCACGGCTGTTACCTTGAAATGAGATTCAGACCCAGGGGGCACATTGTGATTGCTACTTTCGTTCACAACTTCAAGGTGACTTAAGGTTAGCTCATCAGCCAATCGAGCCTCGATTGTCTCCATCATTGTCATCTAGGGTTTCCTTATTTCCGGTGCCGCCAATACAGCTTCGCTATCTAATTTGCAGCAATCAATTTGTTACCCCTTTTCGGTGAGCGTGAAGACGCCATCCCAATCTTGAGGCGGTGGAGAAGTAAGATAGGATTCGCATCGATTCAGAAAGACCCGACTAGGTCCATCATCGGGCACCAGCTCCAGACATTTTTTATACCCGTTGATCGCCTGTTCAAAATCAAGCGCTCTGTATCTTGAGTGTGCTTTCTCAAACTCGACCATCATATCTGCGAGGGCACCGGTGGTTTGGCCTTTGCGATCTATTAATTGATAAACGTGAACCACTTCCTGCTTACCGACGACGCGCAGGTAATCAAGCTCTCTAACCTCTACGTGGTCCTCACAGGCTCGATAGGTGGCATCTGTGATCATGATATCTGAGCCGTAAGCCTTATTTGCACCTTCAAGGCGGGCCGCAAGGTTTACTGCGTCGCCCATCATGGTGTAATCCATACGCTGCATTGAACCCATGTTGCCTACGACCATGGGCCCAGAATTAACGCCCATACGCACTGAAATTGCCGGCCGACCTTCCTTTACAAATCTTTCACTGATGACTTTTATCTCCCGCTGCATGTCGATGCTTCCAAAACACGACAGTTTTGCGTGTTCAGCTTGGACTGCCGGCGCACCCCAAAAAGCGATCACTGCGTCACCTTCAAACTTATCAATGGTTCCTTCAAGATCAACGATGATGCTACACATCGCTGTGAGATAATCATTCAGCGCGTTAACCAGTTCTGTTGGCGTCATTTTCTCTGAAAACGAAGAAAATCCGGCAATATCAGAAAAGAAAGCGGTCATTTCACGCTCTTCTCCACCAAGCACTAATTTTTCGGGATCTTTCACCAGATCCGCGACAACCTTGGGTGAGAGGTACTGTCCAAATGCGTCGCGGATCAACGCTTTTTGCCCCATCTCATTCAGATAATACTTGCCGTTAATGACGATAATCGCTAGCAACGAGGCCAGAAGGGTATAACTGATAGAGAGAACCAGGCCGATATTGATGTAGACCAGACAGGCAACAGTAATGAATAACAATACTGCGACAAAACTAAGTGCATTCCGTGGCAAGGGATTGTCAATGCCTCGGGAAACAATCATCACCGACAGCATCAATAAGGCGACAAGCCCCTCAATCCAAAACGACGCTGCACGGAGGGGCGCGCTTCGCAGTATGGTCGAAATAGTATCCGCGATAATTTCTACTCCGTAGACATTTCCTACCGGTGTTTCAAACTCATCGTGTGCAACTTCGGCGACCTCCCCGATCAGCACAATTTTATCTTCCACGAGAAAACTAAGTTCTTCGAGTTCCTCCTCATCTTCAGCAAACAGCACGTCTGCTGCTGACAATCCGATAACATCGTGCAGTCTGACCGTGCCTCCTTCTCCATCTGATGGCAACAGTGGATAGTCAATATACAAGTCATTAAAAGGATCGAGCGGAACCTCGATATCACCAATGGCCAAATCCCGCCCGACCAGTTCGGGTTCGACGCCAAGATGTTGTGAAACCGCTTCTACAGCAAAAGGCCATTGACCTGATTTAGCAATTTCAGGATAAACTCTGAGACGGACAATACTCTGAGAAACAGCACTGTTCGAGGAAATATTTGAGTAACCGTTACTCGTATGTTTGCTGAATCTATCAATGGCGTAGTTGACGCCTACGAACTCTTCATTTTCAAACTTCGCCTGAGAAACGATTAGGGCGTTACCAACTTCAATAAACGCATCCTCTAGAGACGGATCTTCGCCATAGGCACTTTTGAAATCCAACAACATGTCGACTCCAATCACCGACGCGCCCATCTCTTTTAGTCGAACCAGAATTGTCGACAAATCTACACGCCGAAGCGGGTACTTATCATATTCTTCGTAGAACTCCTCGTCGGTATAAACAATGACAATATCGTCCGCCGGACTCGTCAGGTTTGCGTCGGCATTGTAGGTACGCAGTATCTGCCTATAAGAAAGGGTTTCATCTTCAATAAGTGAAAATGCCTCGCGATATTCAAAAAACAAGGCCACCAAGAAGATGACCACGATGACAAAAAGATCATTGTGTTTACCAATTTTACCCATGACTCCTCACTTTTTAATTATCATCTTTTCGAATTAGAGGTACTGCCAGTCAGCCAAAAAAAAGCCTGCAAACATCTTATAAGATACCTGCAGGCTTTAATAGTTAACCTGTTTAATAAAGCGTCTTCAACTCGCGTTGAGCAAAGGTGGTCAGAAATCCTCTTCCAAGGAGGCATTGTACAATCTCGCTTCGCTATCCTTCAGGTTGCTTAATTTTAGATCATTGTACGACCCGATCAGCAATGGCCGCATATCGTTATCATCTGGGTTCTCCCGAAAATACTCCCGGTAGGCGTCCATCGCGGCAACTGTCATATTGTTTGCTTCGAGCACATCGGCAGCGACAAAGACATCATCACCGGCTTTTTCCAACTCGGAAAGGATCGCCATTTCTTCTTTTTGCCCAACCCATGTGAAAGCCGAATCTCTTCGTGGGATATATACCGTACCATCTTTATCGAGCACTTCGACTCGATAGCTGTGCTCACCTTCCTCAACATCACTCACCTTGTAACGAATCATTTCAGAGGTAGACTCGGCCGCAATCTCTACGCTCTGGCCATCGATAATCAGTTTATACGAAAGTTCAGGGCAGGCATTTCTCCATACAAGATCCGGATGCGACGCTGACAGGGACAAAGACCGAATAGTTCGAACTTTGCTGTCGCATGAATCAGAGGGTCCTGAAACGACGCTACGACGCACCGTCGTGTAGCGCTGAACTTTGGCAAATTTGTTGGACAAACCCTCGAAAATAGTACCGGATTCTTGCTTCGGTTCTGAAAGATTCCCTGAAATAAGTTCAATGCCTGCTTCGCCAACTTTGATCAAACTATTTGCGTCCAAATCTTGAGACATGCCAGTAAGTTGATTGATCAGTTTACCTGTGCTGTTGTCACCTGTTCGGATTTGATAACCATCAAACAGATATTTTGTTCTTCTGATAAGGCGCCAAGTAGTCCCATTTCGACTGTACTCAACATTTCCATTCACTTGCACTAGTTTGGCAACCGGCGGCTCTTTCGCTAGGGCTGCGCTGCTAAATCCAAGCAGGACAGACATCGCTAATATGACGACACCTATTATATTCAGTCTCATTGCACTTTCTCCTTTGGGAAATTTCCAGACCAAGGTTAGCACCCTTAGTCCGGATCGTATTTCTGTCATCAATCTCTTGCGCTGGCGAACGACCTATAGTTTAGCGCCAGATAGCCAGAATCGGATAACCTTTCGTCGGTCGAACCTATCGTCCTATCTCTCTTAAATCGAACGTCTCTAAAAAGACATTACCTGTCGCTAAGCAGCAAAAAAAATCCTTACCATTATTTTCATCGCTCAAACCCAGCGTTCATCACCCGTCATTGGCACCTTACTCAGCGAAGCTGATATTCCATGATAATGCACGCAATATCAATTTTGTCACCATTTTCAATTTTCTGCTATTTAAAACCTATAGTTTTGCGGTTGACCAGTAGCACTCTGTACTTGTCCCTGCGCTATCTACATAAATGACAACTATAGCCCTGTGGACGTTTAGACACCAAGGCAACCTGTATTCCTGACTCTCCCGTGGATATTACACCCTCAAAAATCACCAGCACATCGGTCTTGCCTCCAAGAAGTTAGGCTTACCCGCTTCACTTTCGTCTACCGCAGGTCTTTTTTGACCATGCCATGCAAGCGGACACCCCGCCCGAAGAGAAGATGACCGGCCATCCCTACTGTTAAACATCGCTCATGCGTTCGAAGACTTGCTAGATTACCAACGACCGCCCTGCTTTCCGCGAGATTGGCATATCCGGATATCGCGGCTTTCCGCGGAACTTCACTAGCATAGAATATTGCAAAAGAAACCTGGGAGGTCAGGAACAGTGAATCTAAGCGAGTGAGATTACGTCAACAGTGTCAAAAGATTTTACTTGATCCAATCATTTAAGTCTTAGGCCTAAGCAAATGAAAGCCCCTGTTATTTATCCCAAAAAAAATCGACCACTTCTCGCTCTGATTCCGAGATATCAACTTCGGAACCTTTCTCTGCTTTCTTTCAAACCAAGAGCAAGATAATATCTCCTATCCCTATTAATAGAAAAAACAGACCCGATGCTCACCGTTATCTCTCCCGCGAAAACTCTGGATTTTGAATCTCCCGCAAAAACACGCGCCGCCACTGATCCCGCCTTCTTGGCAAGATCTTCGGAGCTTGTAAAAATCATGCGCGAATTCAGTGCAAAAGATTTGTCGAAACTGATGCGCATCAGCCCAAAACTCGGGGAGCTAAACCAGCAGCGATTTGAAGCGTGGCAGCTGCCTTTTACTCAAGACAATGCTAAACAGGCACTGCTTGCCTTCAAAGGAGATGTCTATATCGGACTGGCGGCTGAGGAATATTCGTCCCGAGATTTCACCTTTGCTCAAAAAAACATTCGCATTCTCTCAGGTCTCTATGGACTATTGCGCCCACTTGATTTGATCCAGCCTTATCGCCTTGAAATGGGCACTAAGGTTAAGAACGCCAATGGTAAAGACCTGTACGATTATTGGGGGTCTTGCATCGCAGAGTCAATTGAACAGGAGATGTCGAGCCATCGGAGCAAGACGCTCATTAACCTCGCATCCAACGAATACTTTAAATCAGTACACCCAAAAAGTTTTCAGTTACCCGTAATTACGCCTGTATTCAAAGATTTTAGTGGCGGAACCTACAAGGTCCTCAGCTTCTTCGCTAAAAAAGCCAGGGGTTCAATGACCTCTTTTATCGTCAAAAACAGAATCAGCAAACCCGAAGATATTAAATCTTTTGACGTCGACGGCTATGTTTTTAACCCTGCATTCTCCACCGAAGACCAGTGGGTGTTCACTAGAAAAAGTTAGATATTTCTGCGGCATTCGCAACATTTGAGAAGGGCTCATGCACCCGTTAGGTATTATTGTAAATCCCATGTCCGGGCGTGACGTTCGCAGAGTCGCCGCCAGAGCTAGTATCAGCGCACACCACGATAAGCAGCAACAAGTTACCCGCCTCGTCCTTGGGGCGCTTCAGAACGGCGCACAGGAAGTGTATCTTGCGAGGGAGCCGTTTCGAATCAGCGAGCGGGCGGTAGAGAATATCGCTGAAAAAACTCGAATCAAGATGCTTGAATTCAAACTCAAACACAATGCTCATGACACTGTCACTGCGGCGGAACGCATGTGGGCAGCAGGTTGCCGTACGTTTATTGTGTTGGGCGGTGACGGGACTAATCGAATTGTTGCAAGAACCTGCCCCGATGCCGTATTGCTACCTCTATCAACGGGTACGAATAACGTTTTTCCACAGATGGTAGAAGCTTCGGTTGCTGGCGCGGCTGCAGGACTTATCTGCTCTGGTCAGGTACCGATAGAGGAAAACTGTTATCGGTGTAAACAGGTGCATGTCGAGTGTGATGATGGCACAACAGACCTCGCGCTAGTCGACGCTATACTGCTTAAAAATGATCAATTAGGCAGCTTATTACCTTTTTCTGCCTCAAACATCTCACAAATTTTTCTGGCAAGATCAGAAGCCGCTTCGGTCGGCATCTCACCCATCGGCGGTTTTATTTTGCCCTGCGGCACAGAAGACAAATTCGGCGTGAAACTGCAATGTAAAGAAGATGCTGACCTGCAAATCGAAGTCCCGATCTCGCCTGGGCTCTACAACACAATTGGCATTGAAAGCTGTAATCGCGTAAGTCTAGGGGAGCGAACGAAAGTGATGGGGCCCGGTATACTCGCATTCGATGGGGATAGGGAGATTCAGCTAGGAGAGAAACAATCCGTGACAGTATCGATTCGAGCAGATGGTCCCTGGATAATCGAACCAAAACGCGTGATGAAGGCAGCGGTTTCACTCAAGGTTTTTCAGCGCCGGATTCAATGAATCGTTTTAATTTCTCCCGAGTTGCCTCTGCTCGAGCGTTGTTTAGTTTTTGCGGCCACGAGGTGATACTATTTGCCGTCCCCGAACAACTCAACAATATCTGCGCAATGAGAAACGCTCGTCACCTAATATTTATCATTTTTATCCTCAGCGTCCCGGCCTTTGCTGAAGAGCAGCCGCTGACTGCTTCAGAACCCGCGACCAAAACACTCATGTGGCCAGATGGCACCCGCTACGTGGGCGGCGTAGTAGATGGCAAACGTACCGGGAAAGGAACAATTTTCTGGCAGGACGGCACACGTTTTGTCGGCAATTTCAAAAATGATGGGCGCAACGGTCCCGGCACGATGATTCTGCCCGACGGCACCGTCTACAATGGCATTTTCGAAAACGATGAGCTGGTAAGCACGACCACTGCCGCTGAGATCCAAACAATTGCCAGCACTGGTAACCTATCGGCAGAACTATCCGAGCCCGTCGCAGAAATCACTGCGGCATCTCTTGAAGCCGACCCGCCAAAAGTAGCGCGCGCAGAAAAAGAGCCTAAAGAAACAACGACCCCGCTACCCCAAAACGTATCGCTATCTGAACCGATCACTCTTATGAGTGAAGCAACAGAAGAATCGCTTAAATTGATGGTTGATCACTGGGCTGCAGACTGGTCAAACCAGGACGTCGATCGCTATCTCGCGCATTATTCGGATCAGTTCAGAGTCCCCGGGAAACAATCCCGTGATAAATGGCAAACCCTGCGGCGTTCGCGTCTGGCGCGACCAGCTTTTATTAACGTATCTATTTTATTCGAGAAATTGGAGATCGTAGGCACTGATCTTGCTGAAGTGACCTTCAGACAAACTTACGAATCAGACCGTTATGGAGATGTGACTAGGAAGCGACTGGATCTGGTCCGGGAAAGCGAAAAATGGCTTATAAAAAGAGAGCGGAGCATCTGATATGTCTAGTGAAAAAGCAAATAACCCACCCGCACCAGTTCCAGCATCAACGATTTTGCTGGTAAGAAAATCAGCTTCCGGCGGCCAACTGGAAGTCTTCATGGTTGTGCGTCATCATCAAATCGATTTCGCTTCCGGTGCACTCGTGTTTCCCGGCGGAAAAATTGATCCAGGAGACCGACGTGTACGCGACCGATGCCCTGATACAGATGACTTAGATGAGGAATTGCTTGCACTTCAGGTAGGCGCGATCAGGGAAGTATTTGAAGAATGCGGCGTTTTACTTGCACGTGCGCCCGGTGAAGCACAACTCATCACAGGAGAAAGACTCCAGAGTCTTGAGCCATACCGCGATCAGCTTAATTCAAATGAGATTTCGATAGCGGACTTCCTTGAAAAAGAAGACCTTTATCTCGCCTGCGATTTGTTAATCCCATTTGCACATTGGACTACCCCAACCATGATGCCCAAGCGATTTGATACATGGTTTTACATTGTGGAGGCACCTGAAGACCACACGGCAATTCACGACGGCCACGAATCTGTAGACTCCATATGGATAACTCCAGACGCTGCTTTGGAAGGCGGGGCTAGTGGCAAATACACTATTATATTTCCGACGCGACTGAACATCGAAATGCTGGCAAAGAGCAGTACAGTTGAAGAAGCAATCTCTGCGAGCAGGCATCGCGACATTATCGAGGTACTACCCTGGACCGAAAAGCGAGAAGATGGCACTTATCTTTGCATTCAGCCGGAGGCGGGCTATGACGTTAGTGAGGAAAAGATGCCGGATCGGAAGCCAGGCTGATGCGATGAGAATTTGAGCGACTTCGAGGGTAACGATCAAGCACTGCTTCTGACCATTCCCCTCGTGCCAAACCTTATTCGTCTAACCGCCGAAGTCATCTAGGAAGATATTAGATCTTTCGACCCCCAGATCTTCTAACATCTGAATTACAGCTGAATTCATCATAGGCGGCCCGCACATATAGAACTCACAGTCTTCTGGCGCCGGGTGATCCTTAAGATAGTTTTCAAACAACACATTGTGAATAAACCCTGTGTATCCGGTCCAACCCTCAATACCTTGGTCAGACAAAGCCACGTGCCAGTCAAAATTATCGTGGTCGGCTGCAAGCTTATCGTATTCATCTACGTAGAACAGTTCCCGTTCGTTTCGCCCGCCGTACCAGAAAGTCATCTTTCGATCTGTATTTAATCTCAGCAACTGATCGAAGATATGCGCTCGCATAGGCGCCATACCTGCACCACCACCAACGAAGACCATTTCAGCCTTTGTCTCTTTAGCAAAAAATTCGCCAAATGGTCCAAAGATCGTGACCTTGTCGCCTGGCTTCAGAGTAAAAAGGTATGAAGACATTTTACCTGGCTCAAAGTCGGTGCCTGGCGGTGGAGAGGCGACGCGAATATTGAATTTCATGATCCCTTTTTCTTCGGGATAGTTTGCCATCGAATAAGCGCGAATGGTGGTCTCATCTACCTTGGACTTGTTCTCGAATACGCCGAACTTTTCCCAATCACCTCTATACTCTTCGTCAACATCGATGTCTTTATAATCGATATCATAAGGATCAATTTCGAATTGAACGAAACCGCCGGCTCGAAAATCAACCTCTTCTCCCTCCGGTAGTTTCAGCACAAGCTCTTTAATGAACGTGGCAACATTGTCATTAGAAACGACTTCACATTCCCAGCGTTTTACACCAAAGATTTCCGCAGGCACCTCGATTTTCATGTCCTGCTTCACTGCCGTTTGGCAACTGAGGCGCCACCCGTCGCGCGCTTCACCACGAGTGAAGTGGCTCGCCTCGGTAGATAACATTGAGCCACCACCATCAAGCACGCGGCATCGACACTGGCCACAGGTACCACCGCCGCCACAAGCGGACGAGAGGAAAATACCCGCATCAGACAGGGTTGTTAGCAGTTTACCGCCAGCAGCAGTCTCAAGTGACTGATCAGGATTCCCGTTTATCTCTATTGAGACGTCGCCGGTACTTACCAGTTGCTTTCTTGCTGCGAGAATTACGAACACCACCATCATAATGATGACGGTGAACATGGATACACCTAAAATTATTTCTGTACTCATATCAACTTCGAACTATAGTGAAATTCCACCAAATGACATGAAGCCTAACGACATCAAGCCAACCGTAATAAATGTGATACCTAAACCACGCAGCCCTTCCGGGACATCGCTGTACTTCATTTTCTCTCTGATAGAGGCCAGCACAACAATTGCTATCGCCCAGCCAACCCCTGCGCCAATACCGTAAACTACACTCTCAGAGAAGTTGTAATCACGATTTACCATAAATATTGATGCACCAAGAATGGCGCAGTTCACTGTTATCAAAGGAAGAAAAACACCCAGTGCGTTGTAGAGTGCTGGAACATATTTATCCAAAAACATCTCAAGAATTTGCACAATAGCGGCAATGACACCGATGTAACTCAGGTAGCCGAGAAAGCTTAAATCAACATCCGGCAAGCCCGCCCAAGCCAAAGCACCATCAGCAAGCAGGTAAGCATAAATCAGATTATTCACAGGCACCGTGATCGCCTGAACGACAACCACAGCGATTCCCAAACCTATTGCCGTTTCTATCTTTTTTGAGATAGCAATAAAAGTACACATCCCCAAAAAGAAAACCAACGCCATGTTTTCTATGAAAATCGCCTTTACAAAAAGACTTAAGTAGTACTCAAACATTTCCAATTCCTGCTTAATTTCAACGACGTAACCCGAGTCGTGTCACTCTGGCACGCTAGCCGCCACGTGGTCTTAATCACATTGCCCGTGTTAGTGCAGTGTGACCACCAATTTCATAATCTGCTTCCTCTACTTGCTCTGGGCGAGAAGCTCTTAGCGCCCAGATAAACAGACCGATAATAAAAAACGCGCTCGGTGGCAGCAGCATCATCCCCATGGGGTTATACCAACCACCATTAGTCACCAGCGGAAGGATTTCAAATCCGAACAAACTACCGGACCCAAAAAACTCCCTGATAACTGCAACAGCCATGAGCACCGCGCTGTAACCCAGACCATTGCCCACACCATCTATGAAACTGATCCCGGGAGGATTCTGCATAGCGAAAGCTTCAGCGCGACCCATCACAATACAGTTGGTGATAATAAGACCGACAAACACCGTCAGTTGCTTACTGGTGTCATAAGCCACCGCACCAAGCACTTGGTCCACCACAATGACCAAAGAAGCAATAATGGTCATCTGAACGATAATTCGAATACTGCTGGGAATACTGTTTCGGATTAACGAAATGAAAAGATTAGAGAAAGCCGTGACAATCGTAAGAGCGATGCACATCACCAGCGCCACACTCATTTTGCTTGTCACCGCGAGCGCAGAACATATACCTAGTATCTGAAGCCCAATCGGATTGTTCTGCAATATAGGTGCTAACAACACCTCTTTAACACTTTGAGACACTTACTGACTCCCAATAATTTTTATTGTAAACGTTGCTTTATAAGACAATTGATCACTGACCAACTAACTCTTAAAGTCTGAAAGTAAAGGACCAAAACCTTCGTCGCCCATCCAGTAGGCAATCAAGTTTTCTACACCCTTACTGGTTAACGTAGCCCCGGCAAGACCATCAACTTGGTATTTCGCATCGGGCGCTGATTTGTCGACAGCGCCTTTAATTACCTTCAAGGCAACCGCACCGTCTTGGTAAATTTCTTTTCCGACCCAAAGATTCTTCCAACTCGGGTTATCTACTTCACCGCCTAGACCAGCAGTTTCTTTTTGCTCGTAAAACGTGATGCCAGCAACCGTATTACCGTCACCTTGCAAGGCAAGAAATCCGTAGAGGGTGGACCATAGACCATATCCGTGAACAGGCAGCACTATTCGTTCAACCTCACCGTCCTTCTCAAGCAGATAGGCGACACTATAATTTGCTCGTCGACTAATCGAGGCGATATCTTGCTCGTTAGACAACTCCATCGACATTCCAGGTATCTTGGCAGCCTTGCGCTGATCGTATTTGCTAATATCAAGGTTTGCCTCAGCGATTTGATCTTCCGTCAAAAACGTTTTGTTTTGAAGATCAACAACCCGGACTGTGAATTGCTCAAACAACCCATCAATTTCCGACTCTTGCGTTTCGCCTTGTTTGAAAAGCCCGGCAGCTATCAAGATATTTTTGTTTCGATCGAGTTCTTTATTCGCCTTAATCGTGGGTTTCAAGGAGACTGCAGAGCCGGCAACAACCACCGCACAAACAAAGCACACGCCAAGTGCCACGGTGAGTATATTCGCCAGCGAATCCTTATTTTTGGTTGCGGGTTCTTTAGAATCCGAATTCTCTTGTGAATCAGACACTTCGCGCGAGCCTCCTCTTAACATTCGATTGGACAACAGACCAGTCAATCAGTGATGCGAACAGATTCGCAAAGAGTATTGCCAGCATCATCCCTTCAGGAAAAGCTGGATTGATCACCCGTATGAGCACGACCATGACACCGATTAGTCCACCGTAAAACCACCTTCCCGTGTTTGTCATCGCAGCCGATACGGGATCGGTTGCCATGTAAACCATGCCAAAAGCAAAGCCTCCGAGTACAAGATGCCAGTGCCAAGGCAAGCTGAACATAGGATTGCTAGAATCAACCTGATTAAGCAGTGTGGAGAGTGTGACCATCCCTATCATGACGCCTGCCATGATTCGCCACGACGCGATCCGGGTATACAACAATATTGCGCCGCCTATCAAAATCGCCAGTGTCGAAGTTTCTCCGACAGACCCTTGCATCTTGCCAAGGAAGGCATCCGTCCAGCTGAGTTCGGTCATCAAACCCTCAACCCCAGTGGCCGCCGCAATGCTTAATGCTGTCGCACCACTAAAGCCATCTACAGCCGTCCATACTGAATCGCCTGACAATTCTGCTGGATAAGCAAAGAAGATGAATGCACGTCCGGTGAGCGCTGGATTTAGAAAGTTTTTACCCACACCCCCAAAGATTTCCTTACCAATTACAACACCGAAACTGATTCCGATAGCAACCTGCCAAAGCGGAATGGTCGCAGGTAGGATGAGGGAAAACAAAATGCTGGTAACAAAGAACCCTTCATTAATTTCGTGTCCTCTCTTAACAGCGAACAGGACTTCCCAAAAACCGCCCACTATGAATGTCACCATATAAATGGGCACGTAAAACGAAGCACCATAGATCAAGCAATGCCACCAGTTGTCTGCGTCGTAGCCGGCGAGTAGCTCGATAATCCAACCACGCCAACCGGCCACGCCTTCAATGCCCATGTTGTCCATCGCAAGATTAGCTTGCAGCCCCACGTGATACATACCGGCGAGCATTGGAAAAAACGCACACCACCAAACGGTAGTCATCACACGTTTCATGTCGACCGCATCACGCACGTGCGAGGCACCGGCCGTAACCTTTCCGGGGGTGTATAAAATGGTGTCTATGGCTTCATACAGTGCATAAAAACTTTCGTATTTCCCGCCCTTGCTAAAATGAGGTTCAAGATCGTCTAAAGTAGTTCTAAGTGACATCTGTTTCTTATCCCTCCGCCTCAATCAGCGTTAACATTTGGCGCAAATATGGGCCATATTCATACTTACCCGGGCATGCAAAAGTACACAAAGCCAGGTCTTCTTCATCGAGTTCTAGGCAACCCAGTTGCATCGCCACCTCAACATCATTAACTAGCAACGCGCGTAACAACTGTGTCGGCAGAATATCCAGCGGCATCATTTTTTCGTAGGTACCTATCGGCACCATCGCCCTGTTGCTACCACCCGTACTAGTCGTGAAGTCGTGGTTTTTCAAACCGAACAAGGAGGACATAAACAAGCCAGTGACTGAAAACTTCTTGGTGCCCGGTGCTACAAATCCGAAAAGCTCTCGTTCAGTGCCCTCAGCCAGAACTGATACCTGATTATGAAAACGTCCAAGATAGGCGAGTGCGCCCTGAGCAGTACGGCCATCGAAGACAGAGCCAGATAAAACTCTCTGGTTTCCTGTCTTGTATTCACCGGCACCCAACTCGTCCAACGAGCCACCACGAACTGTGCGAATCAATCTCGGAGATTCAACACCCGGACCCGCCAGCGCAACCACGCGTTCAGCATAAATCTTACCGCTCGTAAATAAATGGCCGATGGCAATGACGTCCTGATAACCCAAGTGCCAGACTGTCTTGTCTGCAGAGACAGGAGAAAGGAAATGGATGTGTGTGCCCACCAAACCAGCCGGATGAGGACCTGAGAAAGTTTCGACTTTTACCTGAGGAACGCTGGAAGAAAAATCTGTTTCAGCGGCTTTACACACAAAAACAGCACCGTCAGTGAGTTTCGCGAGCACTGACAAACCATTCGTGAAAGCTTCTTTTTGCTCGGCTATGTATAGACCGGGGTTCGCCGCTAGTGGACGGGTATCTATTGCTGTAACGAAAATATCTGACGGCGTAGTACCAAGCGCAGGTACCTTGTTATATGGTCTTGTTCGCAACGCTGTCCATTCGCCGGACTCCAAAAGCAAATCGGTAACTTCCGCTCTTGTCCGATCGCTAATGTCACCCGCTTTATAACTCGCGAAGCTAACGGCCTCACCATCACCACCCTCTTCCATATCGATGACAATCGACTGAAACACCCGTTTGGCGCCGCGATGAATCGCTGAAACTGTACCACTGGCGGGTGCTGTGTAATTGATACCGTCAGATTTTTTATCGGTAAAGAGTAGTTGCCCTGCAACAACCTTGTCACCTTCAGCAACAGCCATCGTTGGCTTCAAACCGGGAAAATCATATCCAACCACTGCGCAACTTCGCGCGGGCCGTCCTTGGTCGATTTTTTGCTCGGGACTGCCCGATATAGGTAAATCCAAACCTCGCTTAGTCTTTATCATCCGTTACCTGGCTATGTGTCATTAGATAAGGCATTACATTCACGCAACCGAAAAACAAGGTTTCGTGAGTTAAACCCTCTCAGAATTGACAAAAGATCTAAAAAATAAGAAATAAAGTGTAATCCGTCATTCGGTCTTGTATCGCTGACTATCGTGCTTCCCCAATAAACCACGGATAATTTGCTTGATAGCGATTCGCAACAATGAACCCTGCTAAAATCGCGGCTCATTATAGTGGGCGGAATGACATTAATCTACAGAAAAGAGACCCACTTTAGTCCATAGGTCTCTCTATTTTGCGCGTTATGTCTAAAAGCGACGCGAAAGTAATTCTAGGACGCGGATTTGAGCCGCACAGGGGCATCCAGACTCTGAGCCGGATCAGTGGAGGGTTGACGCGGCACAACAGGATATTTTACCCCAGCCATTTTCTGGGCAACACGCAGCACCTGACATGTATAACCAAACTCATTGTCATACCACACGTAGAGGACGGCTTGCTTACCATCAACAATGGTCGCATCAGAATCGATGACGCCCGCATGTCTGTCGCTATTAAAGTCAGAAGATACCACCTCATTCGACATGGTGTACCCGATCTGACGCTGCATAGATGAGTTCAGCGATATGTCTCGCAGATATTCATTCACGGATTCTTTTGTCACCTCTTTGCTCAGGCTGAGGTTCAAAATCGCCATTGATACATTAGGTACAGGCACGCGTATTGAGTTACCTGTTAACTTTCCGTCCAGTTCCGGCAGGAGCTTACCGACTGAACTCGTCGCATTAGACTCGGTCAAGACCATGTTCAAAGCAGCGCTACGGCCCCTTCGCTCTTTCGAGTGAATGTTGTCGTGAAGATTTTGATCATCCGTGTATGCGTGCACGGTTTCCATATGCCCGTGAACGATACCAAAACCATCGTTCATCGACTTCAACACTGGAACTATCGCGTTGGTTGTGCAGGAACCTGCGCCAATAATATTGTCTTCCGGTTCTATTAACGCGGAGTTGACCCCCGAAACGATGTTCTTAATTTGCCCCTTGCCCGATGTTGTAAGTAACACCTTAGAGACACCATTTGATTGAAGGTGCTGCGACAACCCGGCCTCGTCGCGCCAGACACCCGAGCTGTCAATAACCAGCGCCTTATTGATGCCATATTCAGTGTAGTCAATTGTCGCAGGGTCATTCGCATAAATGAAACGGATCACATTGCCGTTGCAGACCAGTACGTGGTTTTCTTCATCAACGCGAATCGTTCCTTTGAAGCCTCCGTGGATTGAATCGCGTCTCAGCAAACTCGCTCTACGGTTCAAATCTTTTATCGGGTCTTTCGGTGGCCGAAGTACCACAGCGCGCTGCACCAGATTGTGACCACCACCGGTTTTTTCAACCAACAATCTCGTCACGAGACGGCCAATTCTTCCAAAACCATAGACAACCACATCAACTGGTTCGTGCGTAATGGTGTCCTGCCGGCCTAAAATGTCACGGCATTGCATCTCAACATAAGCCTTGATGGATAGCCCTCTGGAATCATCCATGTATTGAGACGCCAGCTTACCGATGTCGACATGCGCGGGACCCAGATCAAGGCTACTCAGGATTTCGAGCATTGGATGCGTTTCAAACTCAGACATCTCGTTCATCTCCAACTGGCGAACGAAACGATGAGCCTTCATCAGGTCTATGACAGATTGGTTGTATAAAGGCACGCCATGAATATAAATGACCACATTTCTGCGATACAACCCACCAATCAGTGGAATCATTGCTTCCGCTAATGCTTCGCGCTCTTTCCAGTCTGCGAATACCCCTTCTAACCCTGGCTTTGCCACTAGCGACTCCTTTGAACGAATGTCCATTATCTGGTTGAAATTTGGGAGTTTTTCCAACTCGGCGAGCCCAAGTGTTCAAAGCTGCGCCGGATTTTCGCGTATTATCGAGTTTCCTCTTGATCAAATCAACACCCTAGCAGGGAATATAAACAGGCGGTTATATTGGGCGACGAAAAACCTCTTATTACTGCAAAACAAATGCTTTAGTCTGCCCGCCGCTGGAGTTCGAGCTTTTGTGAATCCTGATTCAAATGAAATTTGAAGTGCCGAAGAAAATTCATCCCAAGCAAACCATCAATATTCTTTTGCGCGTCGAAGTTCAATGCGCCGATCGTTAGCCTGTTGACAGAGCTTTCACCAATCGAAAGTGCGCCGAGCGTCACGACTGGGGCTTGCACAACCCCATTTGCGGTTGCGAAATATTCCGATCTCTCATTGAGATTATACCCCAGCCCCGAGAGTACCGAAGCATCTATAGCCGTGATTGCGGCACCAGTATCGACCAATAACCTTATCGTAGCCTTCCTGCCATTTCTGTCCGGATCGACAATCGCTTCTACGGCATACTGCCCTCTCCTCACACTCAGGGGTATTTCTTCGACCCACGTTGCCGCGACGGTCTGGCTTTCTTCAAGCTGGATCAACAGTCGCCTCGCGTGAGCACCATATTGACTATGATTTTGAATCTGCGCCAATGGCTGGAAAGCGGCAGGCTCATTACCCATCCGAATCCTCAGCAGCCCGAGCTTTAGATAGTATTCAGCATATTCGGGTAACTCGAGGGTGAGACGCTCGTAGATTTGATCAAGTACCGCGTATCTTTCCTGTGAAATCAGCTCACGGGATGCACGGTCCATTGTTTCGGCAAGGGTGAACTCAAATTCAGCACCCTCAGGCAGATTGGAAATCTCCAGCGAAGCTTGCAACAGCGTTTCTATCGCCCCGCTATGATCACCCTCAGCCTGCAGTTGCGTAACCCTATTCAATAAACCGCGAAAGATCTTTACGTCAGCATTGTCCCTAAACAAGCTCGCGTCGGTGTTCCTCTGATTTAATGATGCCGATCGCTGAGCGTCCCGACGCAACGAAGGATCAGCGTTGCTCGTCTGTGTCGGAGCGTCCCGGTCGCTATCTGTCTGAGGCAACAAAACCTGAATCCACAACGAATGGAGCGCCCAACCAAGGAAAACACCAAGTATGGTAGAACATGCTATGGTTATTTTACCCTGCATTCATTTCACCATTTTGACCTTCTGTACTTTGAATTTACAGGTGCAGATAGTACTCTTCTCCACCCAAAATAATCCGCCGGAAGACAGTCAATCAGTATGAGCAACCTTCACCTTGGGCAGCACACAGTTCCGTCAAAAACGGGTGAACGACGCCACTGGAGCAATTTACCCGGCAGCGCTGCTTCCCTCGCGATTGCTCAGCAAATTATCGCTCAAAAAAACTTTTGCCTCGTCGTTACAACCGATGTGCTGGCTGCGGAAAGAACCGCCGACGAATTACGATTTTACCTGCCCGCCAGTGTCCCCGTCATGCTATTTCCGGATTGGGAAACACTTATTTACGATGGATTTTCTCCTCATCAAGACATCATTTCAGATCGATTATCAATTCTGAACACGTTGCCGGAGCAAAGTTCCGGCGCCCTGATAGTACCGGCTTCAAGCCTCATGCACCGAATCACACCGCGGCAATTCGCGCTTGGTAACAGCCTGATACTGAAAACGGGGCAGTCTTTTGACGTTTACTCGATGCGCAGAAAGCTCGAAGCTTCAGCCTATTATTGTGTCGATACGGTGGTGGAGCACGGCGAATTTGCAGTGCGTGGTGCGATCATGGACATATTCCCGATGGGTTCAGACCTGCCCTACAGAATCGACTTGTTTGATGACGAAATCGACACGCTCCGGACATTTGACCCGGAAACACAACTTTCCATAGAGAAAGTCGACAGTGTAAGTCTGTTACCCGCACGGGAGTTCCCACTCACAGAAGCCGCTATCAATCATTTTCAGGATCGATGGCACCAGCAGTTCACCAGCGATCCGCGCAACTGCCCTTTGTATCAAGATGTTTCGCAGGGTATGTCACCTGCCGGCATCGAATATTATTTATCACTATTTTTCACACAACTCGAATCACTTTTTGATTACCTGCCTCCCGATCCAATCGTCTTTACACAGGACATCGAAGCCGCACTGGACCACCAGTGGCATGAGGCCGAGGGCAGATATGAAAATTTGCGCTACGATGTACAACGTCCTGTTCTTGCCCCACCCGAAATTCTGATGCGTCCGAACGAAGTGCTCGAACTTTGTAACCGTGGTGTTCGCATTGAACTTCGAGAGGAGACACAGTCAAGGGGAGACGTACTAAACTTTTCCAGTTTGCCAGATATTTCAATTAATGAACGAGCACAGGACCCTCTTGACCGATTCCGGAAATTCATCAATGGCGCGAGTAGGGTGCTATTAACCACCGAATCTAACGGCCGCAGAGAGGTTGTAGACGACCTACTGCATCGGCACGATATTGAAACACGCCACGCAGCGAGTTGGTCAACATTTTTAGAAGACAGTGCCAAATTACAAATCACGGTGGCACCACTGGAAAGAGAGCTGTGGCTAGAGACCCAAAATATCGCGGTTGTTTCCGAGCAGCAATTGTTTGGCAACAGAGTTCTTCAGCAAAGGCGAAGAGAAAAACAAAAAGACAACGCTTCTGAACTTGTCATCAAGAGTCTGACAGAACTGCACCTTGGGTCACCCGTTGTACATATTGATCACGGTGTAGGCCGATATCAGGGGCTGGAAACACTCAACATTAACGATCAGGAAACAGAATTCCTCTGTTTAGGTTATCAAGATGAAGCAAAGCTTTATGTGCCCGTATCATCTCTCAACCTGATCTCTCGATATTCTGGCAGCGAGGAAGGTCTTGCCCCACTCCATCGACTCGGCGGCGATGTGTGGGAGAAAGCCAAACGCAAAGCCGCAGAACAGATCAGAGATGTCGCTGCTGAGTTACTCAACATCTACGCACGCAGAGAAGCAAAAAAAGGCTTTGCCTATCCAGCCCCGGATGACGCATATCACAAATTCGCCGCGGCATTTCCCTTCGAGGAAACGCCCGATCAAGAGATTGCCATCGAGCGCGTGATCGGCGACATGATTAAAGAAAAAGCCATGGATCACCTTGTCTGCGGGGATGTGGGCTTTGGTAAAACCGAAGTCGCGATGCGCGCTGCATTTCTCGCGGTACACGCTGGAAGACAAGTCGCCGTACTTGTCCCCACTACCCTGCTAGCGCAACAGCATGCGGAAACATTTCAGGACAGATTCGCAGACTGGCCCGTCGTTGTGGATTCCATATCCCGGTTCAAGACGAAGAAAGAACAAGCGCTTGTCATGGACAGGCTCGCTGCGGGCACCATAGATATTGTCATTGGTACCCATGCGCTCATCCAAAATAGTATGAAGTTCAAGAACCTTGGACTGGCCATTATCGACGAGGAACATCGCTTCGGTGTGCGACAAAAAGAAACACTCAAGTCAATGCGTGCGGAGATAGATATCCTCACCATGACGGCAACACCGATCCCTCGCACGCTCAATATGGCAATGTCGGGTATGCGGGACCTGACCATTATCGCGACTCCGCCAGCAAAACGTCTTTCGATCAAAACCTTCGTCCAGCAAAGAAACGATGGATTCATCAAGGAGGCGATACAGCGGGAGTTGATGCGCGGTGGTCAAGTCTACTACCTTCACAACGAAGTGAAGACGATTGAAAATACCGCACAGAAAATTCAGGAGCTTGTGCCCGAGGCAAGAGTCGCAATTGGCCACGGTCAGATGCGAGAAAGGGAACTAGAGCAGGTAATGTCCGATTTCTATCACAAACGGGCAAATGTGCTCGTGTGCACAACGATTATCGAAACTGGAATCGACGTGCCAAGTGCCAATACGATTATCATGGACCGTGCTGATAAATTTGGCCTCGCACAAATACACCAGCTGAGAGGGCGAGTGGGACGGTCCCATCATCAGGCTTACGCCTACCTCCTGACACCCCATGAAAAAGTGATGACGCCCGACGCCGTCAAACGACTCGACGCAATATCAGAGGCAGAAGATCTTGGCGCCGGATTTATACTTGCCACCCACGACCTTGAAATCAGGGGCGCAGGAGAACTGCTTGGTGACGATCAGACAGGCAATATGCACTCGATAGGGTTTACGCTTTTTATGGAAATGCTTGACCAGGCAGTTAAAGCAATCAAGGACGGGAAAACACCTAATCTTGACAAGCCGCTGGACAGTGGCACCGAGGTCAATCTCAGATTGCCCGCGCTAATACCGGAACCCTATCTACCAGATGTCCATCACAGACTCGTGCTCTACAAACGCATAAGCAATGCCGAGACACAAGACAAACTAAGAGAATTGCAGGTAGAAATGATCGATCGATTTGGTTTGTTACCTGAGCCCACAAAAACATTGTTTCGTATCACGACCCTGAAACTACGCGCAGAAAAACTGGGGATAAAAAAAGTAGACGCGGGACCGAATGGTGGGAAGCTCGAGTTTGTGCAGGATACCCCTATTGATCCCTTCAGTATCGTTCAATTGGTACAATCAGAGCCACACAGGTATCGCCTTCCCTCGGCAAATCAATTATCGTTTGATGAGAAAATGGAAAAGCCTGAAACCAGATTTCAAAAAGTTGAGAGATTACTTGAACGACTTGAAGAAAAACATGCTCGCGCGACTGAATAGATTATTTTGGGTCTGCCTAGTCTTTTGCCTGCCAAACGCTGTCGCAGGAGAAGAAAGACTCCCCATAGATTACTCTGATTGGTATCAGGTAGAGGTGATTGTCTTCTCTCCGCTCAAAGGCGCTGATTTCGGCGAAACTTCAAAGCTGCTCGAGAAAAACTATCCTGCAGACCTTATCACCATCTCTGCCGCTTCGCCGGATGACATTAAACCTCAAAATCTCTCACAACTGACTCAATTGCAGGCGCTGACTTTTTTGAACCAAAGCCTTGAGTCGGAGAGCGACGAAGCAACTACAAGCCAACGACAAGAGGAGTTCATATTCGGGAACCGCAGCCTGCACAATCAACCCGAGGTTGTGGCAAAAGCAGATATCGAGCAACTACAGATTATCTCAGCGACTGACTTGGAAGATTTAGATCCCGCTGGAAGCGATAGTGATCTCAGTCAACTTAGCAATCTGGATCATATTGAAGATCTGCTTTATCCAGCAGATCCTGCCGCCTTTCAGCAGCTAGCGCAAAATGAGCTTTTCCTCGGCGGTCTGTCAAGGAGTCTCAGACGATCGAGCCAATATCGGTTTCTGAAGCATATGGCGTGGCGCCAGCCGATCAGGTCATCCGAAGCGCCAACCCCGATCCTCATTCAGACGGGAGACCACTTTGATGATCACTTCATGATAGATGGCACCTTATCAATCAGTCGATCCCGGTACCTGCATGTAAGCACAGATCTTTGGTTTACAGAGTTCACACCTAAATACGGAGCTGGTCCCTTAAACAACACGCCAGTGAATATGGACAAAGAAACCAGAGACAGCTATCCAGAGGTTGCAAAATGGGAACAGCTGCGGGACCAGCAATTGCCGCTACAATCTTACCCGTTACAACAGGCAAGACGCATGCGCAGCGCGACCCTACACTATATCGATCACCCTTTATTTGGGATCCTGATACAGATCGACCGGTACCGGGGTGAGCAGGGATCAACGTAAATCAGTTAACATTTTTTTCTTTAGAACTTTCGCGATACTGTCAACAAAACACGTCAACTACCCCATCGACATCAGCAAGCAGGTGTTGCCGCTGATATCGATCTCGTTGTTCATTCGGCCTTGCTTCGCATAAAGACCAAAATCATGTTTTGGTGTTTCCAGCTTCATCGGCCATCGCGCCCACAGGGGGTAAAGACTGCCCACCAGCATCCAAATGCACCGTTGAAGTTGGAAACGCACATTCCGCACCATGGGATTCGATAATACCAAACACATCAAGCAGCACTCGCTGTTTGACTTGATGGAATTCAACCCAGTTTGTAGTCCTCGTGAAGGTGTAAATAAAGAAGTTAAGAGAAGAATCTGCAAACTCGTTGAAATTCACCATCAAGGTTTGGTCCTCATCGATATCGGCGTCGGCTCTCAGCATGGTCTCGACGTCTTCAACGATTTTCGCGAGCAGAGCAGCATCCTCATACCGAACACCGATGGTTTCGTAGATTCTGCGGTTCTTCATCCGGGAGGGATTCTCCACAGCAATATTCGCAAAGACAGAGTTTGGAATATAAAGCGGTCGCATATCAAAGGTGCGAATAACTGTCAGGCGCCAGCCGATACTTTCAACGGTTCCCTCGATCTCCCGATCAGGGCTGCGAATCCAATCGCCTAACGCAAACGGGCGATCGAGATAAATCATAAGCCCGCCAAAAAAGTTTGCTAACAAGTCTTTTGCCGCGAACCCAACAGCAATTCCGCCAAACCCACCGAAGGCCAGAATACCCGAAATACTGATGCCCAGTGTCTGCAGTATCGACAGAACCGCCGTTACAATGACCGATACGCGCAGGAGTTTGCCAACCGCATGGGTGGTGGTTGCATCAGACCCGTTGTGAACAAGACCCTTTTCCACCTCGCGAATGAAACGCACAAGAAAATAAACCAGAATTCCAAGTACGAGCACATAACGAAGCGGGTTGATTATCTCCTCAAAACCGCTCGCCGATTGTTTGGCAATCATCTCGGCTGCCCAACCCACACCCACCACCCAGATCATTAGCCGGAGCGGCTTGCGAACCGACGCCAGCAAGGCATCGTCCCAAATGGTAGTCGTGCTCTCTGCCTTTGCGTAAAGCCGATCAAAGCCTCGTCGAACAACAAAATTCACCATCATCGTGCTCAACACGATGGCAAAGACCAGCAACACCCTTGGATCACTCAACCAGGTCATTAGGGCCTCAGGGATTTCAGAAACTTCCGATTTATTCATAACTTTTCTTCATCACTCTCGTTAACCGCTGCTGCTCACGCCTGTCGATCTTCTTTTTGTCATCGAATAACAACCTCACTCACCCGATGCGGACATGCGCAAACCAGTAATATACCCATTTTCGCCCAATTGTGCGTAACCTAGAAGTATCGCGTCAGTTCCAGCTTTAGAAAATCCTCATCTTGAAAGAATCCCAACTCACTTTTGGAATCCATCAGCACAAACAAATACCCCGGCGCACTGTCTGCAGGACGGTCTCCGTGACTAAAAATAGTCGCTTCAAGCACAAGTTTCCAGTGACTTCCTATTCTCGTGCTTGCTTCGAGAGTGGTCAGCATTTCATCCGTATCCCTATCCCAGACCCAAACGATAAGAGCACTTGAGTCAGCGACGTTATTTGCAGTCAAACGAACGCCCAGCGCAACATCATCATCACCGATTGCATTCGCCTCACCGTGCCGATCATCAAACAGGTATTCCGTCACTATCCCGAGATCAACTCTTGTGTCGAAAACGCCGACGAAACTTTTTTCAAAACCGAAAGTTGCGGCGGTATAACGATCGCCTTGTCCGCTACGAGAAATGGCTTCCAGCTTCCATAACCAATCGCCCACAAGATACTGGGCATCTAACCCTGTTTGATCAATGACGTCGTAGACGGGTATGAGAGTGCCATCAACAAACGTGCCGTTTGCGTCGAATATGGGCAGAAACTGAAACCTCGGTGCTCGGGAAGTACCTGAAAAATGAGAAAGCCCAAGTTCGAGCTCACCGATATAATGTGACCAACGCACGGCAAAATCCGTTCGCGCAGTTTTTGCGCCGGAAGCGAACACCGCCAGATCTTCATTTACCAGAAACGGGATCCTGAGCCGGCCTTCTCGGCCATGATACTCACGTTCACGAAAACCCGGCAAAACATAGAAATCAAGGACACCCCAATCCCTCGTCAGCGACAAGTTGATCATGGGCTGACCCAGCTTTTCCTCTCCGTCAGGATTTTCAACGTTGTCCGTCTGGTTGACTATATCAACCAGATGTTGAGATTCTGTCACACCCCAGAACACCTTGCGGATGCCGGATCGCAGCTCCCAACCATCACCGACGTGCACCCAAGTTAACTCACGTATGTCAAAGTGGCTCCGGTCATTGTCGTTGTCATCCCAACGGATAAATGGCACGAAAGCAAAAATGTCATTTCCATCATTCATCGAGCGGTAATATTCAGTTTGGAAACTGAAAGCAAGATGATGTTTGCCCTGGCCAGCCAATCCGTTTTTTTCAAAACCACGATATTCGCCTGAGAAATCGGAATTCCATCGACCAGCAGAGTCGGCGCGATCGTCGGGTGACTTAAACACAGCACTCGCACGACGCAACACAGCAAGATTGAACCCCGCGGCGCCACTTCCCGAAAGATTGCTTTCTCCGTCTGCACTTATTCGTTTCTTCGGCGGCGGGCCACGGACAGGAATTTCAATTTCTTCACGTTCGGGTATGGCTCCCCGACCACCGCTCGCATACCGACCAATGCTCGTATAGTCGTCAACGGTTTCTGGCGCAATAACGTCGCCAGGCTTTGCAAGCTGACGCCAGGAATCACTATAGTCAAGGTCGGCTAGCTGTTGGCGAGCCAAGTCCAGATCGCTTTCTGCTAGTGGTCCCACCCTCACCCTGTGAAAGACCTTACCTTTGGCGAGCACACTTTCACTCGACACCCTTGAGAAGTGACGATCCAGTCTTCTCTCGACATCTACAGCTTCGCTGACATCGAGAAAGCTACCAACAATAAGATAATACAAGCTCGCGGTCGCAGTCGGGATCGCACGCTCCGCGACACTGCGGTCAACACTAACCTCAAACTGCTGGTCACTTAACTGGATAAGCCAGACATTGCCGATGCCAAGATTGCCCAGCTGTCTTTTGAAGTCTTGTGAATCAACCCCCGACAGCACGGGTGCAACAAGTCTCAGTAATTGTCGCCCGCCGGTTTCGGCTGGAATAATTTTGATCTCTGTCTGCAAGGCGTGGTTAAGTCTGGCGGCCTCATCAACCGCACGCTCATATTCGCTGAAGCTTCCGAGAACCCACCCCTGAGCAGCTTCGAGTTCAATGGTGCTGCCCATTAGAAACGGTAACATGAGTATTGATAGTACTTTTGATCTCATGGAGATGAACTTATCGCATTCGCTGCAGACTGTTCTTTGTAAAGTCACCGTCCTTCAGTCCAGTATCAAACTCATAGTTCCGCCAAAGTAACTCAGTACTCTTACCTGTCTGGTGATTGACCATATACATTGAATCAGCTCGCCAGAACGCGCCATTGTACTTTTGGTAGCCGGTGGAAGTTAGGGTTTTCAGCAAGCTCCCCTTTCGGTCGTAATAATCGATCTTCTGATATCGATACTCTGCCTTGTCGACCCATGCAACTTGACGGGTGTAACCCGAATAACGGTCGACGGGCACTCTTTCAATGACAAAGCAGGCCTGCCCGTCAAAATCCTCTTCTCGGACAAAACGATAGGTATACTTTTCTACCTCTTGGCTGGCCAAATCTTCAAAAGCAAATTCACTACCCACAAAAGGACCTGATTTATTTTTTGAGGCAATGCGCTTAACGCGCTTCAAAGCTGGCAAATTAAGCCACTGATCATCTGACGCAACTTTGTGTGAAAAAGTCAGCAGCCCTGTACCACGAATATCTGGGGGAGAATCAAATACGGTGAGGCTTTTGTCACCATCTTCTGGCACCTCGAGTATGCGAAGCCTCATCGATCTGGCGTTTTGATTACCAGACACATCGCGTAAAACCATTTCCAGTTCCACCTTAGTATCGACAAAGCCATTGTCTCTGGCGTCAACTTCATGCGCGATCGCGAGTCCCTTCTCTTCCGCCGACTCGGCCTGCACATAGGCACAACTGATCGACAAAAGCAGGAAGGCTGAAATAATTCTGATCATTTTCTTCGAAAACCTCCACTTTGGGTGCGCACAGAAGATCACAATTGACCAAAATTCGCAACTTGTCTCGGTAGAGCAAAGCCCGGCCCTTCAAGGCAATGCCTGGA
>CAJXBG010000045.1 GCA_913050215.1 uncultured Gammaproteobacteria bacterium
GGAGAAGGAGAAGGAGAAGGAGAAGGAGAAGGAGAAGGAGAAGGAGAAGGAGAAGGAGGGACTGAGGGTGAAGGCAGTGATGGAGATGCAGGTGAAGGTCATTCATCAAAGTCCGCTGAAGGTGTCAGGGACGATAGCGACGGAGAGCGCCAACACAGTGCTACAAAAGTATGGGAACTCAGAAGTTTTGAAGAATACGATCCTGATGTAGAACTGGGTACTCGAAATATAAAGATGGCTCTGCGCCGACTAAGAAAGTTTGCTCGTACCAGTTCGTTACTCGAACTCGATCTTCCCGCAACCATTCGATCAACAGCAAAGCAGGCAGGTTTACTCGATATCGTGGAGGTCCCAGAGCGACACAACTCCGTCAAGGTGCTTTTGTTGCTGGATGTCGGTGGTTCTATGGATGAGTTTGCTATTTTGTGCGAGCAGCTTTTTAGTGCCGCAAGCAGCGAATTCAAGTACATGGAAATTTTTTACTTTCATAATATTTTTTACGAATCGCTTTGGACCTCAAGCACTCGATCACCGGAAAGCAGAATTAAAACAATCGATGTATTAAGGAAGTACGGAAGCGATTATAAAATTATTATTGTTGGTGATGGTAATATGGCCAGACACGAGATTGCTGAAAAGGGTGGCAGTGTCGAGCGTTACAATCCAGAATCCGGAGAGTTATGGCTCCAGCGATTTCAGGAAAGTTTTCGGAAAATCGTGTGGTTAAACCCGACTGAAGAGTCTCGTTGGCTTGATGTCTACACTATCCAAATGTTGCGCCGCCTGATGCCCGGTCAAATGTTCCATCTGAGTGTCAGTGGTATTGAACAGGCGATGAAAAAACTCACGCGATAATCAGTCGACGATGTTAATCGGGAAGTGCGAGCACCCGCTTGGCAATAATGTTCAATTGGACTTCTGATGTGCCTCCTTCAATAGAGTTAGCTTTAGATCTAAGCCATTCCCGCGTGGTTGAAAGCTCGTTAGCTTTGAATTCATCACCTTCCCAAGCCAAGCTGTTGGTGCCCATCAAGTCGAGCATCACCTCATACCTGTTTTTGTTTTGTTCAGTGCCATAATATTTGAACATCGAAGATGTGGCGCTTGGGCCTGTGCTTAGTTTCGCTTCTTCCGCTGATCTTTTTAGCGTGACGGCAAATGCCTGCCCGTTCATCTGATGCCGAAGGATGCGGTCACGGAGCGCAGCGTTGGCAATTTTGTTTTTACTCTCTCCAGCGTATCGCTTGGCTTGTTCAGGAATCGAGTTTGCTCCTTTCTTGCTGCTACCTCCCATCCCCATGCCAGATATCATTGTTCGTTCGTGCTGGAGTAGCCGTTTAGCGATGGTCCATCCATCATTGAGAGGCCCAACAAGGTTTTCCCTTGGCACATTAACATCATCAAAAAAAGTTTCGCAGAAAGGTGAGGCGCCACTGATTAGTTGAATGGGTTTGGTTGTCACACCCGTAGTTGTCATGTCAAACAATATAAAACTAATGCCATTGTGTTTTGGTGCGTCAAAGTCTGTTCTGACCAAGCAAAAGATCCAGTCCGCGTGATTTGCATAGGAGGTCCAGACCTTAGAGCCGTTAATGGTGTAGTGATCGCCCTCGAGCACAGCTTTGGTTTGAAGGCTCGCAAGGTCGGATCCTGAACCGGGTTCGCTATACCCTTGGCACCACCGTATTTCTCCACGAACGATACTGGGTAGATGGGCTTGCTTTTGTTCCTCATTTCCGAATTCAAGTAAAACGGGTCCCAGCATGCTGATGCCAAACGAGGTGAGCGCGGGCTTTGCTTTGATTCGTGCAAGCTCCTGTTGCAGCACAAAGTTTTGCTCTTTGTCTAATCCACCTCCGCCATACTCTGTTGGCCAGGTTGGGCAAGTCCAACCTTTTGCGCCCATCCGTTCGAGCCATAGTCGTGCATCGTCACTGGGAAAGACAGCATTTTTGCCTCCCCAAACAGTTTGGTCGTCTCCTGTTTCGCTGGGTGCACTCCGACCAGCAGTTACCCGCATTGAATCAGGACAGTTTTGCTCAAGCCAGTTTCTGGTGTCTTGTCGGAATGTTTGTAGGGTCTCCAAAATTGCTGCTCCTGGATCAAATTTTGTATCGTGCGTTTAGCGTTTGGTGGCGAGTTAGCGTACTAGTCCATCTCGTGCGTATATTTGATATCAAATCATATCATCGATGATCGTGTCTAATAACCCGCAAGGACACTTCGCGGAAAGTGATTGTTCTGACATTCGCGAATATTCTCCACCATTTGCAAAAGCAGTCGCTCCCTTGATTCCCGCGCTGCCCATGCGTTGTGAGGGGTGACGACAAGATTCGGTAAGTCTTCCGCGAGGAGTATCTCATCCGTGGACGGAGGCTCAGTATTCAGTACGTCGATACCAGCTCCGCGAATAACGCCTTTTTTTAGCGCGGTGATCAGGTCCAGTGAATTTACCAGTCCGCCTCTAGCTGTATTGATGAGGAAAGCTGTGGGTTTCATTAAGGCGAGGGCCGAAGTGTCGACAATCTGCTCGTTGTCAGGCGTCAGCGGGCAGTGCAGGCTAAGATAATCAACCTGTGGAAGCATTTGCTGCCATGCGATCCGCTCTTTAGTATCAGCGCTTTTGGATCCCGGCCGCTCGCAAACCAATATGTTCATGCCAAATGCCCGGGCAACGTCGGCAACAGATCGTCCAAGGTCGCCGTAGCCAAGGATACCAAGTGTCTTACCGGAAAGTTCCTGTATCGGGTGGTCGAGTAAGCAGAACACGTTGCTTTGTTGCCAAGCATGCGCTTTTACATTTTTTTGATATGAAATCAGGTTTGTTGATAGTGCCAACATCAGGGTGATGGTGTGCTGAACAACGGAAGGCGTCGAGTAGCCTTTGGCATTACAAACCTGAATGTTGTTTTTTGCACAGTACGCCAAATCAACGTTGTTTGTGCCTGTTGCCATCACGCTGATCATTTTCAGTTTCCGACAGTGCTTCAATTCATCCGGACCTAATCGTATTTTATTAGTCAGCACGACGTCTGCATCAATGATGCGTGCTGCAATTTCATCGGGCTCTGTCGATCCGAATATCTCGATGTTGTTAAAGCAGTTGGTTACGGGACTTAAATCTATATCCTGGCCCAGACTGTCTCCATCCAGTATGACTCCATTCATCGCGGTTACTCTTAATGATTAGGGCAGAACCTGCCAAGTAATTAATAGAGGAAGTTTACTTTAGTTTATGGAAGGCGACTAATTGAAGGTGATTAACCAAAGGCATTTAATTGAATGGAGGCGGTGGCGGGTTGACCGCTTCACGTTCATCGGCGCGGATCTTGCGGGGGAAAGCGCGAAGCACCTGTGCCACGCGCGCCCGGTATTGGTTTTTATTCTGCCAGATCAGGGAATTTATCCGCTAGTGTCTCGTTCCAGGCGGAAACGTTTGATTCTTGGGCAGCGAGTAACGCCTCGAGATCTCCATTTATAATGATTTGCTTGATCTCGTCGCCCTGCTCGACTGCATCAACAACTTCCTGGTCTGCTGCAGACACCACTTCTCCAAAGACAGTGTGTGCGCCATCAAGGTGAGGGGTGGGTACGTGGGTGATAAAAAACTGACTCCCGTTTGTACCTGGACCGGCATTTGCCATCGACAGTTTCCCCGGCGCGTCGTGCCTAAGGTCAGCATGGAATTCGTCAGCAAAATTGTATCCAGGTCCGCCTGTACCGGTACCGAGTGGGCATCCACCTTGAATCATAAAAGAGCCTATGACACGGTGGAAATTCAGACCATTGTAGTAACCTTTGCTTGCCAGGTTTGCAAAGTTGGCGACAGTCATTGGTGCTTCTTCAGGGAAAAAGTTGATGTGAATCGTGCCTTGGGTTGTTTCTATATCTGCTGTGATATTCAAAATTGACTTCCTGTATGTGTATGTCTTGAACGACATGAGTGATTAATGGTGTAGGTGAAATATGGGTTGCGTTGACGAATAATCAACCAGCGAACGACCAATAATTACCTTATTGGTCGAGGCGGTGAAGGGAAAGCTGTTTGAGCTCCTAGCGGTTATTTATGCCGACGTATTCTCGCTGGTGTTCACCGAGGTATAGCTGTCGTGGCCGAGCGATCTTGTAGGGTGCGCTCAGCATTTCATTCCAATGACTGATCCAACCTGGCATGCGCCCAAGGGTAAAGATCACAGTGAACAACTCGGTAGGGATACCGATGGCTTTGAGTGTAATACCTGAATAGAAGTCAATATTGGGATAGAGCTTACGTTCGATAAAGTAATCGTCCTCTCTTGCTATCGTTTCAAGACGTTTAGCAATTTCTAGAAGAGGATCGTCCTTCACGCCGAGTTCCTCGAATACCGCGTGGCATGAAGCTTCCATGACCTTTGCCCGTGGATCGAAGTTTTTGTAAACCCGATGACCAAAGCCCATGAGCTTAAATGGGTCATTCTTGTCTTTTGCTTTGTTCACGTACTCTTCTACCCTGGAGACATCACCTATTTCATTCAGCATATCAAGCACGGCTTCATTTGCGCCGCCGTGAGCAGGTCCCCAAAGCGCACTTACGCCAGCCGAAATCGCTGCGTATGGATTGCAGTCAGTAGAACCCGACATTCTCACCGTTGATGTCGAGGCATTTTGCTCGTGATCTGCATGCAAAATAAAAATTTTGTCCATGGCAGAAGAAATTGTTCGACTGATAGTTGATGGTTTGCCCGTCTCTCCAAAGCACATGTTGAGGAAATTCTCGGCGTAACCAAGACTTGCATCTGGTTCTACAAATGATTCACCACGGCCATGCTTATAGGCCATCGCAGCCAATGTCGGGATCATTGCGATCAATCTGTGCGCAGTTGTCATTCTACTATCTGCGTTAGTGATATCGATCTCTTCATGAAATAGTGCCGCGAGTCCTGATATCGCGGAACCGACCATTGCCATTGGATGAGCACCCTGAGTGAAGCCGTTAAAAATCTGCTGGAATTTGCTATCGATAGTTTGTTTTTCTTTGATGCTTGCGACGAATGTCTGTAACTCAGTTTCGCTTGGGAGCTCGCCGTTAAGCAGCAGTGAGCAAACCTCCAAATGGTTAGAGTTATCCGCCAGCTGTTCAATCTCATAGCCACGATAGAGCAGAACTCCTGCATCTCCATCGATGTAAGTGATAGCTGAGTCGCAACTAGCCGTTGACAGAAAACCGGGATCGTAGGTGAACATGCCCTCGGCGATCAGACCACGAACGTCGATCACATTAGTTCCTTCCTTGGCCTCCATTGTCGGAAGTTCAATGGTTTTGCCATCAATCGTGATTTGTACTTTTTGTATCATTTTGGACTCCCGACCAATTTTTGAGTGCTGGATAATTTCACCGTTGATTCCTAAGTATAACGCTTTTTCTATTCGCTTCGGTCTGAATTGATTAAAAAGGACAGCATCCAAAGGTCTGGCGACCCATTTGCCCTAATTTCAGTGACGTGATCCTACTGTCATTACGGTGCGTATTCTACTGTGCATGATTTCAAAACAGGAGTAGCTTGTAAAGCCTTGCGCCTATTGGTCTTGAACGCGGCTTCGATTGTATTTTGGCTTCATTATATTTATCATTGGCGCGCGAAAACTGTCGCAGTTTTCGCTGCAATAAACTCACTCATAATCTCTCGAACGATAGCCGGGCACGGTTGCTCCTCGCTTGCTGGCGGAGATCTCAATACAGGAAATGCGTTTTGAAAAACGATCATAGGCCGATAAATGTAAATCCCTCGGATTTGTTTGCTTTCGCCTGGCCAATTTCTGCCCTGGCATCCATCACTCACCGTATCGCAGGTGTCGTACTTTTTGTCGGTATAGCCTTTGGGTTGTATGCACTGGATTTGTCATTAGGTTCGGCACAAGGCTTTGAAACCTTGCACATGATGATGAAATCTCCTTTAGGCATGTTTGTTACGTGGGGGCTGCTTTCCGCACTGGCTTACCATTTTGTCGCCGGCATGAAGCACTTGCTTCTTGATCTTGAGTTTGGCGACACGATTGAAGGGAGTAGATTCGCAGCTAGGGCTACTTTGCTCGTTTCAGCTATTTTAATTTTACTTGCAGGCCTTTGGGTCACTCAGGGATAGGAGAGGTTATGGTTACCCAAGTCACCAGTTTTTCGAGAAACGGCTTATCTGACTTTATCGTACAGAGAGTGACAGCCTACGTATTGGCTGCATACACCGTAGTGTTGCTGGGCTTCATACTAACCGCAGGTGGCATGACATATGACATCTGGCGGGAATTTTTTAATCAGACCTGGATGCAGGTCTTTACGCTGTTAGCCCTTTTGTCAACCTGCGCCCACGCATGGGTGGGGATGTGGACGATTGGTACTGACTATATTCGCGAACACTATTTTGGTGAGAGCGCAGACGCATTTAGACTAGTTTATCAGGTGGGCTGCGTGCTTGCGTTGGCATGCTACATAATCTGGGGTGTCCAGATACTTTGGGGGAGTTAGAAAATGAGTGACGTATCAACGTTAGAATTTGACGCAATTATAGTTGGGGGTGGCGGCGCCGGGATGCGCGCTGCACTTCAACTCGCTGAGTCAGGTAAAAAGACAGCAGTAATTTCCAAAGTATTTCCTACAAGGTCACACACTGTTTCAGCGCAGGGCGGTATTACTTGTGCAATTGCGAGCGAAGATCCAAACGATGATTGGCGCTGGCACATGTACGACACGATTAAAGGGTCTGACTACATTGGTGACCAAGACGCTATCCAATACATGTGCGAAGTTGGTCCAAAGGCCGTCTTCGAGATGGATCACATGGGGCTGCCGTTTTCCCGAAAAGAAAATGGAAGAATTTATCAGCGACCCTTCGGCGGTCAGTCCAAGGATTTTGGAAAAGGTGGCCAGGCAGCACGCACCTGCGCAGCCGCTGACAGAACAGGGCATGCACTGCTTCATGCGCTCTATCAGGGTAACCTCAAAGCGGGATCTGTATTCTTTTCCGAGTGGTTCGCGGTAGATCTTGTGAAAAATCAAAGTGGCGCGGTCGTCGGCGTGATGGCTATCTGCATGGAAACTGGTGAAACTCACTTCGTCAAAGCGAAAGCAACAGTTTTCGCAACGGGTGGTGCAGGCAGAATTTACCAATCAACGACCAATGCAATGATGAATACCGGTGATGGTATTGGTATGGCGTTGCGTGCTGGTTACCCGGTTCAAGATATAGAAATGTGGCAGTTCCATCCCACCGGCATCGCTGGCGCCGGCGTCCTTGTGACAGAGGGCTGTCGAGGAGAGGGCGGTTACCTAATCAATAAGGACGGAGAGCGCTTCATGGAGCGTTATGCGCCAACGGCTAAGGACCTTGCCGGTCGAGACGTTGTAGCAAGAAGTATGGTGCTGGAAATTCTCGAAGGACGAGGTGCCGGCCCAGAAGGAGATCACGTATTCCTGAAGCTAGATCATCTCGGTGAAGAGGTCTTGCATTCCAGGCTACCGGGTATCGTAGAGCTTTCTAAAACTTTTGCGCATGTCGATCCAGTTAAAGAGCCCGTGCCTGTCGTTCCAACCTGTCACTATATGATGGGGGGCATCCCTACCAACATTCACGGTCAAGCCTTGATTGTCGACGGTGAAGGAAATGACCAGATAATTGATGGTCTATACGCTGTGGGCGAGGTTGCTTGTGTTTCAGTGCACGGAGCTAATCGGCTTGGCGGTAACTCATTGCTCGACCTCATTGTTTTCGGGCGCTCTGCGGGTATTCATATCTCGGAAATGCTGGCAGAGGGTTATTCAACGGCTGAAGCGAGTGAGACAGACAAAGACGCGGCCTTGGCTCGTCTTAGTCGATGGGACGAAAGCGCGTCCGGTGGTGAAAAAGTTGCCGACCTTAAGAAAGAATTACAATCGACCATGCAGCTTAGCTTCGGTGTTTTTAGAAAAGAAGAACCCATGCTGGAAGGTATCAAAAAGATCGCAGAACTACGTGAAAGAATTAACTCGGCAACACTCGGGGACAAAAGCAAAGCCTTTAACACGGCGAGGCTCGAAGCACTTGAACTCGACAATCTGTTGGAAGTCGCTGAAGCAACGGCGATCGCAGCGGAATCAAGAAAGGAGAGTCGAGGCGCTCACGCACGAGATGATTATGACTCGCGAGACGATGAAAATTGGTTGTGTCACTCTGTATACGATCCAAACACAAAAATACTGGGCAAACGCGATGTAAATTTTGCGCCTGCATTGCTCAAAACTGATGACGACCTGCCGGAAGATGTATTTGTACCAAAAGAGAGGGTTTATTAATGGAAATTAGCGTATATCGATACGATCCTGAAAAAGATAAAGCGCCGTATACTCAAGCCTTTGAGGTTGACATGCCGGACGGGCGCGACCTAATGGTACTTGACGTCTTGGAACTCATTAAGGAAATCGACCCTACGGTTTCATACCGCCGCTCATGTCGAGAAGGGGTCTGTGGTTCAGATGGCGTTAATATGAATGGCAAGAATGGTCTCGCTTGTATCACGCCAATCTCAGACGTTGCAAAGCGTGGTAAATTGTCCATCAAGCCACTGCCCGGCTTGCCGGTGATTCGCGATCTTGTCGTTGATATGGAGCAGTTCTACGATTCCTACAAGAAAATTCAACCTTACCTCATTAATAAAGACATGCCGCCCGAACAGGAGCGTCTGCAATCTCCCGAAGAACGTGAAAAGCTAGATGGACTATACGAATGCATTTTGTGTGCGTGTTGTTCAACGGCCTGTCCGTCTTTTTGGTGGAACCCTGACAAGTTTATTGGGCCATCGGGGCTTCTTCAGGCCTACCGGTTCCTTGCTGATAGCAGGGATACAGCGACCGAAGAACGTCTAGCGAACCTTGAAGATCCGTTCAGTGTTTTCCGGTGCAGAGGCATTATGAATTGCGTCAACGTATGTCCTAAGGGGCTTAATCCAACCCGCGCAATAGGCCATATTAGAAATATGTTGTTAAAGCGGGCTGTTTGAAACACCCGAAGCAACCTTAGACCAGACAGTGCGAGAGAATCCTGTTGTTTGTACGGCAGGATTTTTTGCGCGTTGAAAAAAGCTTATTGCACTCAAAGTATTGCAGAACAGGGAAGCATGAATCATGCACGAAAGTAAGATGGAGCAAATGTGGCGCAGCGGCCATATTTCCGGTGGTAATGCCTCATACGTGGAAGAATTGTATGAACAGTACCTGGAAGACCCATCGTCGTTACCTAATCAGTGGCGGAGCTACTTCGAGACGTTGCCAATGGTGGAGGGCACACTAGCACCTGATATTTCCCACTCCACTGTCAGAGATCACTTTCTTCTACTTTCCAAGAATCAGTCACGAGTAACACCAGTATCCCCTGCCAGTATCAATGCTGACTACGAGCGAAAGCAGGTCGCCGTTGGCGAGCTCATTTCAGGTTACCGACGTAGAGGCCACATCAAAGCAGTGGTTGACCCACTGAGTATGCAAGAGACCGAGCATCCGCCGATCCTCGAATTGGAGTACCACAGACTATCGGCTGCGGATCTCGACACCAAATTCCAAACCGGAAGTTTGTTTTTTGGTGATACTGAGGCAACACTCCAACAAATTATCGATACCCTTGAGCAGACCTACTGTGGCTCTATTGGCGCTGAATACATGCACATCGAAGACCAAGCCGAACAGATGTGGGTTCAGCAAAGAATGGAAGGCGCACGCTCAAAACCCTCTTTCAACAATGGTGTAAAACGCCGGATTCTTGATCGATTAATTGCTGCTGAAGGGCTGGAAAAATACCTAGGCACAAAATACCCCGGCACAAAAAGATTTGGTGTTGAGGGCGGAGAATCGTTTATTCCTAGTTTGGCTGAGGTGATTCATCGGTCTGGCAAAGCCGGCGTTGCTGAAATCGTTATCGGGATGGCACACCGAGGAAGAATTAATGTTCTCGTTAATATCATGGGCAAGGACCCGGCTGATCTGTTTGATGAATTTGAGGGAAGATATACGCCAGGCTTTGGCTCTGGCGATGTTAAATACCATCAGGGTTTTTCAGCCAACCTGATGACTTCGGGAGGGGAGATGCACTTGGCTCTCGGCTTCAATCCTTCGCATTTGGAGATTGTGGCGCCGGTCATTGAAGGTTCTGTTCGTGCCAGAATGGATCGTCGCGGAGATGCTGACGGTGACCAAGTACTGGCTATCAACATCCATGGCGATGCTGCTTTCGCTGGACAAGGCGTGGTCATGGAGACATTCCAGATGTCCCAAACCAGGGGGTTCTACACCGGTGGCACGGTTCATATCATTATTAACAACCAAATTGGCTATACCATCAGCCGTCAGGAAGATGCGAGATCAACACGATATTGCACCGAGATCGCAAAAATGGTGCAGGCGCCGATTTTTCACGTGAATGGCGATGACCCAGAAGCGGTTGTTTTTGTCTCTCAGCTAGCCGCTGATTACAGAATGGAATTTAAGAAAGACGTTGTTATCGATATTGTTTCTTATCGACGTAGAGGGCATAACGAGGGCGATGAGCCATCAATTACCCAACCAATAATGTATGACAAGATCCGCAAACACTCAACAACCCTTGCATTGTATGCAGAGCGTATTATTCAGGACGGTGCGATCGACAAGGATGAATACGAAAAAAGAACAACGGCTTACCGTGACGCACTAGATAAAGGGACTGCGGTCGCGTGGGATGCGGTAAAAGAGCCGGATACTTCAATGTACGTTGACTGGTCGCCATATCTTGGTCATGACTGGCAGGTTGAAGGCGATACATCCTTTAACCTGAAAGAGTTGCAAAGCATTGCTCACAAGATGGCTGAGTTACCGGAGCACTTCGTTGTACAAAAGCAAGTCGCCAAGTTGCTTGATGATCGAAAGAAAATGACCGCTGGAGCGACGCCTATCAACTGGGGTTACGCGGAAGTCATGGCCTATGCAACTTTGCTCTCGCAAGGATTTAAAATCAGGTTAACCGGACAGGATGTCGGACGAGGTACCTTTTCACATCGGCACGCGGTGCTTCATGACCAAAAAGAAGGTGGCGAATATATTCCACTCGACTCGATCGCCGAGGCAAACGGGCAGTTCAAGCTCTATGACTCGTTCCTTTCAGAGGAAGCGGTTTTGGGTTTTGAGTATGGTTATTCCTCTACCAGTCCTGGAACCATGGTTATTTGGGAAGCACAATTTGGCGACTTTGCCAACGGTGCCCAGGTTGTTATTGATCAGTTTATTACTAGCGGCGAGCATAAGTGGGCAAGGCTATCTGGCTTAACCATGTTGTTGCCTCACGGCTATGAAGGCGCTGGCCCGGAACACTCCTCCGCTCGTTTGGAACGCTATCTGCAGCTTTGCGCAGAACACAATGTCCAGGTGTGTGTGCCAACAACACCGGCGCAGATGTTTCATTTGCTGCGGCGACAATCTATTAGACCGCTTCGTCGCCCCTTAATTGTTATGACTCCAAAAAGTCTGTTGCGCCACAAAGATGCAATTTCCACACTGGAAGACTTATCGGAAGGAAAGTTTGAAGTTGTCATACCTGATCAATCATCAGCCAACGATGCCGATATCACCCGAGTCGTGTTCTGTAGCGGAAAGGTATATTACGACTTAGCTGCAAAACGTGACGCGGACGGCTTAGATTCCATTGCTATTATTCGCATCGAACAACTTTACCCTTTCCCAGACAATGAATTTAAACAACATTTCTCCCGTTACAAGAATCTTGCGTCCGCAGTCTGGTGCCAGGAAGAACCGATGAATCAGGGAGCATGGTATTCCAGTCAGCATCACATCAGACGAGGGCTCGAAGCATATCCAGGTATTCATTTGCATTACGCTGGTCGAGATGCCTCTGCATCACCGGCGGCGGGGTATATGTCGTTGCACGCGCGTCAGCAGGAAAAATTAGTCCATCAGGCGCTTTATATGAAGTAAGTGATTAGCCAGTGGTTAGTCATTAATCCTACAAAAACGCGAAATTGATTATTGAATCAAATATAAATCGCTGCAACCCAGCTTCTAAAAAAGCAGCTGTGAGTCGTAAGCTAAGGAAGAATAATGATAGAAATTAAAACCCCCGTGTTCCCTGAATCTGTTGCAGACGGTGAAATTGCTGCCTGGCATGTTCAGGTTGGTGAAGGCGTAAACCGCGATCAAATCCTCGTTGATATAGAAACCGACAAAGTCGTTCTGGAAGTTGTTGCGCCGTCGGACGGCAAGGTCACTGAGATTCTGAAAGCCGAAGGTGAAACGGTGCTGGCTGAAGAGGTATTGGCAATGTTTGAAGCCGGGGAAGTCGCTGAAAAGGCTACCAAAGCTGATCTCGAAACCAGCCCTGATACTCCCGAGGTCGATAGTTTGGATGAAGCGACTGCCGCGGCAAGTCCTGCTGCCCGTAAAATCGCAGAGGAGCAGAAGCTCGATGTCACGAGCATTGCCGGTACCGGTAAGAGTGGCCGAGTAACAAAAGAGGACGTGTTAAAAGCTGTCGCATCTGCAGAGGGGCAAAAGCAGGTAACGAGAGCTGAATCAACGCCGGTCGAGGTGCCAGTAGCGGGGGACAGAATAGAAAGACGGGTACCGATGACGCGATTAAGAGCAAGTGTTGCTCGACGATTGCTAGAGGCGCAAGAAACCGCAGCCATGCTGACGACCTTTAATGAAGTCGATATGACCGCAATCATTGAGTTGCGCAGTCAGTACAAAGATGATTTTGCGAAAATTCACAATGGTACTCGTCTAGGATTCATGTCTTTTTTTGTTAGGGCTAGTATTGAAGCGCTAAAAAGATTTCCAGCGGTCAATGCGTCGATTGATGGCAATGACATTGTATATCACGGATATCAGGATATTGGCGTGGCCGTTGGGTCGCCGAGAGGGTTGGTCGTTCCGGTACTTCGCGATGCTGATAGTCTCACTTTGGCGGAAATCGAAACCCAGGTGAGTGATTACGGCAGGAAAGCACAGGATAACAAACTCAGTATCGATGATATGACGGGTGGCACTTTCACAATCTCGAACGGCGGCGTATTTGGATCTTTGTTGTCTACACCGATACTGAATCCACCACAAACTGGCATTCTCGGCATGCATAAGATTCAGGATAGACCAATGGCGGTGAATGGCGAGGTTAAGATACGTCCAATGATGTATCTTGCGCTGTCCTACGATCACCGATTAATAGATGGGCAGGAAGCAGTTAGATTTCTCGTAACGATAAAAGACTTTTTAGAAGAGCCGGCGCGAATACTTTTAGACATTTAGATCGAACCATAGGTGCGTGGTGGCGCTGGCAAATAAAAGACATTTGGAGATTGATGAGATGACAACAAAATTTGACGTAGTGGTAATTGGAGGTGGGCCAGCGGGTTATCACGCAGCGATCAGGTCTGCCCAGTTGGGACAAAATACTGCCTGTATTGATAAATGGATTAACAAAGATGGTGTGCCTTCTCTTGGCGGCACTTGTCTGAATGTCGGTTGTATCCCCTCAAAAGCATTGTTGGATACCTCGCAAAAGTTCGCTGAAGCCAGAGATGGTTTCGCTGACATTGGTATCATGACAGCTGGCGTAAAAATTGACGTGCCGGCAATGATAGGTCGTAAAGATCAAATTGTTGAAGGGCTAACAAAAGGCGTTGCTGCGCTTTTAAAATCGAACGGAGTCAAAGTCTTTGAAGGCACAGCCAAACTCGGAGCGGGAAGGCAAATCGAATTCGTCGGGCATGATGGCAAAAATGAAACCCTCACCGCAGATAATGTCGTCATCGCTACGGGCTCTACGCCTGTGGCAATTCCGCCTTGTCCTCTCCAGGGTGAGCTGATTGTAGATTCGACAGGGGCGCTCAATTTCACCTCGGTACCCAAGCGACTTGGTGTTATCGGCGCTGGCGTTATTGGTCTTGAGTTAGGAAGTGTCTGGAATCGCTTGGGATCAGAGGTTGTTGTACTTGAGGCGCTTGACGAATTTCTTCCGATGGCTGACCGACAGGTCTCGAAAGAGGCTGCAAAACAATTTAAGAAACAGGGAATGGATATTCGGCTCGGTGCAAGAGTGACCGGCACTGACGTCAAAGGCAAGAAAGTTACCGTCACGTATTCCGACGCAGAAGGAGAAAAGAGTGAAATCTTCGACAGTCTGATTGTCGCGGTTGGCAGGCGCCCGTTTACTCAGGATTTGTTAAGTGGTGATTGTGGTGTGAACCTAGATGAGCGTGGTTTTATATCCGTTGATGATCATTGCGCGACTGATGCACCCGGTGTTTGGGCTGTAGGTGACGTCGTCAGGGGACCCATGTTGGCTCATAAGGGCATGGAAGAAGGCATCATGGTCGTTGAACGAATCGCAGGTCACTTGCCAGTCGTCAATTACGATTGCGTGCCTTCGGTGATTTATACACATCCCGAGGTGGCTTGGGTGGGTAAGACCGAGCAAGAATTAAAGACGGCAGGTGACGACTACAATGTTGGGAGTTTTCCAATGTCAGCGAGTGGGCGTGCCATGGCAGCAAATGATACGGCCGGGATGATTAAGGTGCTGGCAGACGCGAAAACAGACAGAATCCTCGGCGTTCATATGGTTGGTGCGCATGTCGCGGAATTAATCGCCGAAGCTGTTATTGCGATGGAGTTTGAGTCCAGTGCTGAAGATGTTGGTTTGACGATGTTTGCCCACCCGACGCTGTCGGAAGGATTTCATGAAGCCGCACTGGCCGTGAGTGGCCACGCCATTCATATTGCGAACAGAAAACGAAAAAAATAAAGCGGTTGATACCCAACGCGGGTACCATTAGCCGGGGTCGTCATCAGGTGCTTGATGGCGCGAGACAAAAGATTACTAATAACTTTAATCGAGGATAACGGAGATATGAATCTTCACGAATATCAGGCAAAACAAGTATTTGCTAAATACGGTTTACCGGTTTCCCAGGGCATTGCGTGCGATACCGCAGACCAAGCGGTAGCAGCGACCAGAGAACTGGGCGGTGACAAATGGGTCATCAAGGTGCAGGTTCATGCGGGTGGACGAGGAAAGGCGGGTGGCGTCAAGCTGGTGTCAACCGAAGAAGAGATTCGGGCATTTGCAGAACAACATATCGGCACAAACCTGGTGACATTTCAGACCGATGAAAAGGGCCAACCGGTTGCCAAGATCTATGTTGAAGAGTGCACAGATATTGCCCGCGAATTGTATCTTGGTGCAGTAATTGATCGTTCCTCACGACGCGTTGTGTTTATGGCATCAACAGAAGGTGGTGTCGAAATAGAGAAAGTTGCGGAAGAAACGCCTGAGAAAATTCTTACAGCTGAGATTGACCCTGCACTTGGCGGTCAAGCTTATCAAGGTCGAAAAATGGCTTTTCAGTTAGGTCTCGAAGGTAAGCAAATTAATCAATTTGCCTCGGTTTTTGTCGCGCTCTCTAAAATGTTTGAAGAATGTGACTTGTCCTTACTTGAAATCAATCCATTGGTTGTCACCGAGGCTGGTGCGATTCATTGCCTCGATGCCAAAGTCTCTATCGATGGTAATGCTCTTTATCGACAGAAAGCACTTGCAGAAATGCGGGATCCATCTCAAGAAGACGAAAGGGAAAACAAGGCCTCTGAATTTGAACTAAACTACGTTGCGCTTGACGGAAATATTGGTTGTATGGTCAACGGTGCCGGTCTTGCCATGGGTACCATGGACCTCGTGAAATTACATGGAGGTGACCCTGCTAACTTTCTCGACGTGGGTGGCGGGGCTACCAAGGAAACAGTGACCGAAGCATTCAAAATCATATTATCTGACGAGAATGTAAAGGCGGTACTTATCAATATTTTTGGTGGCATCGTGAGATGCGACATTATCGCAGAAGGTATTATCGGAGCGGTTAAAGAAGTTGGTGTTGAAGTACCAGTTGTGGTTCGCTTTGAAGGCAATAATGCCCCCAAAGGCGTCGAAGCACTAACCAATAGCGATGTTGATATCATTGCAGCAACAAGTTTAACCGATGCTGCTCAACTGGCAGTAAAAGCAGCGGGAGGCGCAGTATGAGCGTATTAATTAATAAAGACACTAAGGTTGTTTGTCAGGGCTTCACCGGCTCACAAGGGACCCTGCATTCTGAACAGGCGATCGCATACGGAACGCAACTTGTTGGTGGTGTAACGCCAGGAAAGGGCGGTCAGACACATCTTGGTTTACCTGTTTTTAATACAGTAGCTGATGCCGTCAACGAAACGGGCGCTAACGCATCTGTTATTTACGTACCGGCGGCTTTTGCTAAAGACGGTATACTTGAAGCAGCGGATGCAGGCATTGAGCTCATTGTTTGTATTACAGAAGGATTGCCGACTCTCGACATGTTAGCCGTTAAGGCGAATCTGGATGAGCGTGGTGTCAGATTAATTGGACCCAACTGCCCGGGTGTAATTACGCCAGGAGAGTGCAAAATCGGAATTATGCCCGGTGATATTCATTTGCCTGGCAAGGTGGGTATTGTTTCGCGCTCAGGCACGTTGACTTACGAAGCCGTTAAGCAGACAACGGATCTTGGGTTTGGACAAAGTACCTGTGTAGGTATTGGTGGTGACCCCATTCCAGGAAGTAATTTCATCGATATTCTTGGCATGTTTCAGGATGATGATTCGACTGAGGCGATCGTGATGGTTGGTGAAATTGGTGGTAATGCGGAAGAAGAAGCTGCTGCATTTATCAAGGAACATGTCAGCAAGCCTGTGGTGGGTTATATCGCAGGTGTCACGGCACCTCCCGGTAAGCGTATGGGCCACGCCGGAGCCATTATTGCTGGTGGGAAAGGCACTGCGGATGATAAGTTTGCTGCGTTACATGCCGCCGGTGTTCACACGACGAAAAGCCTGGCAGAGATAGGTAACACATTAAAAGAAGTCACTGGCTGGTAGTGACGACCAAATAAGGTCGCTTAACAAAAACCAGCGCAGTGCGCTGGTTTTTTTATGCCTATCATGTGCTCGCGCGCGTCGAGGGTACGTTATCTTTTTTTAGATTCTCGGGCTTTCAAGGTTTGAAATTCGTTAATTCTGCAGAACACTGCTTCGGAGATTAGCGAGCAGGGCGTACGAAGCATAACCATCAGCGAGTAGACCGTTTTTGTGCTGATAGTGCTTGACCGCCTCGCGAGTTTTTGGGCCAAGGATGCCGTCAGGGTTACCTGTATTGATCCCTGTGTTCATTAATAACTGTTGAAGTTCTGTTACTTCGAGACGGCTCAAGGCTCTTTCTTCCTTTTGTGGCATGCGTCTGATAGTGCCTTCACCGGCAATACGATCAGCAAGGTGTCCTACCGAGATCGCATAAAAGGTAGAGCGATTCCAGATCATTGTCGTCCGAAAATTATTATAGGTTAGAAAAGCCGGTCCGTTCGCACCTGAAGGTAGAACGATGGAACCGATCTGATCAGAATGTCCCAGTCGAGTCCCATCGGCTCGTTTGACATTGAGGCTTTGCCATTCACTAACCGTTTTAGTAACACGTTGACCTGACAGGGTGTAATCAAAGTTTTCCGGAAGGCGCACTTCTCTGCCCCAACGTTCGTCTCCCTTCCAGCCAGACTCAGATAAAAAGTTAGCGGCTGATGCAAAAATGTCTGGCAGGCTATTCCATATATCAATCCTACCGTCGCCGTCACCATCCACACCGTAGCGCGCAAAGGTTGAAGGCATAAATTGGCACTGCCCCATAGCACCAGCCCATGATCCGGTCATGTTCTGTGATTGAATGTGACCACTATCGATGATTTCGAGCGCAGTCAGAAGTTCATCGCGAAAAAACTGGCTTCTCCGTGGGTCGTAAGCGAGTGTTGATAGTGCCTGTATGACGGAAAAACCGCCGGTGAGATCTCCAAAGTTGCTTTCCAGCGCCCAGAACGAAACCAAGTATGGTGCCTGAACGCCGTACCGTTGCTCAATCAACTCAAAGAGCTGTGCATGTTCTTTCAGTAATTTACGACCACGTTCAACCCGTTGTTGGCTAATACGGTTTCTCATGTATCGCGTGAACGTCTGGACAAACTCCGGCTGGTTGTTGTCGAGCTCGATAACACGTGGAATAGGTGCTTCCACGTTAGACAATGCAACATCCAGAGTTCCCGCGCTGATTCCTCTAAGAGAGGCCTCCGCTCGTAACTCATTGAGCCATTGATCAAATGTTAGATCGCTTGCAGGATTATTTTTCGTATTGCCTTGCGAGGCGCTGGCGGTCATGCAGCTGCCTGAAAAACACGGCACGATAAGGATAATGAAACAAAATAATTGGATATATCTTTGCAACGACATGTCGCCAAGAATAACGCTAATTCACGTAATTGTAACCCCGCTTTTTGTCAAAATTGAAATGAATATGAGCACCGATAAAAGATTTAATGTTTGGTTCTCAGAAGCGTTTACGCCATGCTCAATTTGTGGATAATTCGCGGCTTCGGTCTTGCACTTGGTAAACGGTTGTCGGGTCAGGAACAGACAAATAATACATTTGCAAGGGTGAAAGAGCTTGACGTTAAACATAGAACGGGTCATCGCGAAAGAACTGGATGTCAGAGAAAGGCAAATAACAGCTGCTGTGGAATTGCTGGATGGCGGCGCTACCGTGCCCTTCATCTCAAGGTATAGAAAAGAAATCACCGGTGGCCTCGATGACACACAGCTGCGCAAGCTCGAAGAGCGACTCGGATATCTAAGAGAACTGGAAGTGCGCCGCGAGGCGGTTCTCAGCAGTATTTTAGAGCAGGGAAAACTCACACCGGAACTAGAGATTGCTATTATTGCCGCCGAGACCAAGGTGCGTCTGGAGGACCTTTACTTACCCTACAAGCAGAAGCGCAGAACCAAAGCACAAATCGCGCTAGAAGCTGGTATTGAGCCGCTTGCAGATTCGCTGATTAGCGATCCCTGTCTTGAACCATTCGATGAAGCATTGGCTTATATCAACAAGGATGAGAAGTTCAAGACTGCTTTTGAGGATGCGAAAGGGGTCCTCGATGGGGCCAAATATATTTTGATGGAGCGTTTTGCCGAGGATGCAGAGTTACTTCAATCTATTCGTGATTTTATGAGTCACAACACGGTGATTTTTTCTAATGTAGTCTCAGGAAAAGAGAAGGACGCTGCCAAGTATCGTGATTACTTTGATCTTCGGGACAAATTTCAAGGCATACCCTCACACAGAGCGCTGGCAATGCTGCGGGGTCGAAGGGAAGGGGTGCTGCAGTTACGTATAGATGTTGTGGTGCCAGATGACCAGGTACATCCGTGCATTTCAATGATTGGTAATCATTTTGATATTTCGCATCATGATCGTGCTGCAGATGACTGGCTTGCCGAGGTGGTGAGTTGGACTTGGCGAGTAAAGCTGCAACTACATCAGGAAACTGAACTCATGTCAGCGATGCGTGCAGCAGCGGAAGAAGCAGCGATAGAGGTTTTTGCGCTCAACATTAAAGATCTTTTACTCGCAGCGCCAGCGGGTCAGAAAGCGACCATTGGTCTTGACCCAGGACTGAGAACGGGTGTGAAGTTAGCGGTTATTGACGCAACGGGTCAGTTTGTTGATTCCGCGACGATCTATCCTCATGCGCCTCAAAATAAATGGCAAGCGTCCATTACACAAATTGAAAGTCTAGTCCGCAAGCACGATGTTGAATTGTTAGCCATTGGTAATGGTACGGCCTCGCGAGAAACAGACAAACTTTGCGCTGACCTGATGACACAGTTTCCCGACTTGAGTCTGCGGCGTATTGTGGTTAGCGAGGCAGGCGCATCGGTTTACTCTGCTTCGGAGCTTGCTGCGAAGGAGTTCCCTGACCTTGATGTGACCATCAGGGGGGCTGTTTCAATTGCGAGGCGGCTTCAAGACCCGCTTGCGGAGCTTGTCAAGATTGAGCCTAAATCCATTGGCGTGGGTCAATACCAGCATGATGTAAACCAGTCTCTGTTAGGTAGAAACCTCGATGCGGTTGTTGAAGATTGTGTTAATGCCGTCGGAGTCGAAGTAAATACCGCGTCCGCGGCGCTATTACGGCGAGTCGCCGGACTCAATCAGTCAATCGCTGACAACATCGTTTCTTTCAGGAATGAAAACGGACGTTTTAGTAATCGCGAACAGTTGAAGTCAGTTGCCCGGCTCGGAGAGCGCACCTTTGAACAGGCTGCGGGTTTCCTACGTATCCGGAATGGGGACAACCCACTTGATGCTTCGGCTGTGCATCCTGAAACGTATGACCTGGTTGAACGCATCGCTGTAACCACCGGTACTCCCATAGCAGAGCTAGTGGGTCATCGTGCGCTCAAATCTGTTAATTATGCTGACTACGCTGATGAAAAATTCGGGATTGTGACCATTCAGGATATCTGTCGTGAACTCGAGAAGCCGGGTCGGGACCCTCGACCTGAATTTAAGACTGCAAGCCTGAAAGAGGGTGTGGAAAAGATATCGGATCTCGCAGAGGGAATGAGATTACAGGGTACCGTTTCGAATGTGACGAATTTTGGTGCTTTTGTCGACATCGGTGTTCACCAGGACGGACTTGTACATATTTCAGCGCTGGCGGATAAGTTTGTGAAAGACCCTCACGAAGTTGTTAAAACCGGTGACATCGTCAACGTTAGGGTGTTAGAGGTGGATCTGGAGCGAAAGAGAATTGCGCTGACGATGCGCTCAGAAGATAAAAACGAAGCGCGAGAGAATAAAAACACGAAAGCAAAAGGGAAAACTTCAAATAGCGGTGATCGCCGATCAGGCGGCACGCAGAATAAGCGGCAGAGCGGTAACCGTCGTTCCAATGGCGGTGAGCCCGCGGCAGCAAATGCTTTCGCTCAAGCCTTTGCCAAGGCGCAGGAAAAAGCAAACCACAAAGGAAAGTAACCCTTGAAATCTCTTCTGAAGCCCCCATTGACAGTGACAGACTGACATTTTTGGCGGGAGGTTAGTCCTCTCACCTTGGCTATGGACAGTAAGCTTTGAACCCTAAGCTATGAACCCTAAGCTACAAACCGTGAGCTATTAACCCTGAGCCATGATCCGCGAACCAGCAACAAGGAAATAACAAAGTGAACGACGAAGTGAATTCTGCGCAAAATAAAGAGACGATGGGCTTTCAGACAGAGGCAAAACAGCTTCTGCATTTGATGATTCACTCTTTGTATTCGAATAAAGAGATATTCCTTCGGGAGCTCATATCAAATGCATCTGATGCGATAGATAAGGTTAGATTTCAGTCACTCTCGAATCCCGATCTTGTTGGGGAAGATGCGAACTACAACATCAGAGTGGATCTCGACAAGGACGCCAGCACAGTCACTATTACTGACAACGGCATTGGTATGAGCCGAGATGACGCCATCGCTAATCTCGGGACCATCGCCAAATCCGGTACGTCTCAGTTTTTCGACTCGCTAACCGGCGATCAGCAAAAAGATGCTCAGCTTATTGGTCAGTTTGGTGTGGGTTTTTATTCGTCTTTTATCGTCGCGGACAATGTTGTGGTTGAGTCTCGATCAGCTGCCCAAGCACCTGAAGATGGCGTCCGTTGGTCTTCAGCAGGTGAAGGTGATTTCGAAGTAGAAACCATCACCCGCGAGGACAGGGGTACCTCTATCATTCTTCACATAAAGCCTGAAGAGGAAGAATTTCTCGATAGTTGGAGGGTACGCAGCGTCATTAAAAAGTACGCTGATCATATCTCTGTACCCGTGATCATGAAGGGTGAAGCTATGCCCCCGGCCGAAGGCGAAGAAGCGCAGGAGCCCGAGGATGAAACAGTTAACACGGCGAAAGCGCTCTGGACTCGCTCTCGGTCCGATGTCAGTGACGACGAATATCACGAGTTCTACAAGCATGTATCACACGACTATCAAGAGCCACTCGTGTGGAGCCACAATAAAGTCGAAGGAAAGCTGGATTACACGAGTCTCGTTTACATCCCGTCAAAAGCCCCGTTTGACATGTGGCAACGGGAAGCGCCACGAGGTCTTAAACTCTACGTTCAGCGCGTTTTTATTATGGATGAAGCCGAACAGTTTTTGCCGCTTTATCTGAGATTCGTCAAAGGTATTGTCGATTCAAATGATCTTTCATTGAATGTTTCTCGTGAGATCTTGCAAAAGGATCCAGCGATCGATTCGATGCGAAGTGCATTGACCAAAAGAGTACTGGATAGTTTGGAGAAACTTGCTAAAAACGATTCGGAAAAGTATCAGTCATTCTGGTCAGAGTTTGGTCAAGTGATGAAGGAAGGGCCAGCGGAAGATCAGAACAACAAAGAGAAAGTTGCCAACCTATTGAGATTTGCCACAACTCAAGGTGATTCGGAAGTCCAAGATCAGTCGCTGCAAGACTACATCGCCAGGATGAAGGAAGGGCAGGATAAGATTTATTACGTTGCGGCGGATAACTACAGCACAGCAAAGAATAGTCCTCACCTCGAGGTGTTTAAGCAAAAAGACATCGAGGTTTTACTGCTTTCAGATCGTATTGACGAGTGGTTAATGAGTCACTTGATGGAGCATGAAGGAAAACAGCTTCAAGATGTTACCAAAGGCTCACTTGATCTTGGCGATCTTGAAGGTGAAGAAGAAAAGCAGGAACAAGAAAAAATTGAAGAAGACTTCAAAGACTTGGTTGAGCGTATTAAAGACGTTGTAGGTGAGAAAGTAGAAGAAGTTAGAATTACTCATCGATTAACCGACTCGCCAGCATGTCTCGTAGTCAATGATGATGAGATGGGTATGCAGATGCGAAGAATTTTGGAATCTGCCGGGCAAGAAGTACCCGCAACAAAACGCATCTTCGAACTGAATCCAAAACACCCATTGGTTGAAAAGCTTAAAGCAGAGCAGGACTCGGAAAGGTTCTCAGACCTGACACTGGTGCTTTTTGATCAGTCGATGTTAGCCGAAGGTGGTCAGTTGGATGAGCCTTCAAGCTATGTTCAACGATTGAATAATCTGCTGCTTGAGTTATCCGGAAGTTAAATACGGTCAACCCAGTGAGGTACAGGCCTAAGGGTATTTTTACCTTAGGCTAGGTTGGTTATTTCGGCCCAGCAAAAGCATGCTGCTGCAAAACCGTTAAGCACCATCCGCTTAAGGTAAACGTCCCCATAATACTCGTCTTGATGCTTATCAGTTAAGCTTAGTAAAATCACCCAGCATACCCGGTCTACCAGATTGGGCTTTGGTCGGGGGGTCGGAACAGAGGTGCCCTTGCATGATGCCGAAGTGTGTCGACTGTTCCTTGTCTCTGGTCGAGTAAAGGTTTTCCTCGGCGGTGCTAAAGGTACCCATGCTTATGCTGTTTTGATACCCCACCAACCGTTGGATCTCACCGTGTCGGTATTTCCCTTCGTTTTTGACTCGCTGTATCTATTATAAATTTCGGAACGACACCGTGTTCGACAAGGATCGCCGCATCATACGTGCCACAGAGAAGCCCTCTATGATAGAAAAAGTATAGAAAACCAGCATGAAAAAAGCGGTCCAACAATGGAACAAAGTCGTATAAAATTATGTGCTTATAGAGTGTTTTTGTTAATATTTCGAGCTGAATTCCGTGCCGATAATTCATTATTTCATCGTGGCCATGGGTGATTTCGCTGAAAAAGGGTAGAGTCATTTAGGCGTAAATAAGGTTATCATTTGTTAGGTGGTTCGATGGAACTATTGGTCATGAGACATGGAGATGCAGAGGATTCTAAGGACGATTTTCATCGCCGGTTAACGTCGCTAGGACGCGACGAGGCAAGGGATGCAGCGCTCGCAATTGCCGATAGAGGCTTCGAACCCGAGGTCATATACGCGAGTCCACTGAAGCGAGCGCAGGAGACTGCCGGAATCGTCGGTGAACATTTGCGTATGGATGTGGTGGAGTGTGATAGCATCACGCCTTCTGGAAGCTGTCAGCACGTTTGTGAGCTTCTGAGCAAAGCGAAGGCTGAGCGACCGTTGATTGTTAGCCATCAACCCTTTGTTAGCTTGATGATACATTTCTTGACGGGTGAGCAGATTTTTATGAACACTGGCGCGCTTTGTATGGTTCGAATAGATGTTTTTGGTCGAGATCTTGGTGAGTTGATATGGACACAGTAGTGGTAGGCAAGAGCGACAAACACGGATTTCTCATCATGAGGGTGGTCAGTTTGCTTGTCTGTTTTACACTGATCTCTTTAAAAGCGGTGGCTGCAACGGTAATAAATCCTTTTCCCGACGCTGAGCTGGTTGAATCCACAATCGATGATCAGGCAGGCAGCCATGAGGTAATGCTTGGTCCATTGAAGAAGATTGCTAATGTCCTCAGCGCGGAAGCCCAACAGCATGTCCGGGGCACCCGAGAGATCGAAATCTATTTGATTCGTGGTGAAGACCGTACAAACGTGGTTGCGGAGTATTACCAGCAGCAACTCGATAGCGCAGGAATCAACAGGTTTCGTTGTGTAGGGCGGGAATGCGGTGCAAGTAATCATTGGGCGAACGCTGTTTTTGATGAAAGGATTTTGTACGGTTCCTCAGAGGAGCAGCGCTATTTTGTGAGTGAAATCGGTTCACAGTTTGTCGTGATATATGTCACGCGACGAGCAACAGGCAAAATTTATGTTTATAAAGAAATACTCACACCAAACAATTCGAAAACAGTTCGTGCTGAGAGAATTCTGGCGTCATTGCGAGATCGCGGACGCTATGTGCTGCCCGAACGCTTTGATGCGGCTTTGCTCTCAGAGATTGCGACCCTGTTAGAAGCCAATGCGTCGTTGGACCTCGTTGTTGTAGGGCACATAGAAAAGACACGAAAGCGCGGGCTTGTTGCATCGGTGGAGGTTTCGCAAGGTCAGGCAGACAAGCTAATTGCCCAACTCCGGGCATTGGGGGTTTCTGAGCAACGCTTGACTTCTATGGGCGTCGGCTACTTGGCACCCGATGATAGATACCCTGCGACTCGCCTTGAGTTGATCGCGAACTAGCTCGGGCTGCTGTTCAAAAGCGATAGAAATTCCATTCTCGTTGTCGGGTTATTTCTGAACTCTCCCAGCATGACGGAAGTTTTCATCACTGAGTTTTGTTTTTCAACGCCCCGCATCATCATGCACATGTGTTTTGCTTCGATGATCACGCTGACCCCCGAGGCGGCAGTCACTGACTGGATCGTTTCGGCGACCTCCTTAGTGAGGTTTTCCTGAATCTGAAGTCTGCGGGCGAACATTTCCACAATACGGGCAACTTTTGACAATCCAAGCACTTTGCCGGTTGGAATGTATGCGACATGGCATTTCCCTATAAATGGCAGCATGTGATGCTCGCACATTGAATAAAGCTCTATATCCTGCACCACAATCATTTCGTTGGAATCGGACTCAAATAACGCATTATTGACGATCTCTTCGACCGTCTTCTTGTATCCGCTGGTCAGAAACTGCATCGCTTTGGCTGCTCGCTTAGGGGTATCTCTCAATCCTTCACGCGTAGGGTCTTCCCCTATCTCAGTTAGAATGGTGGTAAATGCGTCGTTCATTGTGATGTTTTTACCTGCTGCTTTTCCGTTGGGCCGTAACCCTAAGGCAAAGCATCTCTAAGGTAAAGTATCCATGAGCAAAGAACTCGGTATAAAGTAGGTGCTGTGTAAAGAGTTGATGACGGTTTCTCTGCTAATGCGGTTATAATGTTCTACTAAGAAGGGAGATAGACGTGCGAGAGAAAAATGCCAGGCAATAGTTTTGGAGAAGCATTTCGGGTGACGACCTTTGGCGAAAGTCACGGTGTAGCGCTGGGTTGTATTGTGGATGGTTGCCCTCCGGGTCTTGAGCTGGAAGCAACGGATATGCAATTTGATCTTGATAGACGAAAACCAGGTACCTCCAAGTTTGCAACCCAGAGGAAAGAAGGGGATCAGGTCAAGATTTTGTCTGGGGTGTTTGAGGGGGTGACGACGGGCACATCTATCGGGCTTTTGATCGAAAATGAGAATCAGAAATCAAAGGACTATTCCGAAATCAAGGATCTTTATCGGCCAGCCCACGCTGATTACACCTATCACCAGAAATACGGTGTGCGGGATTACCGTGGCGGGGGCAGAGCGTCTGCGCGTGAAACCGCCATGCGTGTCGCCGCTGGCGCAATCGCCAAAAAATATCTGAAACAACGACATGGTATCGAGGTCCGCGGATACCTTTCCCAAATGGGAGATATCAAGATTGATCTGGTTGATTGGGATGTGGTCAATCAAAATCCTTTTTTCTGTCCCGACGTGACAAAAATTCCTGCGCTTGAGGAGATGATTGATTCGCTGCGAAGGGAGGGTAATTCGATTGGTGCCAAAGTGACCGTTGTTGCTTCCGGTCTAATGCCAGGACTCGGTGAACCAGTGTTTGACAAACTGGATGCAGACCTCGCGCATGGTTTGATGGGCATAAATGCGGTTAAAGGCGTTGAAATTGGCGATGGATTCGCCGTTGTCGCCCAAAAGGGTACAGAACATAGAGATGAAATGAGTCCAAACGGGTTTTCATCAAATAGTGCCGGCGGCGTTCTTGGCGGGATTTCATCAGGGCAAGATATCGTTGCGCATCTAGCTTTGAAGCCAACCTCAAGCATTACCCAGCCTGGCAAAACGATCGATGTGTCTGGCGCGTCAAGAGACATTGTGACCAAGGGTCGGCATGACCCCTGTGTGGGTGTCAGGGCGACGCCCATAGCTGAGGCGATGGTTGCGCTGACGCTGATGGACCACCTGCTAAGGCATCGGGGCCAAAATGCGGATGTTCGTCCGCCGGCAAGTATTCCAGGCTAAATCGGTTTTTAATGCCGATTCGGCTGTTCACGTTCCAACAAATCAAGGAATGCACGCGCAGCATTCGATAGCGTTCGCTGGACGTGATGAATGACCCCTAGGTCCCGGTGTATTTCAACAGAGTTTAACTCGAGAATTTGCAAGCTCGAGTCAAGCATTGTCCTTGGCAGTACGCTCCATCCAAGCCCAACGCCAATAAGCATCTTGATCGTTTCCAGATAATTAGTGGACATACTGACGTTTAGTGATAATTGTTCTTTTTCGAACAATTGTTTGACGATCCTGCCTGTGAAAGTACTCATGTCCGGTAAGATTGCAGGATACTGAGACAGTGCCTCTAGCGTGATCTCAGTTGCGCTGCTCAGCGGGTGATTCGGTGCAGTAACAAACTTGAGTTCATCTTCCCACAGTCGGATCGAAGTTAATCGGTTGTGGGGTGTGGGTGCGAGCGTGATGATTCCCAGTTCAAGATTGCCCTGAACGATCTGCTCATGAGCAATTTCAGAGTCCATAAATCGAAGATCTAGGTTTACCTCTGGATACAGTGCTGCATAACGTCGAAGAATATCGGGCAAACGCCAAAGGCCGATGTGATGGCTGGTCGCAAGTGCCAACTGCCCGGTTACGGCACCATTTAGATTGCGGATTGCCCTTTGAGTGTCTTCAATACTCGTCAAGATCAGCTTCGCACGGGGTTCCAGTTCGCGGCCAGCTTCGGTGAGTGTCACCGTGCGACCAATGCGATCGAACAGTCTGACCTTCATCTGGTTCTCGAGCAGGGCGATCCGTTTGCTGACCGCCGGCTGAGTAAGGTGCAGGCGACCAGCTGCGACGGAGAAGGAGCGAGTGTCCGCTACAGCAATGAAAGCTTTAATTCCCTCGAGATCTATCATCTTAGGTGGGTTATCGTGGCGCCAGTTTGGATTATTTTCATTCCAAATTATTATTAATTCTATAAAAAATATGAATTTGAGTTATGGGTCAAAGAATCCTAACATGCGCAAGCTGAAAATAAAGCGCGAGTTAGCCGGTTTCCAGTTCTCGAAACCGATGCTCGTTGATTAATGGAGAAAGTAAAGTGGACAAGGTAAATGTAGCAATCGTTGGGGCAACCGGAGCTGTTGGTGAGGTTATGCTCGAAATACTCGCTGAACGCAATTTTCCCGTTGAGGAATTGACACTACTAGCAAGTGAGCGCTCGGCAGGTACGCGACTTCAGTATCAAGGAAAATCACTGGTCGTTCAGGATCTTGCTCACTTCGATTTTAGCAACACGCAGATAGGGCTGTTTTCAGCAGGCGGCAGCATTTCTGAAGTATACGCGCCAATTGCTGCCCGCCAGGGATGTGTGGTTATCGATAATACTAGTTGTTTTCGCAGGGATCCTGACATTCCCTTGGTGGTACCCGAAGTGAATCCGGAAAGTATTTGGGAATATGCACCCCAAAACATCATAGCTAACCCAAATTGCTCAACAATCCAAATGCTGGTAGCGCTCAAGCCCATTCAAGACGCGGTAGGCATTGAGAGTATCAATGTTTCAACCTATCAGGCAGTTTCAGGTGCCGGGAAAAGTGGTATTGAGGCGCTCGCTGGGCAAACGGCCAGATTGCTGAATGGTCAATCGATCGAGGATGCCCCAAAAGGAAACGTGTTCTCCAGTCAGATTGGATTTAATGTGATTCCACATATCGGTAGCTTTGAAGAGAATGGTTACAGTAATGAAGAGATGAAAATGGTCTGGGAGACCCATAAGATTTTCGGCGATGAGAACATCGCTGTGAACCCAACATGTGTCAGAGTTCCCGTGTTTTTTGGCCACTCTGAAGCAGTTCATATCCGCACGAAGTCACCTCTAGAAGCTAGTGACGCGCGCGCTTTATTGGAGAATGCTGCAGGGGTTACCCTGATTGATGATCTTTCAAATAACAGCTATCCCTCAGCTGTCGTAGATTCTTCGGGGAAAGACGATGTCTTTGTAGGCAGAGTCCGTGACGACCTCTCTGATCCCAATGGACTCAACCTCTGGATTGTTTCCGACAATGTCAGAAAAGGGGCCGCGCTTAACAGTATACAAATAGCAGAAGTTTTGCTAAAACGACTTTAATAAATGTTACTTAGCGCAACTATCGAAGACTGTTTCGAGGCACTATTCTTGTAGAGAGATAGGTCCTGTTCGAGAATGGTTGACGATGACTACTGTCTAAGTGGTTTTAACTAGCGCGTTTGGTACGGTCGTTCGAAGCAATGCAGTTTTGTGCCTATCACAAAATCATTTTGCTTCGGTGGTTTCGATCTTTTGGGAGTGAAGAGGAATAAACACAATGATTCAGCAGCTCTCTTTGGCGTGCGCGTTTATCTTGTTATTAGCATCTGGTTCTGCTTTTGGATTGGGGCTTGGCAAGCTGGAACTGGGTTCGGCGCTCAATCAGCAATTTGAAGCGGAAATAGAACTCACCAATGTCGGACAGCTAACAATTGATGAGGTGCTGCCGAACCTTGCTTCTCAAGATGATTTCGCAAGAGTAGGGGTCGAACGAAACGATATCTTGACTGATCTGCGCTTTAAGGTCGTGGCAAACCCTCAGGGAAAGCTCGTCTTAAAAGTGACAAGCACCCGCCCCATTATCGAACCCTTTCTTAACTTTATCGTTGAAGTCCTCTGGCCGAGTGGTCGTATCCTGCGGGAATATATCGTTTTGCTGGATCCTCCCGTATTCACGGAGGCTGGCCTTGCCCCCATCAAACCTACTGAAGTCATCCGAGATGATGAGGTCTCTTCCTCGAGTAGTAACGCGACACAAAGTGCCGCTGCGAGAAACACGGCGTCATTTAACAGCAATACGATCGACCGAGCCTCCATGAACTCTGATGGGGTGGAAAGCAAAAGCAGCGGTGATATGAAAATCGGTCGTTCCGCCCTGCAGGAAGGTGCTGATCTCAGCGACGGATACGGCGTCACTGGGCGTGGCGACACACTTTGGTCGATTGCGACGAAAATCAGGCCAAACGGTTCTGTCTCTGTTCAGCAAACAATGTTGGCGCTGCAGAGAGCCAATCCAGATGCTTTTATAAATAACAATATCAACTTGCTAAAAGCCGGGTATGTTCTGCGTATGCCGGATGCGCGAGAGTTTCGGGAAGAGACACTCGCGACCGCTGCTCAGGAGGTTCGAGCGCAAAACAGCGATTTTGATGTTTATCGTGAGAGTGGTGTTGCTCAAATGGACGCCTCACAGCGTCAATCTTCACCCTCTCTCAGAGAGCGTTCTGTTAGGGGCGGGGAGCTCAAACTGCTGGCTCAGGACCAAAGTATTGGCCAGAGAGCTGGCAGCGGAGGTGACTCGCAAAGAACGCAAGAGTTGGAAAATAGCCTCGCGGTAGCTCAAGAGGATCTGGACAGCGCAAATCGAGCAAATGCTGAGTTAAACGTCCGAGTTGAAGATATTGAACAGCAAATGGACACGCTAACAGAATTGGTCAAGTTGAAAGAAGACCAGCTAGCAGCGCTGCGAGCTGAAGTGCAGAGAATGCAGGCTCAGGAGTCAGCTATGCGCGCGGATAGTGGAGCAGTGAATCAGCCACAGACGCCATCGGATGATGGTGCTCTGCTTTCTAACCCGATTGTACTGGGGTTGCTTGCGGTGCTCTTGGTTGTTGGCGTTGCGGGTGGATTGTTTCTCATGCGTCGGAAACAGCAGGAAGAGACGGAGTATGATGAAGCGTTGGAAGCGGAAACCCGTGAGACTGCTCAGCTTGACGTCGAAAACCTGCCTGATCTTGATGACGATGATTCAGAATTCGA
>CAJXBG010000046.1 GCA_913050215.1 uncultured Gammaproteobacteria bacterium
CAGTGAATAAAAACATACAAAAGGGTTTCACCCTGATCGAATTGATGATTGTCGTTGCAATCATCGGCATTCTCGCCGCGGTTGCCTTGCCTGCATACCAGGATTACATCAAGACAGCTAACATGACTAAGGTAAACTCTCACTACCAAGAAGCTATGCGTCTAGCGCGTACTACCTACGTTAAAGGTCATACACAGGCTGCACTTGGTTTGGCCTCTACTGTGCCTACAACGGCAGCTGACTGGATCGAAATCTTTAACCCTGGTGGGAATCTTGCACCCGCGGGAGGCGTTAGCGCTTATGCTGCTGCTGCTGACGGTACAAACGGAGTTGTGGGTGTTGTATCTACCTCTGCTGCTAGCGTGACAATTTCACTTCCGGCATACCAAGACTTGACAGCGACAGCAACCACAATCACCGCAGCTGAGGAAGAGTAAAGTGGTTTGATAAGCGTTCTTTTTCGGAGCGTACCCAGATCATGAAAGCACCGGTTGGTGAATGCCCGCCGGTTTTTTGTCTGCAAAAATTGAGTGCCTTACCTAGATTGAATATTCTGTCGCCGAGTCGGCGGATCGAATAATTTCACTAACGATTGAAACGCATATCGCACCTAGTCAAATAAGTTCTCTGTGAGGTTTGAAGAACCGTCGTGGAGACGCGAATATGATAAACCTTATAATCATTAATAAGTTGCAAAAAGGTCTCTCTCTGATTGAGCTTATGATTGCAATGGCAATCGTGGGCATCATCGGAACCATCGCCTTGCCGGCATATCAGGATTACGTTGAGACTTCTAAGCGTGCTGTGCTGACTGAAAACATGGGAAGTATCCGTTTATTTCAGGAGGAACGCAGACTGAGTCGCGGCGCTTATATTGCTGGTACCTATGATCATACGAATCCAAATGCCTCAGGAGGTTTAACCGAACTTATAGGGTGGGCACCTCAAACGGACATCGACCAGGTGACTTACGTTGTAGATAACGTGACAACGACCGGTTTCCGTATTACCGCGACCCACAGCGACGGGACTGTGGAAAGCAAGACCTTTTAGCTACTCGCAAATGTCTAATCATGGAAATTGAACTCAACCCTCGAAGTGCTCGGGGATTAAGAGAGACTTCGTTTAACGATGAAGTGGCCGTTATCGTTAGATACGCTGACGAGGTTCAGGCGCTTGAGGCACCCCGGACTGAGTTTTGCTAAGCATGTCATAAATGAGCTGGCGATACCTTGCCCTGACGTGAAGATTTGAGCAACCTTCCAAAGTCGATGAATGCGCTAGGCGCGATGGCAGCGGTGACGATGACGTCCAAAAACCTGTTAGCGGAATTTTGTTTTGTTACACTATTTACTTTGATTGAGTGACATCCGCAAATGACAAAACGGCTACGTAAACGTGCTGAATCCTTTAAAGAGCTTCGAGCGTTATTTTTGCGCGAGAGTGACCCTAAGGGGCGTGAAAGAAGTATCGCTGCTTACAAACCTCAGCCTACGGATATCGTCATAACGCCATTTGGCAAAAGCGGCACTACCTGGACGCAACAGATCTTTCATACGCTGCGAACCCGCGGTGATATGGCTTTTGATGACATTTCACGCGTTGTACCTTGGATTGAAACCGCGGATAGGCTAAATCTGGATATCAATGCTGATCAACGCGCGGAGCCCCGCGGTTTTAAGAGTCATCTTGATTATGATGCAATGCCGAAGGGCGCTAAATATATTAATGTGATTCGGCATCCTGTTGATGCTGCATTTTCTTCATTTAAGTTTATGGAGGGTTGGTATTTTGAACCCGGCAGCATCAGAGCGAATGAATTTGTTCAATTGAGTACAGCTGATGCTGGTTATCACAAGCACTTTACTGGCTGGTGGCAGCATCGGAATGATGCGAACGTGCTTTATCTCGTCTACGAACACATGAAACAGGACCTCGAAGGCACGATTAAAAAAATTGCGTCTTTTTGTCATATCGAACTCGATGATGAACTTTTTGATATCACCGTCGAACATGCTTCTCTGCCTTTTATGCTGAACTACAAAGATCGATTTGACGACGCGATGCTCCGTGAGCTCTCGGAAAAGACCTTGCTGCCAACGGGTAGCGACAGTGCGAAGGTTCGGGAAGGTAAGGTCGGTGTCAACGACCTGAGTAAAGAGACGATTGAGATGCTGGAAAAGCTCTGGCGCGATAATTTAGCGTCGGTGACAGGATTTGAAACCTACGAATCACTGATTGCCTCGCTGAAGTGATTTTGTTGACTGCAAAGACGCTAAAGTCACCGTAAATGTCCTGACAACGCCCTAATGCTAAAGATCAATCTCACCAGCATTGGAAAGCGAGCGCTTTTGCAGGAGCATCCTGTAGCGGTCTTTAGGAAATGCTGCACGTCACTCAAAGACCATGATATGTTAATCGGCGAGAAGACGGACAAAAATAGGTAAAAGGGAACAATCATGGGAGAAACAATTCAACTGACAGCCGCTGACGGTGTGACTATCAGCGCTTATCTGGCGATTCCTGCTGGTCAATCAAGAGGCGGTGTTGTCGTTATTCAAGAGATTTTTGGTGTCAATAATCACATTCGGGAAGTTTGTGATGGATATGCCCGCGATGGCTTCACGGCTTTAGCCCCCGCGATTTTTGATCGCATCGAGCCGGGTGTCGAACTAGGCTATGACGGCACGGATATGGAAAAAGGACTTGAATTGGCGCGGGGTAAGCTGCAACTGCCTAAGACAATGCTGGATGTTCAAGCAGCGATTGACCATCTCGGTGCATCTGGCCCGGTTGCGATGGTCGGGTACTGCTTTGGTGGTCTGGTTTGTTGGTTGAGTTCAGGACAACTTTCAGGGCTGAGTTGTGTGTCGGGATACTACGGCGGTGGTATTGCCGGAATGCTTGATTTGAATCCAAAGGTGCCAACAATGCTTCATTTCGGCGACAAAGATGCGCACATTCCGTTGTCAGATGTCGATTCAATCAAAGAGGCCCACAAGGATGTTGCGGTATATGTTTATGATGCTGACCATGGGTTTAATTGTGATCATAGGAGCAGTTTCAACGAAGCGGCCTCTCGAATAGCGAAGGAAAGGACACTGGAGCTTTTCGAAGCAAACCTGAGCTAGATCTCATCAGAGTGGGTAATCACTGGTTGAATTCAAGACAGCGACCAATTGAATAATGATGGATTGTTCTGAGCGTGTCAGTTGGCGTATGCCTGAGTATTATTCAAGACAGACCGTGATTGGTCAGTGGCCTAAGCATTGGAGCGACATCGATAATATTAGGATGTCTTCTCTGTTTTCCGCCGCCTATTCGATCAAGCGCAAGGACAGGTCCACCGCGTGCAGGTGTTTTGTGAGAGCACCAACAGAAATGTATTGAACGCCCGTTTCAGCGATCGCGATAAGGTCTTGTTCCGATTCGATGCCGCCGGAGGCTTCTAGACTAATGTCCTTGTTAAGGCTGACAACTGCGGCCGTCATTTCCTCGGTAGAAAAATTATCCAGCATGATCCAGTGGGGTTCTGCAGCAACAGCCTCTGAAAACTCCAGCATGTTTTCAACTTCAATTTCGATTCGACGATCAGGGTACAGGTTCTTTGCCCTATTGACCGCATTGGCGATTGATCCGCATGCCATGATGTGGTTCTCCTTGATGAGAAATGCATCAAATAGACCCATTCGGTGATTAGAGCCTCCACCACATGAGACGGCATATTTCTGTGCACGTCGTAGGCCCGGAATTGTCTTTCTGGTATCGAGAAGTTGGGCCTCAGTGTGCGAAATGAGTTGGTTGTAATAGCGCGTTTGAGTCGCTGTTGCAGATAATGTTTGCAGGAAGTTTAATGCGACGCGTTCGCCCGTGAGAATGCTTCTGGCACAGCCCTCAATAGTCAGCAATAACTGATTTGCCTCGATCAGGTCTCCATCTTTTACCTGCCACAAAATGGTGAGAGACGGGTCAATTTGAAAAAAGACCTCATTAACCCAGGGAATGCCGCAGACCGTAGCATCGTCCCGAGAGATGACTTGGGCTTTTGCCTTCATGGTGTGATCAATAAGCTCAACCGTCACATCACCGGTTCCTAGGTCTTCTTTTATTGCGTTACTCACGGTCTGTTCAAGTTCTGAAAAATAGTTCTTGTCTGTTTCAATCATGGTTTTATGGTTGTGCGTCAGGTAGGTTGATTGTACTAAATTTTCTAGTTTGAAAGTTGGCGAAGCGTGAGCGTTTCGCCCCGTTGGGTGAATTCGACTTGTTTTAGTGCACTCATGCCAAGGAGGATCGCCGGGGGAGGCATTCCCGGATTGATACTGGCACTAACGCCGTACAGGGTAATATCTCCGATCTTCAATTGGTCCAGAACCGTTGAGTACACAGTGATATTACCGTTGGCTGTAGATGCAATGCTGGGGGCACCCCGCCGAAGACCGTATTCCGAGGCCAATGCCGCGGGTATGACCACATCAGTAGCGCCTGTATCGAGCAAAAATTCTGCGGTGCGATTATTGATCGTACCGTTGACCAGGTAGTGACCTTGACGATTTCGGTCCAGCGTTACTTCCAGCGATTGCGCGTTTTTTAGTGTTGTGGGTGACCGATTTGGATTGCGCTGTTGTTCTTTGGCCTCAGAGAAAAACAGCGTTAGTAATCCCATACCCAGGATGCAGGCCATTGCCATCATCCCTGTTCCCATCTTTTTCGTTTCCATAGCAAAAGATTAACACATCTGAGTGTTAGCGAGAGTAGTGACTTGTTATCATAATTATTGGGAATGAGTAGCTCGGTGATGAAAAGGATCAGTGATGGAAATTATTGATGGCAGGCTGGACGTTGCCGAGCAACATTTATCGGAGAATTGTGACGAGCGTCCGAATGACCAAGTGGATCTCATTGTTATTCACTGCATCAGTCTGCCCGCTGGCCATTTTGGCGGTGATTTCATCCGGGCGCTCTTTTGCAATCAGATTGATCATGCCTCCCATACAGATTTTGACAGTCTAAGGGACATGCGCGTCTCGAGTCATTTGTTGATTCGTCGTACCGGGCAAATTCAGCAATTTGTGCCTTTCCATCAAAGGGCATGGCATGCGGGACAGTCGTCTTTTGATGGCAGAAATAACTGTAATGACTTCTCGCTTGGAATAGAACTTGAAGGTACGGACACCGGTCAATTCAATGAGATTCAATACGCGCGTTTAGGAGAAACTTGCAGATGTCTGGCGGACGCCTACGCCATTCCCGTGAAAAATATAGTGGGTCATAGTGATATTGCGCCGGGTCGAAAAACCGATCCAGGCGTCGGTTTCGATTGGGCGCGGTTGCACAGGTTGATGGCTGGATAGTGATGGCTCAACCGAATCAATGCCGTTTCTTTATCAGAGTGTCACTGCAAATTTTTGTTTTTTTTGGTCTCTGCTCGATCACCTTAGGGCAGGTATTCGCATCTGAGCGCTTAGAAGTTGTAGACGATCTAGGCAATCAGGTGATGCTTGAATCACCCGCGGTGAGAATAGTGTCGCTAGCACCTCATTTGACCGAAATTTTGTTTGAGCTTGGCGTAGGCGACAATGTCATTGCAACGGTGAGTTATGCCGACTTTCCCGAAGAGGCAAAACTGATTCCAAGGGTGGGTGACGCGTTTTCCGTCAACGTCGAGCAGTTGGTTGCGATGCAACCAGACATCATATTCGCCTGGGAGAGCGGCGGCGTTAATAAGGCTCTCAAGCGCCTAGAAAATTTGGGATTTACTATTTTTAGGAATGAAGCTCCCTCGCTCGCAGGAATCGCGAATACGATAGAAGAAATAGCCGTATTGGTTGGTAAAGCAGATACTGGACAGCGTTTGAGCAATCGATATCGAGCCAGATTGACTCAACTTGCGCAATTTCCTGCCAAGAGCGAGTCGATAGACATGGATGCCATCAGGGTGTTTTTTCAAATCTCCGATCAGGATCTGTATACCGTAAGTGGTCAACACCTGATTGGTCAGGCGATAAATCTTTGCGGAGGAGTAAACCTTTTTGACAGTGTGCCCATATCTGTGCCGCTTGCCAATTTGGAGTCAGTGCTGAGAGGTCAGCCTGATATCATATTTATTACTCGCATGCCTGAATCACCCGTATCACCCTGGGAGAGTCGATGGGGCAAGCTAATTGGTAATAACGCGCGAGTATTTCCTATCGATCCCAACCTAATATCACGCCCCAGTATAAGAATGTTGGATGGCGTGGAGGTTATGTGCGGTGCAATAAGAAATGCGCGGTAAGTTATCGACCATTGAGAGTTGTTTATTCCTCACGTCAGAGTAGAATTTCCGCTATTCCCGGTTTCACACCCCAAGTTGCACGGAACATGTAACTAGCAATACCAAAATCCCTGAACTGCGAAAAATGTTTAACCTTTGGTGGGTTGCTGTTCGTAGAAATACCTAACCTTGAAATATCCTGACCCGTTGATGGTATGTCGGGTCTTAGAATGGAGTAGTAGATGGCTGGCGATACTAATATCCCTGATTCTTCGAAGAAAGATGGCGTGGACATCAGCCCTAGAAAAGTTGATTCAGACCCTGTTGAGACGAGAGAGTGGTTGGAAGCAATAAATTCTGTCATTGAACAGGAAGGTGTTGAGCGAGCCCAGTACATTCTTCAAAGACTCTCGTCGAAAGTGACGGAGACCGGCGCCCAATTACCCTACGCAATTAATACTCCTTACAGAAACACGATCCCTACGAGTCAGGAAACAAGGATGCCAGGCGACCTGTTCATGGAGCGGGGCATAAGATCATTAATCCGGTGGAACGCTATGGCGATGGTCATGCGTGCAAATATGAAAGATGGCACGCTCGGTGGACATATTTCGAGTTTTCAGTCTGCGGCTACCCTTTACGATGTCGGTTTTAATTATTTTTTTCGTGGGCGCAGTGAAGAACACAAGGGCGACCTTGTCTATATTCAGGGACATTGTGCGCCCGGTATCTATGCCAGATCCTTTCTTGAAGGAAACCTTCATGAAGAACAGCTTGATAAATTTAGACAGGAAGTTGATGGCGATGGACTTTCCTCTTACCCACATCCGTGGCTAATGCCCGATTATTGGCAATTTCCAACGGTTTCAATGGGGTTGGGGCCGCTGCAGGCTATCTATCAGGCACATACAATGAAGTACCTGCATAATCGCAATTTGAGCGAATCTAGCGACAGGAAAGTATGGTGCTTTACCGGTGATGGTGAAATGGATGAGCCGGAATCACAAGGTGCGATCGCGTTGGCTGGTCGTGAAAAGCTGGATAATCTGATCTTTGTCGTAAATTGTAATTTGCAGCGACTTGATGGACCTGTCAGAGGTAATGGCAAAATTATTCAAGAGCTGGAAGGAAGTTTTCGTGGTGCTGGCTGGAATGTCATAAAAGTTGTGTGGGGGCGTATGTGGGACCCACTACTTGAGAAAGACAAACTCGGCCTACTGCAGCAGAGGATGGACGAAGCGGTAGACGGTGAATATCAAAACTACAAGAGTCACGATGGTGCATACACCCGAGAGCACTTTTTTGGTAAATATCCTGAAACGCTGAAAATGGTAGAAGACCTCACAGATGACGATATTTACAGGCTTAATAGGGGTGGTCATGATCCTTATAAAGTTTTTGCAGCCTATGCTGCGGCATCTGCACACAAAGGGCAGCCAACGGTAATTCTCGCTAAAACGGTGAAAGGCTATGGCATGGGGCCGGCAGGTGAAGCCCAGAATATTACTCATTCGGTTAAGAAGCTTGAGATTGAGGCGCTTAAAAAGTTCCGTGATCGGTTTGACATACCACTACCGGATTCTGACTTGGAGAAGGTGCCCTACTATCGACCACCGGCTGACAGCCCGGAAATGCGTTATTTGCATGAGCGCAGGAAAGAGCTCGGCGGTTCTTTGCCAAGTCGTAAGCCGGACTTTGAAGCGCTGACTGTGCCGGGTATCGATTCTCTTGAGGCTGTCACCAAGGGCACGGGCAAGCGGGAAATATCGACAACAATGGCCTTTGTTCGAGTGCTCTCCGCGCTGATAAAAGACAAAGAAATAGGCAAGCGGGTTGTACCTATTGTGCCCGACGAGGCTAGGACTTTTGGGATGGAAGGCATGTTCCGACAGTTAGGCATCTACTCGTCAGCGGGCCAGTTGTATGAGCCTTCGGATAGCAGTCAGGTCATGTATTATCGTGAAGATATCGACGGCCAGGTGATGGAAGAGGGTATCAACGAGGGTGGTGCATTTGCTGCTTGGCTGGCAGCGGCAACCTCTTACACTAACAACGATTATCCGCTGATACCTTTCTACGTATTCTATTCCATGTTTGGTTTTCAGCGTGTGGGTGATCTGTGTTGGGCGGCGGGTGACTTGCAGGCCCGAGGTTTCCTCATTGGAGGTACAGCAGGCCGAACGACGCTGAATGGTGAGGGATTACAGCATCAGGACGGCCATAGCCATATTCTGGCGGGCACTGTACCTAACTGCGTAACTTATGATCCCACCTATGGATACGAGTTGGCGGTAATCATCCAACACGGTTTGCAAGAAATGTACGTGGACATGAAAGCCAAGTACTACTACATCACAGTGATGAACGAAAACTATGTTCAGCCAGCCATGCCAAAAGGATGTGAAGAAGGCATTATCAAAGGTATGTATTTGCTGAAGAAAAATAGCAAAAAAAGCAGCAGAAAGGTCGTGCAGTTGCTAGGTTCGGGTACGATTTTACGCGAAGTTATAGAAGCTGCAGCTATTTTAAAGGCAGATTTTGATGTTGATGCTGACGTCTGGAGTGCGACCAGTTTCAATGAACTGCGTAGAGATGGGTTAATTACGTCCCGTTGGAACATGCTGCATCCTGAAGAAACACCAAGGCAATCTTTTGTAGAGGAATGTCTCGAGGGTGCAAAGGGCCCAGTGGTTGCATCGACTGACTATATGAAGAGTTACGCGGATCAGATTCGAGAATTCATTTCGGGCACTTATACAGTGCTTGGTACAGATGGCTTTGGCCGTAGCGATACAAGAGAAAGGCTGCGTCACTTTTTTGAGGTTGATCGTTATTTCATTGTTGTCGCAGCACTCACAGCATTGGTTGAAGACAATGTCGTCGACGTCGGCCAGGTCGCCGCTGCAATTAAAAAGTTTGGTATCGATCCTGAAAAAGTTAATCCCGCGCTGAGTTAAATCAGCGTTGGGGTAGCGGTGAGAAAATAATATTGGCGCAGTTGTATTCGCCATTCCGAATAGGAAGTTAAAGGATAATCGAGATATGGCCCTGCAAGTTCTGGTTCCTGATGTCGGCGACGCCGCCGAAGTTGAGATAATTGAAATTCTTGTATCTGTTGGCGATGTGATTGCTAAGGATGACTCCCTTGTCGTGCTGGAGTCTGATAAGGCCAGTATGGAAATACCGACTCCCGAAGGCGGCAAGGTGGTGTCTATTGCAGTAAAAGAAGGGGATATCGTTGATGAGGGCACGTTGATTATTGAGCTGGAAATAGCAACAGCTGTCGAACCAGCAATGCAATCAGCGGCGAACGAAAAAAATACGCCCAAATCTGTTTCCGATGAAAGCCAAGAAGTGATGGCGGCGCAAGAGAGTGATCAGGTTTCGCCGGTTCAGGCCTCGTCTGCGCCGAAGGAGCAAATAATTGCTGTGCCCGATGTAGGCGGAGCCGACGAGGTGCTGGTAACAGATGTTCTGGTAAAGGTGGGTGATGCCTTGGAAGCCGAAGATTCTCTTGTCGTACTCGAATCAGATAAGGCAAGCATGGAAATACCAACCCCTGTAGCGGGCGAGGTGCTCGAGATTCTTGTGGAAGAGGGCGCTGAGGTGAAAGAGGGTGACGCGCTAGTTAGACTCATGGCTGCGGACCAAACTTCGGATCCTAGTGAAACAGCGAGTGCCCAAGCTGCCCCAGCAGTCTCTGCAGCTACGGTAGAGGCTGTGCCCCTGAAACCTGTTTCAACACCAGCGGCGCCACAACCAGTGGCGACATTAGCTTCTTCATTGGAAACCAGTGCGCTGGTTCATGCTGGTCCGGCAGTGAGAAAACAGGCCAGGGAGTATGGGGTTGATCTTGGTGAAGTAATACCTTCAGGTCAGAAAAGCCGAATACTCAAGGAGGACATTCAGAACTTCGTTAAGCAACGTTTGAGTGAGCCCAGCAGTAAGTCGAGTGCCGATGCCGTTAGTGGAGGTATTCCACCCATCCCGGATGTTGATTTCTCAAGATTCGGCGTTATAGAGATGGTGCAGCTTTCAAGAATCAGAAAAGCCAGTGCTAAAAATTTGCATAGAAGCTGGGTCAACGTACCTCACGTTACTCAGTTTGACGAAGCAGACATTACAGAGCTGGAAGCATTTAGAAAATCGCAAAACATTGAACTTGCCAAAACCGGTAACAAAATTACGCCTCTCGCTTTTCTTGTCAAAGCTTGCGTAAACGCACTAATCAAATATCCACAATTTAACGCTTCGATTGAATCCAGTTTCGACCACATGGTTTACAAGAAGTACTACAACATCGGCGTCGCAGTAGAGACGCCTGACGGACTCGTTGTGCCAGTGATTAAGGATGCAGACAAAAAGGGAGTGATTCAGGTAGCTCAGGAAACTGCAGAGCTAGCGGCTCTGGCTCGAGAAAAGAAACTGCCCATGGACGCAATGCAGGGAGGCACTTTCTCGATATCCAGTCTCGGGGGTATTGGCGGCACTGCATTTACGCCAATCGTAAATGCGCCTGAAGTAGCAATTCTGGGGGTGTCCAAATCGAAGATGGCGCCGGTTTACGATGGAATTGAGTTCCAACCCCGCAATATATTGCCGCTATCGCTGTCCTATGATCATCGTGCTATCGATGGTGCAGAAGCTGCGCGTTTTACCGCTCACATCGCGCAAGTGCTTTCCGACCTCAAGAGACTGATTTTGTAGGGGTTCTTAGCCCTTTTGCCAGAGAACTTCCTCGATTTTTTGTACTCGGGCAATGTGGCGTGCAAGGACAAACAAGTAATCTGATAGTCGATTCAGGAAATGCAAACCCTCGGGGTTTACTGATTGATCGGGTTCATTCCGAAGCGTGACTAGATCACGCTCGGCGCGTCTGCAGATGCTCCTAGCAAGATGCGCCTGAGCGATAAGCTCGGAGCCCCCGGGTAAAATAAAATTTTCCAGCGGTTGCAGATGCTGATTGAGCTCATCCAGTTCAGACTCAATTTTTTCAACGTGCGCTTGCGTGATTATCTGGTAGCCGGGGATAGATATTTCACCTCCCAGATCAAAAATCCTGTGTTGGCAGCCACGCAAGAAATCAGCCGTTGGTGCGAGGCCTGGCTGTTCAGAATTGACTAGCTGTTCCACAAGAAGACCTATCCAGCTATTGAGTTCATCAACACTACCAATGGCCTGAATTCTGCTGTTGTCTTTGTTTGTCCGGGAACCGTCGCCAAGTCCTGTTTCGCCCTTGTCGCCGGTGCGTGTGTAAATTTTGCTGAGTCGTTTTCCCATTTAACGTTCCTGGTTGTTATAGCCCGACCTAGCGGGCTTTTAAGCTTGAGTTCAAACTGAAAGGTGAGATACGACCAACTGGTTTGAAATGTCAGGCTGATTAAGATTATGTTTTGCTGTGTCGATCAGCGTTTCCATGTTGGGGGGTAGTTTCCGCTTCGCTCGCACGTTTACTCATCGTGATGTCGGGGGTGAGGAACCCAAGCGAAGCTTAAAAGCTCTTTGGTCGCACACCATCTTAAATATCCTGATAACACTCTGATGTACATTGTTCGATGGTTAGTTGTGAATCGGATCACAACGGGACAAATTGATTCTGGTATGCTTCGTTGAAAGCCATAATTGTAAAGAATATGAGGGGAAATAGACATGCCATCGTTTGACGCAGTGTCAGAGGTAGATTTGCAGGAACTCAATAACGCAGTGGATCAGGCTAACAGGGAAATTGGTACGCGATACGATTTTCGTGGTGTGGATGCAAAATACGCGAGAATTGAAAATGAAGTCACGCTCACTGCCGAGGCCGAGATTCAGCTAGACCAAATGCTCGATGTCCTGCGAGCAAAGATGGTCGGCCGAAAAATAGATGTCAAAGTGCTCGAGGTTGGCGATCCAAAACCGAGTGGGAAAGTGATTAACCAACATATATTGGTGCGGCAAGGTATAAATACAGATTTGGCCCGAAAGATTGTCAAAATGATTAAAGACAAAAGAATGAAGGTGCAAGCGGCTATTCAGGGTGACAAGGTGCGTGTCACGGGTAAGAAGAGAGATGACTTGCAACAGGTAATGGCGCTCATCCGAGACAGTGATCTCGATATGCCAATTCAGTTCGATAACTTCCGGGATTAGTCAAAAGGATGTCTATTAACAGGGATGCTTCTGAAGAAATGCGCTGGGGAGAAGTGCTGGCGATCTATATGCATCCTCGGGTCATTGCGATGGCATTTCTGGGCTTTTCCGGTGGACTGCCATTTTTACTTGTTTTTTCAACGCTGACCGCATGGTTACGTGATGAGGAAATCAGTAGAAGTGCGATAGGCTTCTTCGCTTGGATAGGCATTACCTATTCCATCAAGGTGTTCTGGGCGCCTGTCGTGGATCGGTTAAAATTGCCCTTGTTGGGACGGCTCGGGCAGCGTAGATCATGGATGCTTGCGGGCCAAATTGGAATCTCAGCAGGTCTCTTTGGCATGTCTTTAGTTGGCACTGCTGACTTGTTTGTGCTCTCGGCTTTTGCGCTGCTAGTTGCTTTTTCCTCCGCAACACAGGATGTAGCCATCGATGCGTATCGCATCGAGGCGGTGACGGATCGTTACCAAGGGGCCATGTCAGCTACCTATATATTTGGCTATAGAGTTGCACTTTTAGTCGCCGGAGCCGGTGCATTTTATCTTGCAGACTTTTTTTCTTGGACAGTTGCCTACCAGTTGATGGCAGCAACTGTGTTGCTGGGTATTGTGACTGTCATGCTAGTCTCTGAGCCGGAACAGAGTGAGACCAAACCAGCGACGCTGGCCAGTGAGCAAATGGTGGTTGATTTTCTCGCGAGATCTCAAATGAAGCCAGGCAGGTTACGGGACCTCAGGGCCTGGATTATTGGCGCTATCGTTTGTCCTTTTGTCGATTTCTTTCAGCGGAACGGAAAGTTTGCGATCGTCATTCTGGTTTTTATTTCAGTATTTCGATTGAGTGATATCGCGATGGGAGTCATGGCCAATCCTTTTTATCTAGATATGGGGTATACAAAGTCTGAAATCGCGAGCATTGCGAAGGTGTTTGGGTTCTTCATGACAATCGCTGGCTCTGCCATCTGCGGTTTGCTGGTCGTCAAGTGGGGCATTCTGCGCCCCCTGTTAATCGGTGCCGTTGCTGTTGCTTTAACTAACTTGTTGTTTGCATTTCTCTCAACGTTGCAGCCTGAGCTCATGTGGCTGGCGGTTGTGATTAGTGCAGATAATATTAGCGGAGGGTTCGCCGCTACGGCATTTGTCGCTTATCTTTCAAGTTTGACAAACAAAGCTTATACGGCAACTCAATATGCGTTATTTAGTTCTCTTATGACGCTACCGGGTAAAGTCATCAGTGGCTTTTCAGGCATTGTTGTGGACGCAGAAGGTTACCTGACATTTTTTATTGTGGCTGCAGGTTTGGGGTTGCCGGCAATAGTACTTGTGGTTATTTTGATGAGGCGAAATGAAGACCCCAAGGAACACACGACAAGCGTTTAGACATGCCGCCGACTGGAGCCATGCGATGTTCGCTTATCGTAGACAGGCTCGCTGGCCTCGTGCTCAGAGACCAGCTACTTCCGTGCTTGGGGCGCCGAGGCGGGCCCTGTTAGCAGGATAAGCCTCAGGATAAAAAGAACAAAACGAGCGCTTCTCGGTAAATTAACCCGTCGGAACGGATGCTTTCAGCGGAAGTTTTCTTCTAAACGTCGGAGGAACCTCGTACTTGGCCTAGCTAGCCATGCATCAGGGTTTCCATTGGTGCAGGGTAAGCTGTACGCGACCATTTACCAGCGTGATGCCGTCCGCCTCAAGGCGCTGCTGCTGTCTAGACGGGTTTGGGTTTGAGATTTTCCCTTGGCTGTTGATGACCCGGTGCCATGGTATCTTGGACCCTTTCGGCAGGCGGGAAAGTATACGTCCTACCATTCGGGATTGCTCTGGAAGACCGGCCATTGTCGCAATCTGGCCATAAGTCGCTACTTTACCTTTTGGAATTGCAAACACAATCTGCCAGACGAGTGCTTGAGCCTTCTCGGTTTTTGTCAGGGTTGTTTTCAGGTTTTTTGAGCCAACTTTAGTTTTCGCCAAGATAATTCCCGTTTTTATTGATATTCAGGGCCAATTTGCCCTCAATCCTTGCGCATTTTCCGAAAATTTCGAGTAAGTGAAAATAAATTCAGGCTGCTGGGTTGACTCTGACCAATTCGCCCATATTATTAGCAGTCGACGAAGCAGAGTGCTAATTTGCGCCGTTCGCTCTTTGGTGGCCGCCTCCAATAGGTGTCCAATCAAGGAACGGTAGCAGCATCATTTTAGCGAGTTTTTTGTTGAATTAAATCCTGGTTGGTAAATCAGCCGGGTTGTGAATCATGGACTTTTACGCTGTTACAAAAATGGTGTTTGAAGAAACCAGAAACGGGAGAAATGAATGAATATCCGTCCATTGCAAGACCGTGTCGTCGTAAGACGCACCGAAGAAGAAACAAAATCAGCCGGAGGTATCGTACTTCCTGGTTCAGCTACTGAAAAGCCCTCTCAGGGTGAAGTTTTGGCAGTAGGGCCTGGCAAGAAACTGGACAGCGGTTCAGTTCAGCCAGTTGATCTGAAAGCTGGAGATAAGGTTCTGTTTGGTCAATATGCGGGTAACACCGTCAAGATCGATGGGGAAGAGCTACTCATTATGAATGAGAGCGAAGTATTCGGTGTTGTTGAATAAGACACCCGGTACAGAATATTTAAGCGATTATAAGGAACAAAGTTATGACAGCTAAAGACGTAAAATTTGGTGATTCAGCCCGTCAAAGAATGTTGGCTGGAGTCAACGTACTGGCAGACGCCGTAAAAGTTACACTCGGGCCAAAAGGCCGAAATGTAGTACTGGATAAATCATTTGGTGCTCCAACCGTCACTAAAGACGGTGTATCTGTTGCCAAGGAAATCGAACTGAAAGACAAATTCGAAAATATGGGTGCTCAGATGGTGAAGGAAGTTGCTTCACAAACATCAGACGTAGCCGGTGACGGAACAACGACAGCAACAGTGCTTGCTCAGGCGATTTTAAACGAAGGCCTGAAATCGGTTGCTGCTGGCATGAATCCAATGGATCTCAAGCGTGGTATCGACAAGGCAGTAGCAGTAGCCGTCGAGGAAGTTAAGAATTTAGCTGTGCCTTGTAGCGACAGCCAAACCATAGCCCAAGTTGGCAGTGTCTCAGCAAACAGTGACACACAGGTTGGCGACATCATCGCAGAGGCGATGGATAAGGTCGGTAAGGAAGGTGTCATCACGGTTGAAGAAGGAAGCGGTCTCGAAAACGAACTCGACGTCGTTGAAGGTATGCAGTTCGACCGTGGTTATCTGTCTCCATACTTCATCAATAACCAAGAAAGCATGAGCGCTGAACTGGAAGACCCCTATATTCTTCTGTTCGATAAGAAGATCTCAAACATCCGGGATATGTTGCCAGTACTCGAAGCTGTCGCTAAAGCCGGTAAGCCATTGATGGTTATCGCTGAAGATGTGGAAGGTGAAGCTTTGGCAACGCTGGTTGTTAACAACATGCGTGGCATCGTGAAGGTTTCTGCTGCCAAGGCGCCAGGGTTTGGCGATCGACGCAAGGAAATGCTGCAGGACATCGCCATCCTCACTGGTGGTACTGTGATTTCTGAAGAAGTTGGTCTCTCGCTTGAAGGCGCAACACTGGACGATCTTGGTCAAGCCAAGCGAATCACATTGACCAAGGAAGCAACAACGATTGTTGATGGCGCTGGTCAGTCCGACGATATCGAATCCAGGGTTAACCAGATTCGAGCTCAGATTGAAGACACCTCTTCAGACTACGATCGTGAAAAGCTGCAAGAACGTGTTGCCAAGCTTGCCGGTGGTGTTGCTGTTATTAAAGTGGGTGCACCAACCGAAGTAGAGATGAAAGAGAAGAAAGCCCGAGTCGAAGATGCGCTGCACTCAACACGAGCGGCAGTTGAAGAAGGTATCGTCGCTGGCGGTGGTGTTGCTCTGATTCGTGCGCTTCAGGCTGTTGAAGGCTTGACCGGTGATAACGAGGATCAAAATGTTGGTATTGCACTGCTTCGCAGGGCGATGGAAGCACCAATGCGTCAGATCGTGACCAATGCTGGTGCCGAAGCTTCAGTTGTTGTTGATAAAGTGAAGGGCCTCAAAGGTTCTGAAGGTTATAACGCGGCAACAGGTGAATACGGCGACATGATTAAGTTTGGTCTTCCTGATCCGGCTAAAGTAACCAGAACAGCACTCCAAGCTGCTGGTTCCGTTGCCGGCCTGATGATTACAACAGAATGCATGATTACCGATGTTGTAGAAGAAGGCGGTGCTGGTGCACCTGCTATGCCTGATATGGGCGGCATGGGTGGCATGGGCGGTATGGGCGGCATGATGTAAACCGCTTTAGCCAGTTTGGTTCGTCAGCGAACCTGACACAAGAAAACGAAAAGCCCCGCACCAGCGGGGCTTTTTTTTGCCGTTTCTGCAGGTACGAAAGAAATAAGCAGTCGGTTAACACTTGGTTGAGTGCGATCAGAAATCCAAAGTTGTTTTCCGTTGTCATGGAAAGTGATGCGTAGGTTGGTGTAGTTGCGCTCACGATAGGCCTAGTGATAAACGAGCTATCTTCGTGAAAAAGATCTCAACCCGAGATGACGCAAGACTCGCTGCGCCAGGGTGTTATGAATTCGATCAAGAAACCCTCTGAGGGTCAGAAAACAGATCAGAATCCAAAGTTAACCCCAAGGGCTAAACCAATAGTGTGCGCATCCTCGAAAGCGAGAGAGTCAGTCATCAGACGGGCGAAGAAGTATCGGTTACGATAATTTATCGAGAAAGCTTCCCCACCAAAATCATAAGCCAACTGCAGCGTGTCATCGAATCCAATACCTAAGCTTGGAAAGTGCTGCGTCTTTGTATAGTAATAGCCGCCAAGCACTGAAATGTTAGGCGTCCAAAAATTGAGTATGTTAATTTCCTTATCGAGAGAATAGTTTGCCCGTAAATTTGCCCGCCAAGGAAGCTCTTGATCGTAGTCCCGATTAAGAATGGTGACATCCACGTGCCGACCTACGAGATCATTGGGTGTAACAATGAGTCCGTCGATAAAATCCTGACTGACGCCGATTGCATCCACTAGCGCTGGATTAAGATTGAAAGTTGTCACGGAATAGGGAGCATTTTTCCAGCTAAAGTTGTTAACGACATCAAAAAGTTTCAGATCCAGATTGAGTTGATCAGTGACTTGCCAATTCATCCCCAGATCAAGGGAATATCCAGTGCCACTAGGGGAGCTGAAGTCAACGCCTGAAATGACAGGATTAGCGGGTCCAGTGATGACTGGCACAGCATAGTCAGGCTCATTAAACTTTGGTTCGTCGTAGTAGTAGTCGATGACAACTCTGGCGTTAACGTCCTCAATTAAAGCGAGAAGAGCGCTTAGGTCGCGGTTGTCTGCACTAATACCATCCAAGATGAGTTCTGCTTCCGCTCTCAACTCATCTGTCAGCGGCTCGAGGTCTCCATTAACAGCGGCCTTGCCTGACTGAAGGTCGGTCACTTCGTTGTAGTAGGCAAACGCAATATCAAAAGAAAGGTCTTGTCTGAATTCCCAGTTATAACCGAGCTTAATACCCTTGGCGTTTAATCTCTCGACGTCTAATAGTAGGTCGTACTCTCGGTTCGTGGGCAAGGCTAAATCGTTTTTCACGCTGTGATGATATAGCGCCGTGTCTTCGGTGAAGCTTGTGACGTAGTCGAATCGCTGTACGTAGGAGACGCGCCACTCATTCCACTGAACGCCGACTTCAATTTGATCATGGGTGAAGGCTGTATCGCCGGATTCAAGCGGTGCGTCAAAGTCGTTGGCGAACTTGTCTACCGAAACGGGCGCGCTATAGGCAAACAGATCAAGCGAAGTAAAAACTTTCCAATCCTGCTTTTTCTCTACAACCGTCAAAGGCTTGGCTTTTTCTGTTTCCTTCGAGTCGTTGCCGGCTGATGCGCCTGCGGCTTGAAAAGAGGCAGTAGCGCCAAAAACGGCGAATGTAAGTAAAAGACAAAAGAAGCGCATGCCTAGGTTCCTTGTTTAGCATTGTCCCGGCTGGATGCGGAAGCAACGCGAATATGGATGATTCGCTGGGAATACTACCTTTTATAAGGTGTGCCGGAAAGTCCTGTGGTCCGGCAAGTATAGTGATAAAACTATCTGCATGCAGTCTGTCCGCGAGAATAGTGTTTCAAATTTGGGAATGTTATCATCGACGACACGCTCGATATTAGAGTAAACCATAATAATTTAAGGGTTAAACCCCTGAATCGAAAGAGAGGGCACAATGGACATATCATTATTTACCGCGGGCGGCTTCGACTTTATATTTAGATGGCTGCATTTCATAGCAGGTATTACCTGGATAGGCCTTTTGTATTACTTCAACTTTGTGCAAACGGAATACTTTAAGGAAGCAGAAGATGCCCATAGAATCGGCGCTATTCAAAAGCTGGTTCCCCGAGCACTCTGGTGGTTCCGTTGGGGCGCTATGTTAACGTTTATTACAGGGGTCGTGATGCTGGGCTACAGAGGTCAGTATGTGACTTTTGATATTATTATAGGCGCGACCCTCGGGACCTTGATGTTTCTCAATGTTTGGTTGGTTATCTGGCCTAACCAGAAAATCATCATAGCCTCAGCCACACAGGTTGCGCAGGGTGGTGAGGCATTACCTGAAGCGGGTGCGGCAGCACCTAAGGCAGCCCTGGCCTCTAGAACGAACACACTATTTTCAATGCCGATGCTCTTTTTTATGGGGTCGTCCGCTCACCTTCCACATGGCATGGCAACTGATCCGGCTAAAATGACAGCGCTTATTGCAATGTTGGTCGTGATCTTTGCACTTCAAGCTAACGCGCTGTTCGGTAAGCAAGGACCAATGACAAGTGTGGTTGGCGTTATTCATTGCAGCTTGGCACTGACTGCCGTGTTGTATGGATTGATGATTGCATTGTAATGGGTTGTTAAATTGAAGAAGGCTCCTTCTGGAGCCTTTTTTATATTTGAGTTTCATGAACGGACGTTAAACCGATTATGTGTGTTTAAAAATGACTGACGATAAAAAGACAATCGAAGCACTTCCCGAAATTGCGCCGGGTGAAGAAGATATTGCCTCTTTCCGCAGAAGTAGCCGCATAGAAGCACCTAAACAAAGTAAGTTTAACGGTTTGCTGGTTTTTACAATTGTTGTCATGGCCATCTTGATGGGTTTTGGTGGTTACACGCTTTTTGAGGTTCAGAAGAAACTTGATCTGTCTAATCAGTTATTGGACAACGTTCAGAGGAACAGTCGGGATATTGAATCCGAATTGAGCGCAACGGGCAATGATATAGAAAAAACCTTTCAGCTAATGAAAGCGCAACAGAGCACAAACATTTCAGAAATCGACAAATTGTGGGGAGTGGCTTATCGGCAAAATCGACCCAAAATTCTGGCGTTGGAGAAAACACTTCAAAACGCTAATAGCACAAATAAAGAACTTAAAAGGCAACTCGCGCGTCAGAGCACATCAATAGCAACAGCAACTGCCAAATCAGCGGCAGAGATTGATAAGCTCGTGGCCGATATTGCTAGGGTGCGTCAAACACTGACCGATGACAGTGAAGATATGACGACGCAGTTTTCGCTGGTGCGAGGGCAGGTTCAGGATCAGGCTGATCTGGTTGAAGCGAATAAACGCAATCTGGCGAGTATACAGAATCGAGTCAAAATCACGGAAGAGGCGATTGAGGTCATTGACAAGTATCGAGCGCAAGTTAACAAACGACTGGTTGACCTGCAGGCGATGATCCAACGTGTGGAGCCTATTCCAACCGCTGTGATTCAAAGCGTGGAGCCCATTCCAACCGCCGTACCCTAGACGATGTCGCTTTCGGGTTATTGAAAAGACCAATCCCTGATGACGCTAATCTCAAAGGTATAGTGTAGGTAATTCAACACAACACCTTCCTCGCTGATTCGTTCAAGTTGAATTCCCTCGGCGATAATGTCTCCCTCGTGAAACATGTTGCCATTGATGTTTACCATTCGGAAACTACTGTCATCTGCGTAGAGGTGGCTTGAGAACTTCAAGTCAGGTATCTGACGCTGAATATTGGTCGGCAATGCGGTTATCTTGTTGACTGGCTGACTCGCTACTGTCTCGTATTTTTCACCCTGCGGTCCTTCTGCTGCAATCAAATTCTCTGCTGTTTTTCGATAAGCATCTGTAGGGGTGACAAGCAGTTCGGCTGTCTCATCAGAGCTTCCTAAATTGGCTTCAGGGATGCTTCGCTCTGCCGGTGAAGGCTCGGGTGGTTGAATTTTAATTGTCATTGACGTGTCAATTTGTTGGACTTCGGGCGTTGAGGTAACAGCGTCTAGGCTAGAGGTTCTGGCGGATGATATGGACACCGGCGTAATTGATTTTGGATCTTCCGAAGGAGAACGGTCCCAGAGGAACCAGAATCCGACGATGTTAAGTATTAATGCCGCTGGAATCGCCAGAATCCAAATGCGCCGTTTTCTTTGAGGATGTAGCTCAGGACGCTGGTGAACAGCGTTTATGTTAGGTAAGTCCTGATTCTGTCTTTCGCTTTCTGACTTCTTGAGGGCGTCGAGGATATAGGACATTAGTCTTCACCATCCACAGTTAAAGCCTGTCTGTCGCCGAGAAAGGGAATCCCTATGCCCTCAAGACTATTGAGGTGTATCCAGGTTTTTGGCCCAACAATGCCGGAAGGGTTAAGCTTGACCGACCGCTGGAACGACAAGACTCTTTGTGCAAGCGAATTATCGAATGTAGCGTTTGCTGTCAGTAAGGGAAAGCTGTCAAAAACAGAAAGCTGCGCGCCCAACCAGTCGACAGTCGCCCCTTTGCTCCCCTCGGAGATAGGTGATTGATATCCCGGGGGCATGCGCCAAAGGACGATGAACTCACCTTGCCAGCTTTCGACCATGGATTCGCTGACACGGAAATCTGATTGGTCGGTTGAGAATATTGCCGTCCCTGCGTCCAGTCTAGTGAGTGCTACCCAGTTTTCTTTGTTGTTGGTAGATGTATTCGATGCGAGGTTGATTGCCACGGGCCTGTTGAATGATTTGATGTCGTAAAAACTACCGCGACTCGAAAAGCAGTTTAAACCCAGTGGACTAATCTGATTACAGGCCGGTTGTGAATCATCGATGGGTGGGTTTCCCCAAATGTTGAGAATTTTAGTGACAGCGGAATCGGGGTTGGGGCTTCCTGTTACGCTGCGACTAACAGATCTTAAGTGGTCGGCGTTAGTTTTCGCCTTAAGGGTAATCAACTGGCCAAGATTTGGTTTGGATGGTGCCGGATTGGTTTGGAAGTCATCGAGTTGACTGCGAGTTTCTAATGACGCCACAGGCTCTACCGTAATCTCATCCGCTACTTCGCTGTTGATAACATCCTGTGTGTTGCCTGTTCTGTCTACGAACCACATGGATGCAATCAACGCCACGAAACCCACAGCGAGGATCGTATTAATAGGCGAGGGTTTTGCTGGAGGTTGTTCTGGCTTGCCGAGTACTTCCTCGGCCGATTTTGTGAGTATCGATAATGATACCTGCGACTTATTCTCGGAGTAGGCTCCAAGCAATGCCCGGTCACAGATCAGATTGATGACTCGAGGTATCCCTTCACTGATCCTGTAAATTCGATTGATGACTGCTTGGGGAAACAGCTCACTTTTACATCCGGCCACTTCAAGTCGGTGGTAAACGTACTCAGCAACCTCTGCACGAGATAATGCCTGTAGATGGAAACGCGCGGTCACCCGTTGAGATAGTTGGCGTAGCTCCTGTTTAGCAAGTAGCTGTTGCAGCTCCGGTTGGCCCAGAAGAATGATTTGGAGTAGTTTACGTTCATTGGTCTCAAGATTGGTCAGTAGTCGTAGTTGCTCTAACACGTCTACAGCAAGATTTTGCGCCTCATCGATAATTAAAACAGTGCGCCTGTTCTGTCTATGAGACTCCAATAGAAAGTCGTTGATCGCATCAACCAATAGTTTTCGGCTTGCATTCTTTTCATAGACAAGGTGGAATTCGTCACAAATTGTTTCGAGTAGCTCATCCACACTGAGCTTTGGATTGATGATGAAAGCAACATCGACATCCTCTGGCAGCTGCTCCAACAGACAACGACAAACCGTTGTTTTGCCTGTGCCTACCTCTCCGGTCAGGAGAATAAAGCCACCCTGGCTTTGTACGCCGTACAACAGATGCGCGAGCGCCTCACGGTGGCGTTCACTCATGTAAAGAAAAATGGGGTTTGGCGCGATCGAAAACGGAGAATCACTCAGGCCAAAATACTGGTTATACATGCGATTTGCTGTTTTTTTAGTAGTTTAAAGCCGTCGGCTCAACATGACGGTATGATTATGGAAGAGGATATCAGGAGGCTGGTATTTCGAACAGGATTAAGTGTGATGAAGGTAAGCCTGAAAAATTTAATAATGACGGCATTAACGTGCTCTCTAATGGGCTGCGCCAGTTTGAATTTCTATACTCAGGCGGTCACGGGCCAGGTCCAGTTGCTCTTGGATCGCCAATCCATCGATATTGTGCTGGCGGAACCCACCGTGAGCCAGGAAGTCAAAAACAAACTCTTGCTTTCGCGCGATGTACTCAAATTCGCTGAGGAAGAGCTCGGTTTGCCCGTTGAAGATAGCTATTCAAGCTACGTCGACACCGGGAAAAGATTTGTCGTTTGGAATGTCTTTGCGGCTGAAGAATTTTCAGCCGAGCTACAGACGTTTTGTTATCCAATTGCAGGTTGTGTCAGTTATCGAGGTTTTTTTAAAGAAGAAGCTGCGCAAGCATTCGCAGCAAAGCTGCGACAACAGGGATACGAGATCTTTGTGGGTGGCGTTGCGGCGTACTCCACACTTGGCTGGTTTGATGATCCTCTGCTTAACACTTTTATGGCAAGAACCGACGAAAAGCTGGCGGCTTTGTTGTTCCACGAACTGGCCCACAAGGTGATGTATGTTCCCGGAGATACTCGGTTTAATGAAAGTTTTGCTACCGCGGTAGAGCGCATCGCACTTTCTAGGTGGCTTGCCGCTCGAGGCCACCCTGATGCTTTTGATTTGCATCTGGCAGCAGAGGAAAGATCCCAGGCGGTAATAAAACTAATTGCCGTGACAAGGAACCAACTCGCTGAAATCTATCGAGGAGAGGACCCGGATAAGGTGAAGCGCGAACGCAAAGAGATTGCGATTGCCATGCTGCAATCTGACTATAAAAGCCTCAAGGAAAACTGGCATGATCCGGAAACCACCTTTCCTGAATTCGAGTTCTGGATGCAGGGTGAAATTAACAACGCGCGGTTAGGTACAGTGGCAGATTACAATGATCTGGTACCTTTGTTTGAAAAAGTCTATGCAAGACACGGGGAAGATCTGCCTAGTTTCTTACAAACCTGCCGCGACATTGCGAACCTGGCTGCCGACCTACGTATTAGCAGGTTGGAGTCCTTGGCTACCGGTAGTTAGCGTCGCTAGCTGAACGCTATCAGGCAAATCAGCGTGATGACAGTCAGGCCGATAAAGTTCAGCACAAGACCTTCCCGCACCATCTTCATGGTGGTGAACCTGCCGGTGCTAAACACAATAGTATTCGGTGCAGTAGCGACGGGCAGCATAAATGCACAGCTTGCGCTCATAGCAGCTGGCACCATCAGCAGGGCTGGCTCAATTCCGGCAGCGACTGCTCCAGCTGCAAGGATCGGCATCATCAGCGCTGTCGTGGCGGTATTACTGGTCATCTCGGTCAGAAAAGTGATGGTTAAGCAAATCACACCGATGATGAAAATGATGTGCCATGTGGTTATGCCGACAAGCGCGTTACCCAAGGCCGCACTTAAACCCGATACAACAAACGCTTTGGCTATCGCTATGCCACCGCCAAACAGTATCAGCATGCCCCACGGTATTTTTGCTGCAGTCTCCCAATCGAGCAAACGCTCTCCCTTGCCATTTGGAATCAGGAACATGCAGACAACGGCTACCAATGCCACGCTGGCATCATTGGCACCTTTCAAGTCGAGCCACGTGCTCCAGCCACCAAATGGTTGACCTCGAGTCATCCAGGCAATAGCGGTCAGCACAAATACAGTAAAGACACGCTTTTCGTCTGTTTGCCACTGCCCAACAACAGGCATTTCAACTTGACCCTGATGGGTTAAATGTCGTGTTGCCCAGAAAGCTGCGAGTGGGGTCAACATGAGGACAGCGGGAACACCCCAAGACATCCAAGTTAAAAACAGTACCTCCTCGCCGGTTGTCTGTTGATATATCTCGCGAAAGATAAGATTGGGTGGCGTACCGATTGGGGTACCAATACCGCCGATATTTGCCGCATAGGCGATGCCCAGCAGCAAAGGCACCGCTAGCTTGGGATCTTTTGAGCGTTCAATGACTGCCAGCGCAACCGGCAGCAGCATGAGTGCCGTCGCGGTGTTCGAAATCCACATACTCAATGTTGCCGCGGCGGCCATAAAACCCATGACAAGCCGTCGGCTGCTTGAGCCACCGAACAGGTTAACCATGAACAGTGCAACACGGAGATGGGCACCACTGCGCTCCATTGCCGTGGACAAGATGAAGCCGCCCATCAACAGCAATACCAGGGGACTGCCATAGGAAGCACCTACCTCGGCGGGTGATAGCACGCCAAATAGCGGTAACAGTGCAATCGGGACAAGGGAGGTCGCCGGAATAGGTACTGGCTCAAAAATCCACCAAGTTGCGCAGAGCGCGGAAATAGCACCGGTGTAACAGGCCAAATGGTCCCAACCAGAAAGTTGTAACAGCAGGTAAGTTAAGCAGGCCAGCGCTGGACCAAGCAAAGTAAAAAATAGCTTATGGTTAATCAGGGTACACCCGCGTCAGCACAAAACGACATTATAAACACCTCAAATTCAGGACATCCACTAAATCGTTATTTTCGGATATCCATCAAATGTTAATTTCTGGACTTTCGTGAAGGTCGGACTATTGGGCTTTGGATCTGCAACCCGGATGTGTGATGATCCCATTATGGCTGATTCAATCTACTGGTACGATTACGAGACCACCGGCATAGACCCTGCGCGAGACAGAGTGCTGCAATTTGCTGGAGTTAGGACCGATATGGACCTGAATGTCATATCCGAGCCACTGGACCTATTCTGCAAGCCTGGTGACGATGTGCTTCCCTCGCCTGATGCAATACTGGTAACTGGCATCAAAATGTCAGAGGTGCTGGACAAAGGGTTAACGGAAACGAAATTCATCGAGAAGATCCTGGCTGAATTTACCGTGTCCGGGACCTGTGTCGCTGGGTTTAATAGTCTACGTTTTGACGATGAATTTACCCGCAACACGCTCTACCGAAATTTTTTGGATCCTTATGCCCGTGAGTGGCAAGGAGGAAACTCCAGGTGGGATGTGATTGATCTGTTCCGTATGGCTCAGGCGCTGAGACCCGAGGGGTTCGTCTGGCCACGAAATGAGCAGGATGTACCTACCTTCCGACTGGAAAAGCTTACCGAGGTAAATGGCATCGGACATGAATCTGCACATGATGCGGTCTCAGACGTATTGGCAACAATAGATGTCACAAGAAAACTGAGGCAGGCCCAGCCAAAGCTCTATGATTTTTTGTTCGAGTTGAGGAACAAGAAGAAAGTCACCAGCCAACTTTATCCGCTGGGTAAACAGCCCGTGATTCATATCTCGTCGATGTATCCCGCGGCTAAAAACTGTATCGCAATCATTTTGCCGATCTGTGCCCACCCGACCAACCCGAACGGCGTGATTTGTTTTGATTTGTCTCAGACTCCCGATACGCTGCTGAAGGCTGGACCGAACGAACTGCACCGTTTGATGTTTTCCCGTAAGGAAGATTTGGCAGAAGGGGAGACACGCATCGCCCTGAAGACGTTACACATTAATCGTTGCCCGGCCATTGCCCCAATTGCTACGGTCAAAGGTCAGGAGACTCGTCTGGGGCTCGATATGGAAAAGTGTATGGCCCATCTCCGCCAATTACAGACAGCCAGTGGTGTGGTAGAGAAAATACAGGACGCGATCTCTCAGGGAGGTTTCGAGCAGCACGATGATCCGGATTTGATGCTGTATCAGGGAGAATTCTTTTCTGCATCAGACAAGCAAGTCATGACTGAACTTAGAAACAGCGCCCCGGTTGATCTGATGCGCTTTAGTCAATCATTTCAAGATAACCGATTACCAGAAATGTTAACCCGTTATCGTGCGCGTAATTTTCCCTCAGAACTTGATAAAGTTGAACAGGAAAGCTGGAACGACTACCGAAGGTCTGTTTGGAAAGGTGATACCGCCCGAAGGCGTGTGCTTGACCGAATATCAGCGCTAAAATCCGAAGGGCGAGGCGAAGCTGCGCTTGATGATCTTGAACAATATGTTTTAGCCGTTACCGACTGGCTTTAAGCATTTCCCGCACGTACCCGGTTAAGTCGACGATGCCCTTCGTAAACCGATATTGAGAACAAGCCTCTCCGGCTTGAGGCTTGGATAAACGGCGCTGTGACCGACAAATCATTCGATTGCCGGACAAAATAAATAAGACGCCATCTTGCCGTCATTAGTGCAAGAGTTGCGTATTTGGCCACATTGCTTGGAATAGTTAAGACAGGCGTTGAGGACCAAGGTGATGTCTAGGTCAGAAATACATAACAGGTACGGCCGGATCCTATTTGAATCAGGACACCTGATCTGCCTATACTCGGTTAAATGCGACAGTCATAACCGGTTAGTAAACCGGCTGTACAGGTAGCTATTTTTGTCTTCTTCATGTGTCGAGTTTTTGAACGTAAGCAAATCGTTTCAAGATAAGACAGTCATTAAAAACGTTTCAGTTCAGTTGCCTCTTGATGCGACAACCGCACTTGTGGGCGAAAGCGGTAGCGGTAAATCAACGCTCTTGCGATTGATTAATGGTCTCGTAGTGCCGGACTCTGGTCAGGTTTTACTAGCAGGCAGACCGATTGATTACAAAAGTCTCCCAGATTTGCGACGCACAATGGGGTTTGCCGTTCAAGGTGCCGGACTTTTCCCTCACCTCACGGTTAGAGAAAACATCACGCTGGTTGCCAGTCTTGAGGGTTGGTCAAATCGAAAGATAATCGAACGTTACGGCGAGCTGTTTGATCTGTTGGCATTATCTGAAGAATTTTCCGACCGTTATCCGCACATGCTTTCCGGCGGTCAGCAGCAAAGGGTAAGCCTCTGCAGAGCGATGATGTTAGACCCACCTCTCATGTTGCTGGACGAGCCTTTCTCTGCGTTAGATCCTATTACCAGACGCAATATTCAAGATGAATTTGTCACGCTTCAAAAGATCGAAAAGCGCTCGGTTATTCTTGTGACTCACGATATGGGCGAGGCGAGAAAGCTGGCAGAATTTCTGGTGATTATTCGCGATGGTGAGGTCGTTCAGGAAGGCGCTGTAAGTGAAGTTGAATTGAACCCTGTTGATGAATATGTCAGTCGACTCTTTGATCAGGAAGGTGCCAATTGAATTGGTTTGTTTTCCCGCTACTTATGACCCTGGGTTTGTTTTCTGCCGTCGCTGAAGCAGAAAAACAAACCGTTGTTGTTGCCAGTAAAAATTTTAATGAAAGTTATCTTTTGTCTGAGATGCTGTCCCAAATGCTTGAGGCGGAAGGCTATGAGGTTGAACGAAAATACGGACTGGGTGGCACGCTTGTTTGTTATGAGGCACTGCGAAACGGAGAAGTCGATCTTTACCCCGAATACTCTGGTACCCTCGGCCGGGCTATTCTCAAGGTGAGCGATGCTTCACCTTCGACTGAACGTTTGAATCAGCTCCTTGATGAGTCTCCTCTCGAAGTCCTTGACTCTTTTGGTTTCAATAATACTTATGCCATCGCCCTTAAAGATTCACTTGCGAAGAGGTTGAAGCTTGAGCGCGTATCCCAGCTATCAGAACAGACAGAGCTTCGTGTGGCATTTGGACTAGAGTTTCTAAACAGAGAGGATGGATGGCCTGGTTTATCTGCTCTTTATGGCTTGACTCAAAACCCGACCGGCATTGAACATGGCCTGGCGTACCAGGCCATCGATGATGGCAAGATTGACATTACCGACGCATATTCGACCGATGGTGATCTACGACGATATAAATTGACGACGCTGATAGACGATCGACAATACTTCCCTCAGTACATAGGTATGCCTTTTGTCAGAAAGGAGTTACCGCAAGAAGTTAAGGCAGTTGTCAACCAACTCGCGGGTAAAATAGATGACCAACTCATGCGTGACCTGAATGCTAGCGTCGTGATTGATGGTAAAAGTTTTGCTGAAGTTGCGAGTCAGTTTTTGGTTGAAAGTAAGATAACGACCCGAGATATTGCCCCCAATACGGGTGGTAAAGGTCTGATGGATTTAATCCCTGAGTCATTGCTCGAAAATACACTCGTTCATCTGAAACTCACATCGATTGCTCTCGCCTTAGGTTGCCTTGTAGGATTTCCCCTAGGCATATTGGTCTTCAGGTCTGCGACACTCTCCCGCATCGTTGTCTACGTAGCCGGCCTGATGCAGACTGTTCCCTCTATCGCCTTGTTAGCGCTGATGATACCTTTGTTTGGTATCGGTCAGGTTCCTGCTGTCATCGCCTTGTTCCTTTATTCGCTGTTACCTATTTTACGGAATACGATTACGGCATTGCTTACAATAGATCCGTTGCTCAAAAGCATAGCTGAAGCGATAGGGTTAACCCGCTATCAGCAATTGAGGCATGTGTTAGTGCCCATGGCTGCACCCACCATTTTGGCAGGCGTCAAAACGGCTGCGGTGATTAGTATTGGCACGGCGACGCTCGCTGCCTTTATCGGCGCGGGTGGGTTAGGTGAACCAATTGTGACGGGGCTTGCGTTAAACAGTACGGAACTAATTTTGCAGGGTGCTATACCTGCTGCGCTATTGGCGATATTTGTCGAGTTGCTGTTTGAAGGGCTTGAGAAGCTGTTAGTGAAGCCCCACATGCTTCAGAATCAGCTAGTGAACTGATTTTTTTAAAATTGAAAATCTTCACACATCGAAATGAATCTCTTAGCGCCGGAAGATAGCTGTTTCTTCTTGCGGTAAAATAGGCCAAAGGTGAGAGGTAAACTAGCAAAGGTGAGGGAATCGAGTCTCGTGAGATGATCTTTTGTATGGCGCTGTTGGGTGAATTTTGCGTCGAGATAGCTCATGCCGAGACCTTGCTCAACCAGTTTTATCCGTAATTCCAGGTCATTAATCTCCCAGATGGTACCAAATGAATTTCGAAGCTTGTCAATGGCGGGTCTCATGTCAGGATCATCAAGGTATGAAACGATCAAAGGCACTTGTCTGGCGAGCTTTTCCGGGTCATCACGTAGCGCTTCAAAATCGGGATGATTATTACCGATGGTTAGACTTCTTGTGTCTTCGAACAGTGGCACAAGTTCGAGTTGCACCGGCATATTCTGTTGAAATGGTCCAAACCCAACTTCCCACAAGTCCGATATCACGCCAGTGATGATTTGTCTGCTTGGCATGATATTTAATTTGATTTTCGTCAGTGGGCTGCCCTGGCAATATTTTGCGATCAGGGCCGAACCATAAATGGCGTTGATCGTCCCGTTCATTGTGAGGAGCAGGGTAGAAAGAATGCCGTTTTTGATGTTGTTAATGTCGGTCAGCACGCCCTGCTCTTCGCCCAGCACTGCTTCGGCATAGTTCAAGAATCGAATGCCAGGCTCTGTGAGCTTCAGAGGATTTCGCTCCATCAGAATGGTTTCTAGTTTTCGCTCCAAATTTGCAAGGGTCTGGCTTACAGCAGATTGGGTAACGAACAATTTGTCCGCAGCACGTTTGAACCCGTTCTCATCATAGATGGCCTTAAATACCCGAATCTCCTGAGTTTCGATGTGTA
>CAJXBG010000047.1 GCA_913050215.1 uncultured Gammaproteobacteria bacterium
ACACTTGAAAGGGCGAGAAGATAAGCGTTGCTGTCTAAATCCGAATTCTGCTGCCGTCTGCTTATTAACAGAGAGCCGGCAAACCTCGACGGGGAGTTTAGGGTGGGTAACAGTGGCGAGAGTGCGGCAAGCAGCTCTGATTCCGCTGTAGAAATAGCAGTTTGGATGGCCATGCCATCATTCATCAGTGCCTGAATTCTTAGGCTGGTGAGCGTTGTTAACAAGTTAGTGTTGTGCAATTCATTGTTACCATTGATTTCAACGATAGATGAAAGCGTGATGTCGCCCTCGATATCTCCCCTGACTTCGCTGAAGTATTGTCCCGTAGTTTCTATAATGACATTACTTTCATTGTCATCTATATCGAAAGTGAACTCACCTGCGTCGCTCGTTATACTTGCTTGCGTCAGTGTCGAGGCAACAGATCCATCTGTGTTGAGGCGGCTTACTCGAACAGTCGAACCATTGCGCAAAGGCCCTTTGCTTGCGTTACCAGATATGGTGTTTGAAGTTGGTAGTGGGGTGATGACAGCACCGGTCCCACCGGTTCCACCCTCTGCGCATCCGAGGAGGGTCGCGGTCAGTAGACTAATAATGAGGTGCTCAAATTTCATATCTTTTTCTCGCTTGTCATGTCTTCTTCAATGTAATAGATGCCGATGCCTAGACGCATACGACCGTCGTTATCGGATGTTGAATTCACACTGCTTGCGTCGCGGTCCCGTTGCCCTAACCAACGATCCACATTAGCAAGTAGTGCCTTAGCGTCTTTGCGACTGAGTTTTCTAAAGGCGTCAACCGCGGACCGTGGCAAGTTGTCGTAGGCTGTGGTGAGTTGCAGATGCGTGGTGTTCGATGTTGCATTAAGGTTGTGTTCAAGTGTGCCCAATAAATCAGCAACACTGTTACCGAGGATCTCGATTTTTGCATCCTGGCTGTTGTCGGGCACGTACGCGCCCTCGTAGCTCAGACTTACATACCCTGGTTTTGGGATTGTCACCGCGCCAACCCTGACGAGTTCGTCCAGCGCGGCTCGAGCGGGTATGTCGCCACTGTATTTTTTCACTAACTGAGCAAAACTACCGGCTTTCTCATCAAGTGGGAGCATGCGGGGTTTGCCATTGTGATCGTGGTAGATAGCATCTCTGTTCCAGCCGCTGATAATTCGAACGCCCCGGTTATAGGGTTCGGGAGACAGTAACTGAGGTCCTGAGGCGGGCGTCTCCGGAGTTTGTTTGGCCGACTGCTGCCCGCGGATACGGCTGACTTCCTTGCGGGTAATACCTGTCATCATCGCTACACGTGATACAGATTGCTTGCGGGACTTAGGTTGATAATCGAGTTCTGCCGTCATAACAAAACTCTGTTTTGCCAGCTCTGTGAACTCGCCGTAGGAAACGCCATTTTTCAGTAATACGCGTACTAGCGGTCGGAGTAGTTTTAGAATTGCGAGTGCGAGTGTCTTGCTCATATTTGGGAATTATATCCCAAATTTATATAGTTTCAATAAATTTGGAACTATTTCCCAAATAGCATTTTTGTCAAATTGACCATTAATTGGTGAGTGAAACGGTGTAAATGAAGGACTATTTAGTGAGGAGAGAGTTATCCTTCTGATTTATATGCAGTTTTTAAGTTGGTATTAATATTGCTGAGTAAGACCTGTACGACCGAAAAATTAGTTTTGAGGGAATAAGATGAAAGAGAATACAAGAGAAAATTTGGTGAGAAGAGATATCTGGATTCGAGCTTTGTACATGTTGTTGTTTGCAATCGTGTATAGCGTTGCCGAAGCGATTATTGTGTTGCTGGCAATTTTTCAGTTTGTTGCCTTGTTGATTACCGGGCAAGTTAACGAACTGTTACTTCGATTTGGTAAGAATCTGAGTGTGTTTATGTTCGACATACTCGAGTTTCAAACATTCAATTCTGAAATTAAACCCTTCCCTTTTTCGCCATGGCCGGATGAAGAGCATGGCGGCGAATGGTTAGAGGAACGTGATGTACAATCCAACACTGAGCCCGAGGTGGGCGATGATTCTCCAGACCAAACTGATGGTGAAGGAGCCGAAAAGAAAGACCAGTAACTTGCCGTTAGAGTGGAGAACCTGGTTGCCTGCAACGACGTTGAAACCCCAAATGGCCGATTTGGCGAAAGCTCTGTTAACCGCGTGTCTCTAGGCTGGGTTTTGGATTTGAGCGCTACAGCGAGTGTTGTGCTCTGCTAGTGGCACTTTCCCGCGCGAGCTAAGCGGGTTTAAAAAATTCGGAAACTCGGTTTAAGCTTCAGCTCTTCAGTGAATTCAGCGTCGTCCTCGATTTCTGCAAGTAATTCGCCGAAAGTCCGATCACAAAAAAAGAAGCAAGCAGCGAGTCGAATAGCGCTTAACCAGCGTAAAATGCAAAGATCTGACTCGGGTATGCTTCACGGAAATGTTATACTTCCACATCTACTGAATACGATGATATAGCCTACCCAAAGAGTTTCGTTTTAATCCGATAATTCCAGAGAGAGAACTTTGTCTAACTACACCGCGCCCCTAAAAGAAATCAATTTTGTACTGAACGAGGTTGCCGATATTGGTCGCGTTTACAATCAGGCTCGGTTTGCCGAAAGTAACGCTGAACTCATCGCCTCGATCCTTGAGGAAGGCGCAAAATTCGCGAGTGGCGTGCTCGGCCCACTGAACACTGTGGGAGACCTAATTGGCTCGAAGATTGTTGATAAACATGTGCGGGAAACGAGTGGGTTTGCGGAGGCCTATCAGAAGTTCATCGAGGGCGGCTGGACAGCGCTCCCCTGTGATCCCGAGTACGGTGGCATGGGTTTGCCCGAGAGTATCGGTATTGCAGCCATGGAGATGTGGTCTGCGGCGAATTTGAGCTTCGCCCTTTGCCCAATGTTAGGTCAGGGTGCCATTGAAGCCTTGCAGTCCCATGCCAGTGACGAATTGCGTGATATGTATCTCGCAAAGATGGTTAGCGGCGAGTGGACGGGGACGATGAACCTGACCGAATCTCAAGCGGGTTCTGACCTTGCATCGATCAGAACCAGAGCTGTTCCTGATGGTGACCACTTCCTTCTGAGCGGTACCAAGATATTTATTACTTGGGGTGACCATCAGATGACTGAAAATATTATTCATCTTGTATTGGCGCGGGTTGAAGGGGCGCCCGAGGGTGTTCGAGGTATCTCTCTCTTCGTCGTACCCAAGTTCCTAGTTGAAGAATCCGGTGAGCTTGGGGCGCATAATGACGTTTATGCTCTCTCGGTCGAGCACAAAATAGGTATCCACGGTAGCCCAACCTGTGTCATGAGCTACGGTGAAAACAGCACTGGCGCTGTGGGTTTTCTCGTCGGCGAGGAAAACATGGGTTTGTCGTACATGTTCACGATGATGAATCACGCAAGACTTAACGTCGGTGTTGAGGGCGTAGCGTTGTCCGACAGGGCCTACCAACAGGCAGTCAGTTATGCCAGCGATCGAGTTCAGGGAAAACCGCCGGTGGCTAACCAGGACGCAGGAATAACAAAGAACGCACCGATTATTTATCACCCAGATGTGAAAAGAATGTTGATGTTAATGCGCTCGCTGACGGAAGGTTCTCGGGCGCTTTGTTATCTCACTGCTGTGAATTTTGATTTGGGTCATGGGGGAAGTGATGAAGGCGCTGAGACAGCGCTGGCGAGAGCAGAGTTGCTGACCCCAATCGCAAAAGCTTGGTCAACCGAGGTGTCGCAGGAAGTCACATCGCTGGGAGTTCAGGTTCATGGAGGCATGGGATACATAGAAGAGACGGGTGCGGCTCAATTAATGCGTGACGCAAGAATCACCACGATCTACGAGGGCACGACAGGTATTCAGGCGAATGATTTTATTGGTCGCAAGGTGCTTCGTGATGGTGCTACCGAATTAGCTGGTTTGCTAGTGGATGTCCGGTCAACCCTCGATAGTGCAAAAGAACATGAGGCGTTGCTGACTGTTGCTAGTGCACTGGAGTCTTCAATTGTTGAGCTGGAACAGATTACGGAGTGGCTTATCATGCGGGGGAAAAAGGACCCTGTACTGACCAGTACTGCAGCTTTCAATTATTTGATGGGGGCAGGCACATGCATCGCGGGTTGGTTATTGGTGAAGTCGGCCGTGATTTCAATGAAAAAAGTAAACGATGATCCAGATTTCTATACATCCAAAATTACCACCTGCCGCTTTTTTACAGCACACGTGTTACCGAGAAGCGCCAGCTATTTTGCCGCAGTTAGATCCAGTGGTGAAGCGGATCTGATGCTTCCGGCAAGCGCTTTTCTAGGATAACACCGATCAGCTGGCTAACTTTTATCGCGAAGCAGGGCGCTGTGCCGTGAGTACTGCTTGAGCATCAACCATCTTCTGATAAATAATCTTTGCTTGCGATTCAGTGAGACCGTACTGGGCGCTGTTGCGAAGCGTTTCGATACTGTTGACAATACCTTGGTTGTATTTTGTCATACATTTTAACCAACGATTCTGTCTTCTTTTATATCTGTTCAGCGTGTTGGAGTCGAGGCCATATGTGCGCTGAACCTCGAATCCACTGATGTTTTCATCGCGATCGCTGCCGCCTTTTGCAAGCGCGGGTTGTTGACCACACTCATTTGCGGGCACTTCCCAGGCTAACGCTGCGGTAACTTTCGGGTTTATCTCGGCGCCGTTAGCTGCTGGCAGATGTGTCGCCAATAAGATGAGCAATAAGCTGGTGAGTAAAACGGCATAGTGCTTCATGTTTAGGTTCTCCCGAATTTCAATGTGCTTAGATTGATTACCCGTGGGAAGGTTACTGTTCCTGATATAATTGTTCAGCGTCATCAACATTAACGTTGAGCCTTTGGGCAAGCGACAAAATTATCAATTTTGGATCTTTCTGTCTATGTTTGGAATGTTATATGTGTAAGTCATCGAAATCCGTTGCTTGGTTTTTTCATGGAAGGTTTAAGTCAGTACTGAGAGCTCGAGTTTTCATTTGATCATCGAATAACTGTTTGAAACAAATAGCCCAAAACTAAGTATTATGCGGTTTGAGCTGAGCATGCATGAGATAAATATGCTTGAGATAGTGAAAGTAAGCAAAACATTCAGTCAACCAGACGGTAATGTTAAGGTCCTCGACCAGGTTAACTTCGACCTGCCGTCGGCGGCGTCGGCAGCGCTGCTGGGGGAAAGTGGCAGTGGTAAAAGCACATTGTTGCATCTGATAGCTGGGCTAGATAAACCTGATTCAGGAGATATTCTCCTTGACGGAGAGCTAGTTTCCTCATTTAGCGATAGGCAGTGGAACGCCTTGAGAAGATCTGATTTGAGTCTGATTTTTCAGCAATTCCATTTAATACCCACACTGGATGTTATGGATAACATTCAACTGCAGTCTCGTCTCGCGGGGGCTGTTGATCAGGAGTTACTTGTTTATTTGATAACGCGGCTTGGACTCAGTGCGCTTAGCAAGCGCTTGCCGCATCAGTTGTCCGGAGGTCAGCAACAACGGGTGGCCATAGCCCGAGCGCTGTTGCACCGTCCGAGCTTAGTGTTGGCGGACGAACCTACGGGGAACCTTGATGGCGAAACGAGCAGGTCAGTCATTCAATTGCTGCTGGAACTAACCCGAGAAACCGGGAGTGGTTTGTTAATCGTCACCCACAGCCAGGAGATGGCTGGCTACATGGATCACAGATGGCATTTAAGCGGTGGACGTTTGTCCAGACGCTCAAACGCATCGCTTGAAAACTAAATGATGTTTCCGGAAACGTTGCGTCAGTTGACCTGGGTATTATTGACACTGTTAAGTCACTATCGCCGACATCCAGGACAGTCCGCGTTTATGGCAATAGGTTTACTAACTGGAGTAGCCCTGTGGTCGTCCGTGCAGTTGATCAATGACCATGCCAAGGCGAGTTATGGTGAAGCTGATCAGTTGCTGGGCGCGGAATCTGCCTATTGGATTCGCAATCCCGATGGTGGCGGCATCCCCGTTGAGGAATATATCAGTCTTCGGCTTCAGGGGTTTGCCCAAGTGTATCCTGTGGTCGAATCTCGAGTGCTAACTACTTCGGGTGAGGTGATACCGATTATTGCCGTAGATCTGTTAGCGTTACCTCCTGCTGCCTATGGCAGTGGTGGTATGGCTAATAGTCCACTTGCAGGTGATAGTTGGCTTCCCTTTATTCAGCCTGGTTACCAGAGTTGGTACTCCGCTGAATTGGCAGAACGCCTGAATATTTTGCCGGGTGATGAAGTTGTATTGTCCAACGGTAGGAAAATGCCGCCGGCATTAATTCAATCTCGAAGTCAGCAGGGTTTCAGGGCGTTTATGGATATAGGCGCAGCGTTCTCGGTTCTGGCTGAGGAAAATCTGAGTTATCTCGCGGTCACCGCTTTGGATGATACTACTCGAGCGAAACTCGAGAGTACGCTCCCACCTAACCTGAGATTGGTAAAGAATCGGCAGGTGCTGGACTTGACCCAGTTGACCGAGAGTTTGCATACACATCTGGCTGCGATGGGTTTGTTGTCATTCGCAGTTGGACTGTTCATCGTATTCAACGCGGTTCGCTTCTCGCTACTGTCGAGACAAGGAACATTCAACACACTGAGAGAAATGGGTGCGAGTGTGCAGGTTATTGGTGCTGCCATCATTCTGGAAACGATTGGGTGGAGTCTTATAGGAACGGTGGGAGGACTCATGTCCGGATATGTGTTGAGCGGCGTCTTGCTGCCAACCGTCGCGGGCACCTTGCAGTCACTTTATGGTGCGATTGTTGAATCCGATATTGAACTTGGTCTCAATCAGATGTTGTTGGCGTGGCTGATGACGTTATTAGGGCTAGTACTGGCGCTTGCGGGCCCGCTCTGGCATAGGCTGAGAATGAATGTGATTGAAGGGCGATCCGGTTCGCTCATGTGGCAACAGGATGAGCGCGCTCGTATGGTGATGATGTGGAGTTCACTACCACTTTTCGCGCTAGCGCTTGCGTGCTTTTACAGAATAGAAACGGTTGTTGATGGGTTCGTCGTCCTGACTTTGATTCTCTTCGCTGCAGCACTGGTTTTGCCAGTTTCAATACAGTTTGTAAACTCGATGGTGCTGAACCGGTTATCCAGGCGCAATTGGAAGTTGCGATGGGCGGCGAGTGACGCTTTTGCCCAGCTACCGCAATTGAGAGTTGCCTTGATGGCGCTGTTGCTGACTCTAACGGCAAACATCGGGGTCACAACGCTTGTTAATTCGTTCCGAGATGCGCTTTCCAACTGGTTGGAAATACGGCTTTCCGCAGATATTTATATCCAGCGTACCGTTGGGAATATCGATACATTAGCCGTCACCGACGGATCGGAATGGCGAATTGCAAGTCATCAAAGAACTGGCGTTTCGACTCGATGGAGGGGCAGACCAGCTATAGTGCAAGGCGTTGATGTGAGCGCGCCGGATATTGTTGATATGCAACTGCCCGAACAGTTATCCGACGCAAGTGCACCTTGGGCTAGCTTGTCAGTTGATCCTCAACCAATACTGGCAAATGAGCAAGTTAAACACTTAGGGCAGGTGGCACTGGGAGAAACCGTTAGGCTTGAGTCGGCGGGACAGCAATACAGTTACGTGATTGTTGGTTTTTTTCACGACTATGGTACTCCTTACTATCGTTTTTACTTACCGTCTGACGTAGTAAAGCAACGCTGGCAGAATGTACGTTCAGAGGGGCTTGCGCTCTGGGTTGCGCCGGGGATGCTTGAGATGGCCGAACAAACCCTGATTGAGAAAGGTATTGATCCGGGGGAGTGGATCCGACAAGCAGATATCAAACGTGTATCTCTCGAAATTTTTGACAGAACATTTCAGATAACAGCAGCACTCAATAGTCTGACATTAGTGGTCGCCGGTGTTGCTTTATTGGCAGCTCTGCTCGCTGTGCATCAGCAGCGATTACCCGAGTACGCCCACTGGTACTCGTTGGGTGTGACCTTTCAGGAATGGTTTAAGCTTGTTGCATTTCCATTGCTGTTGATGGTGATGGTGACCGGTTTGTTGGCGATACCGTTAGGTTGGGTGCTTTCTTGGATGCTGGTTTATAAACTTAATGTCGTCGCTTTCGGGTGGACGATGCCACTCGTCTGGTCCTGGATGCCTGTTATGCAATTAGCGATGGTGACCGTTATGGTTGTGATTAGTGCGCTGGCGATCGTTGCGCTGCAGGTTCGTCGAAGATTGCCTGTAGCCCTAAAACAACTAGGTGGTATGGGATTGTGAGGAGTGTGCAGGTTTTTTTGCTGTTGGTTTTGGCGATGTGTTTTGCTGTTTCTGACCTGTTTGCTGCGGACAACTACCAGTTGCTCAGAAGTAGTCCCGCGGGTTATGCCCCGGTAGTGCCAGGTAAGAATATTCAGTTCCCCCGAGATCATTTGCCTCACAGTGCATTCAAAATAGAATGGTGGTACCTGACAGCAAACTTAACAGATGATTCCGGGGGTGAATACGGTGTCCACTGGACGCTGTTCAGGCAATCCATGAGCCCGGACGAGCCCGGAGACAGCTGGTCGAACAATCAAATCTGGATGGCCCATGCGGCAATAAGCACGCCAGAGGGGCATCTGTATGAAGAAAGGTTCGCACGCGGGGGTATAGGTCAGGCGGGTGTGCAAGTGAACCCTGAGGGTGCTTTCTCAGGTTGGTTGGATAACTGGTCATTGGTGGGACATTCGAGTGCGCCAGTGCCGGGTGTGCTGACCTTTACTGTTCAGGATAAACGCATCGAGCTAAATCTGAATGCAGTTACACCTTGGGTGCTGCAGGGTGAAAACGGATTTAGTCAAAAGTCTGAGAAAGGCCAAGCCAGTTATTACTACAGTCAGCCCCATATTAGTGTTGTTGGGTCTTTGATAGATGCCGGGTCTGAAATCAAGCTGGACGGTAAAGCCTGGCTCGACAGGGAGTGGAGTTCTCAGCCTCTGGCCTCGGACCAACCAGGTTGGGATTGGCTCTCGGTCCACTTGGATGATGGGCAAGCCTTGATGGTTTATCGCCTTCGACAAGTGAATGGAAAACATTGGTACAGTGGAACATTAGTTTCAGCTAATGGAGTATCAGAATCACTCTCTGCAGTGGATATGATTTTTAAACCAATTCAACAGGCCTCGGTAAAAATCGGAGGTTCGGCTGCTCGAAACCTCCCTTTGCACTGGCAGCTTGAGTTGCCTGGTAGAGGCAAGCAATGGATTATTAAGGCGCCTCGGCCAGATCATTGGCTTAACACAACGTTTCCCTATTGGGAGGGGCCGGTGAAGGTAATTGACGCTGAATCAGGGCTTTCTGTGGGTGATGGCTATCTAGAACTTACGGGTTATTGATTTACGATGGCTTGCTCAAAATACTGCTTCATGTTCCAGTTTGGCCAGCGCGACTGGGTTAGTTTAAGCGTCCGATTGGTCCAGTAAGGGTCACCTGGCAATGGTATACCGATACATTCCAACTGCTCGGGTGTCGCCATCTCAAAAATGGGTGTCCAGTTGCGCCCGGTTGCTGCTTGCCAGACGTGGTAGCTAACATTGTGGTTCCCGGTTGCCTTGTACCCGATTGTCATGGAATAGCGATAACCGTTTTTAATCGTAAGATTTGTGCCTCGATGGAAGGTGTCGATGCCGTGTGCGACGATATCTCCTGCCTTGCAGGTCATTGCCTTTTCTTTGGCTCGCAGCGCCAGCTGTTGGTTTTCCTCTGATGCGGCAATGGCGCCAGGTCTCAGTATCTGATTACTATCGGATTTGGTGACGTAGTGCAGCGCACCGTGTTCTTTGGTGACATCCGTGAAATAGACAACAATATCTACTGCGCGTTCTGCTATGTTGTCCGACGGTACCGTCAGGGTATGATTGCCAAAGTCGCAATGAAAGGGCTGTTCGTAGTCCGTAAGTCCGGTGAATTTTGCCCAGGTATGTGATTGATACAGCTGTACTTTTTGCACCCCTAAAGCATCGCGAGCAAAAGCGATGAGGGCAGGATGCAGGGAGAGCATCATTAGTTCCGGTGAGCCTTCATAGGGAAAGGTGTCCATATTCCGGAATTGGTCGTTGTTAAATTTCCCGAGCGGAGTTTTTAGCGTTTTGCGGTTTGGTTCTCCGTCGGTCGCATTTCTGTGCGGTTCACCATAGACCTGTTCGTAGTCAGCAAAAATAGGTTCGATCTCTTCCCTCGAGAAAAACGCAGGCATGATTGCGAAGCCTTCATGTTGCCAAAGCCTGATATCTTCAGGGCTATGTCTGATTGCGTTGGACATGTACCTCTCCCCTTTTTGCGCAGTCAATCATGCTACAGCGATGCTGCTATCGTTATCAAGGCTTTAGATCCCAGGCCGGCTTTGGTGGTGGTTTTTTGAATTATTGGTTGAGCACTCGCTGGCTTTTGGGTTGGAAGCTAACAACGCTTAGAAAAATTGCCGGGAATACAATTTAATGACAAATGTCTAGCGCCCGTTGAATTCTGGTTCGCGCTTCTCAACAAATGCCCGAATTCCTTCTTTCGCGTCCTCCGTACCCTGCGCCAGATTTTGGGCAAACGTCTCAAACTCAAGAGCCTCACGTAAATCCGTATTCTCCGCTTTGTACATGGCACGCTTAGCCAATTGAATAGCAATGGGTGGTCCGTCAGCGAAGGACTTTGCCATCGCAAGTGTTCTGTTCATTAATTCTTCCGGCTCAGTAAGTTCGGAGACGATGCCGAGTGAAAGCGCTTCGTCGCTATCGATCATTCTGCCTGACCAGATCAACTCGCACGCTTTAGCCATACCGACTATGCGTGGTAGAAAGTAGGTGCCGCCCCAATCCGGATGCAGGCCACGTCTCGAAAATGTTTGTCCGAAACGTGCTGTTTTGGAAGCAATTCGTATGTCACAAGCCAGCGCGATGTTCATGCCTGCACCGGCAGCAGCGCCGTTGACTGCTGCGATGACGGGTTTAGTTGCGTTTCGCATCGCTAGCACAACTTTGTCTCTTATAGGTGTGACCCTCTCATTGAATGCATCACGGCCGCCTTTAGCAGTGGCTTGACTCATGGCTTTCATATCCCCGCCAGAACAGAAGCCGCGACCGGCACCCGTTATGACGATCACGCGAACATCTGAATCGTTATCGCTAACCACCATGGCATCAAGAAATTCTTTGCGCATTAAGGGAGTCAAAGCGTTGAGTCTGTCTGGCTGATTTAATGTGATGGTCGCGATATGATCACTGATCTGATAATTAATATGTTCGTATATCATTGATGTTCTCGCAGGCTTTTGTTTTGCTAAGTTAACACCAGAGAGATACGAGATAAAAGCATTTAGTATGGAGTGTAATGTGAGTGGTTTAGAAAAGTTCCGCACGGAAACCAGAAGCTGGCTCGAAGAAAATTGTCCGGAGGGCGCACGCGGTTCCGGATATATACCGCTTGGCAGCTCGAAAATTGAACTTGAGACTGACACAAGGCTCTGGCTGGAGCGAATGGCTGAAAAGGGCTGGACAGTACCAACATGGCCAAAAGAATATGGCGGAGCAGCGATAGGAAAGGAAGAGTACAAAGTCTTGATCGAAGAGCTGACGCGTATCGGTGCTCGGACGCCCTTAACCGGGCGCGGTGTCAACTACATCGGCCCGACGATTCTGGAATTTGGTACCGACGAGCAGAAAGCCAAGTGGTTACCCATATGCGCGAGGGGAGAGGGTGCCTGGGCGATGGGTTATTCCGAACCTGGTGCAGGGTCAGACCTCGCAAATCTGAGCACAAAAGCCGTACTTGATGGCGATAACTACATGATTAACGGATCAAAAACATGGACCAGCGATGCGAAAGACTGTGATTATATCTTTGCGCTCGTGCGAACATCTCCGGATAAGCCTAAGCATGACGGCATAAGTCTTGTCCTCATCGACATGAGCCAGCCAGGGGTGAGAGTTTCGCCTATCCAGTTGATCTCTGGGGCCTCGCCCTTCTGTGAAACCTACTTTGAAGATGCAATCGTGCCCAAGGAAGATTTGATCGGCGGTGTCGACCATGGTTGGACTGTTGGTAAGCGACTGCTTCAGTTTGAACGCTCTACTCATGCGGGTATTAATATCTCGGGGTCACAGGGAGGTCGCGTCGAGACGAGTAAAATGCCAGATCTAGTGAAGGACTATGTCGGTGTCTCCGCAGGTAAACTTTCTGATGCGCAGCTCAGAGAATGGCTAACGATCTTTGAGATGAACTCTCATTCCCAGCGTTTGACCCAGCGCAGGGCGATTGAAGAATCCCAGTCGCATGCACCGGGATTTACTTCATCGGCTGTTAAGTTAACAAATGCACTCAATATTCAGGATGGTGACGAGTTGCTGGTTGCTGCGATGGGTAGTCAGGGTCTGCTTTGGGATGAGGCGACGGCAGATCCAAAGCAACTGACATTTCTGAAAAAGTGGCTGTACCAGAAATCCTTGACGATTGCCGGTGGTACCAAAGAGGTTCAGCTAAATATTATCGCCAAGCGCGTACTTGGTTTGCCAGACTAAAGGCGAGGTCAAAGTCACTCAGCGTCTGGTGAGATGATCAGTGCTTAGGGACAGAATCCGTGCAAAATCTTCCTTCCTGCGGTAAACAGTTCCGGGAGACAGGGCGCTGCCCGTAGGTTGCCTATCATCGGTGTCGCAGCAGTAGGTGCGTCTCTTGGCGATGGTAACGAATCCCAAACCCAGATCTGAAACGCTTTTTTTTTGGATTTAGTTTCACTCGACCCGCCAAGCGCCAAGCAACCGCTAGAACTATGCGGCATAGGCTATTTTTTTCAGACGACGAGTCCAAACGACCCATGATTCAACTCCGTCTTCCCGGTATTCGATTCGTTACTTGAGCCATAAGCAATGATGACTTAGTCTGGAGCACAACTGCCAATCGAATGAATAAGGAAGATCTCTTGAGTATCACCATATATCGGGCAAAAAAAGTTATCACGATGAATCCCTCAAACCCGGAAGGAACCCATGTTGCTGTCCGCGATGGGGTCATACTTGGCGTGGGTTCTCTGGAAGAGGTAGCCGGTTGGGGAGACTATAAGCTCGATAACAGCTTTTCCGAACATGTGATTGTGCCGGGTTTTGTTGAGGCCCATGCTCACGTCATGGCAGGCGGTATGATGCTCCTACCTTACGTGGGGTACTTTGAAAGGAAGCTGCCTGATGGTTCCTCCGCCCCGGGTATCAAGAGTTATGATGCGCTAATTGATGCGATGAAATTAGCCGAGTCAAAATTAGATGATCCAGATCAGCCATTGGTAGCTGTTGGTTTTGACCCGATTTACTTTCCTGATCAAGCTCGGCTTACTCGTCATGAACTGGATAAAGTGTCGGAAACTCGTCCTATTTATTTACAGCATGCCAGCGGGCACCTCGCCACAGTAAACACCGCGATGTTGGCAGAAAATAATGTGACCAAAGGCATGAACATCGAGGGGCTCGGCCGAGATAGTGATGGTGAACTAGATGGAGAGTTACGTGAGCCTGCAGCGATGTCGTCTTGTAAGACAGGCAATCGAATTGTACAAATGGTGAATCATACGGAGCAGGCCATTAGGGATTTAGGCGCTCTGGCGCGAAACGCAGGCATCACCACCTGCACAGACTTGGCTGGCGCTTCAATTCTTGCGCCCAAAGCGCTTTCCATGTGGCAACAGATAACGAATGATGAGCATTATCCTTTGCGGGTTGCGCAGTACAATATTCCTGCTATGCCAGGTGCCGCAGCGGCTTTTGATGAGGTTGCGGATCAGTTCGTCGAATTGCAGAAAAAACAAACTGAAAAACTACGTTTCCCTGGCGTCAAGTTTGTTCTTGACGGATCGATTCAGGGTTTTAGTGCCCTGATCGATGAACCTGGATACTTCAGCGGAGAAGATCACGGACAGCTTTTAACCGTGCCAGAGCAGTTTGCCGATTGGTTACGTCCGTTCCACCGTGCAGGGCTGAATGTTCACATGCACTGTAATGGAAATCTAACCCAGCAGCTGGCGATAGACACGGTTGAGAAAATCTTGCGTGAGGATCCTTGGCTTGATCATCGTCATACCATTACTCACGCACAACTAACGACTCAAGCGCAGCTTCGAAAAATGTCCAAGTTAGGGTTGTGTGCCAATTTCTTTTCGAACCATATCTGGTACTGGGGAGATCAGCACTACGACATCACCGTTGGGCCCGAACGAGCAAATGCCATCGAACCCTGTGCTTCAGCGCTGCGCGAAGGCGTTTCTTTTTCAATACACTCCGATGCGGGTGTGACGCCACTCGGCTCGCTTCATACGATGTGGTGTGTGGTTAATCGTGTCACTCCGAGCGGGCGAGTGTTAGGCGAAATCGAAAAGATCAGCCCCTATGAAGCCCTTAAAGCCGTGACGATTTCTGCTGCGTACCAGATGCATTTGGACGATGAAATAGGGTCGCTTGAAGCCGGTAAAAAAGCAGACTTTGCCATTCTCGAAGAAGACCCGCTGAGTGTTGATTCAATGCATATTCGTGATATCAAGGTCTGGGGTACGGTGCTTGCAGGAACGAAGCATCAGGCAGCAATTCCGGAGGACTGATGATCGGCTTCACTGTATTGGGCGGCTACCTAGGGGCCGGGAAGACGACGCTGGTGAACCGAATACTTCGGAGTAATGAAGGTCTAAATCCTAGACCAAAGCGTATCGCGCTGCTGATCAACGACTTTGGTGATATCAACATTGATGCGCAGCTTATCGAGTCTCGCAGTGATAAACAGATTAATCTTGCCAATGGTTGCGTATGTTGCACGCTGACGGATGGTTTTAGTGACGCGCTGGAAACGCTCATGGCGCTCGATCCACAGCCAGAGCATATTGTTGTTGAGGCGAGCGGCGTCGCGGATGTTAACAACCTGTCTCAGTATGGGAATGGTCTAACCCTTGAGCTGGCTGGAATTGTTGTTGTCGTGGATGCCGAGTCGGTGCAAGAAAAAGCGGTTGATAAATATGTCGGCCGTACGATTCGGCGACAACTCAAGGCTGCTGACCTGATATTGTTAAATAAAGTGGATTTGCTTGCCGATGGCGAAGAACAAAATCTAAATAGCTGGCTTGCTGATCTAACGAATGCGGCTGCGGTTATCTCCTGTGTTAACTGTGACGTGCCGCTCTCGGTTATTCTTGATGTTGATTCTCGTGCTGCGAGCGCCGATATTGATATGCAGGGACATGAACATTACGGCTGTTGGAGTTACAGTTTTGATGCGCCGGTCTCCCGTGCTGCCCTGACGCGCTTTACCTCCGGGATTGGGACGGAAGTGTTACGTTGTAAAGGTTTGTTTAAGAATGAGATAGGTGGGTCCTTCGAACTTCAAATTGTTGGTAAGCGTTGTGACGTTAAACAGACTGAATCGCGCAGCGTTGATCTGTGCCAAGTGGTGGCTATTGGTCTGGAAGGTATACTTGACCCAGCAAAGCTGGATGCGCTGGCGCACAAATGCTTCAAGAGGAGCGTTTGATGTTCGATACAATAATTCAAGCTCGGTGGTCCTCAGGGTGCGTCTGTTTCGACTAACTTTCCACCCGCGATTGAAACCACTGTGGAGTGGGCGTCGGACTTCATTGTGTTTCTCAATGCGGAAGGTTGCTCGAGAGTAGAAGCGCAACAGAGTGCTGAAAACGAATGGCTTGAGCACGTAAAAGGGTTTCATGAGGGTTCAATGATCGCAAATACGAAGTCCTGGTTTACGGGATACAATTCGAAGGTGGAGGGTCACGACGTATTGAGACATATGATTTATCTAGGAGACGCCCCAGCATATCGGCAGAAACTAAACGAAGTGAAAGATGAAGGACACCGTGGATTCAACCTTAGCTAATAATATTGATTTTCAATTGACTCGGTTTTTTCGACTCAATTTATGCTGCACAAGGAAGCTGAATTGAACTCTAGCGCAAACGACTTACATGTTTTGATTGCCGGTGGTGGTATCGGCGGTCTGACCACCGCGCTTTGTTTAGCAAAACGTGGTTGTCGCGTCAGCGTCTTCGAACAAGCGTCCGAATTCAGCGAAGTTGGAGCGGGGATACAGTTGTCACCCAATTGTAGTCGGGTTCTGCATGATCTAGGTTTGGAAGAACAGCTTCGAACAAAAGCATTTTTACCAGAGGGTAGCCAGTTCCGTCATTGGCGAACCGGTGAAGTCATCAGTGAGTCTGTGCTCGGCGAAACAGCGTTAAAAAAATATGGCATGCCTTACTACCATATTCACCGGGGCGATCTGCTAAAAATTTTGGTCGATGCCACAAAAAACCGCTCGGAAATTGAATTACATGTGAACGCGAGTGTCGAAAGCTTTCACGAGGAAAGAGCGGCTAGGAGCGGTGGTGTCACAATACAGGTCGGAGATACGCGCTATGAGGGCGATCTGCTGATTGGCGCTGACGGCATTCGTTCTGTTGTTCGCGCTGGGCTATGGGGTGAACAAAATCCTCGCTACACAGGCAATGTTGCCTGGCGGGCCATGGTGCCTGTGGCACGCCTTCCGAAAGGGTTGATTCGCCCTATGTCGACTGCTTGGTGGGGCCCTCGTAAACATTTTGTACACTATTATGTTCGTCGTGGAGATTTTGTTAACTGTGTCTGTGTCGTGGAAAAAGCAGGCTGGGATGTTGAGTCTTGGACCGAGCCCGGTGATTATGCCGAGCTTAAGTCCGATTTCGCCGGCTGGCATTCCGATATACACCAATTAATTGATAATGCCGACCGGGACTCTCTGTTTAAGTGGGCGTTATATGATCGACCACCGATGCGACATTGGGGGCAGGGACGGGTGACCCTGCTCGGGGATGCCTGTCATCCAACCTTGCCATTTATGGCGCAAGGTGCGGCGATGGCGATTGAAGATGCAGCGGTCATTGCCGGATGCTTGGCGTCGAATGATGACACTGCCGCCAGCTTGCAACATTATGAAGCCCTACGCCGCGGCAGAACAGCAAGTATTCAAAATGGCTCACGTCGTAATGCGACTGTTTTTCATCTGTCTGGCATAAAAGCTTGGTTGCGAAATAGAGCTGCGCGTTCAGCTGGTAATCATACGATGGATAAGCTTTATCGTTACAATGCGTTAGAAGCGACAAACGTCTGATCGGATACCTACGGTAGCCCTTAGTTCCATCAATATGTGCGGCTTCGAAGATTCGAGTCCTATTTTATTCAATACGCCGAAATGAAAGTCGGTGCTTGATACCGTCGATAATGGTTGCTGATCAAGCGCTGCCTTCGACGTGGAATAGCTTGTTGTAAATACGCCAATTACCATCAGTCTTAAGCAGCGATAAGGTGTCCAAGAATGTGAGTCCTAGATAGTCATCACGAACGCGTGTGACTGCGGTGTCACCTGCGATGTCAATAGAGAGGATGTCGAGGCGTGCCGGTTCGCCTTTTTCTTTCGCGGAGGGTTGTTGACTCGCGACGAGATCGGCGAATTCATTTACCGACATCTGTTTTAGCCCGTCTTCAAGATAACCGGTTATCTTTGCATCAGGATGAAATGCCGCATGCGTTTTATCTTCACTGGACTCATACATGCATTCAAAATAGGTTTGTATAGCATCTTTAATTTGCTGCTCTTCGCTCATAGTCTCTTTTCTCCGCTTACATACATAGGTATGTAATAAGATAAATTTTCAGTGTTACTGCTTCGTAGCATCAAGCAGGTCTTCGCCGCCCATTGCGGCTGAATCTACTTCTCGGACAGCAAACGCTGGGCTGACACACTCGGGTTGTTTCCCTGGTAGCTCAGGAGGCGTGTAGTACCCCATAGCATATTGGCCCATGGTATAGCCCAACATATCTTGGAGTTCGGTAGGGTATTCCCGGACAAGTTCTGGTGGACATGAGAGGTATTGGTTTTCTTCCTGTCTTAGCCAGCCCAGTGTGTAGGTTAGGTTGGCCCCGATGCGATCAGACGAAGATTTGTTCTCGCCGCCACTGTGAAAGACACTACCGCTATACAATAAGACAGAGCCGGCGGACATCGTCGCCTGACAAATCTCCTCTGGTTTTGCTTTACGATCATCGGGCCACGCAGTGCTGCCGGGTACGACCTGAGTTGCGCCATTTTCTTCGGTAAAGTCGGTGATCGCCCATATCGTATTGAACTGTGGTTCGATGTTGTCTTGCATATATTTTCCCCACGCCCAACGGTCACGATGAATCATCTGTTTTCCCTGGCCGGGTTTTAATCTGATGATTTGAGTCAAATGTAGTTGTATGCGCTGGCAATAAGGTGCAAGAAATGCGTTAGCTGCATCGACTACAGTCTTATTCATGACCATATCTCTGGCTCGCGCAGAGCGAGTGATTAATGAGCCCGTCCGGGTAGTCTGATGTCCGCTAAACTTATCGCGGCCATTTTCAGTCGCCTCCATATAAGGATCGAGTTCCTGCCGAAACTGCTTAAGTTCCGAGGCGTCGAGTACATCCTCCAGAATCAGGGCACCGTCTCGAGAAATGATGTCAATAATTTTATCTGTGCTTGCAGTTGCGGGTAGTTTTTGAAGGCTCGGCATGAATATACTCCAACGCTATTAGGGGTGAAGGACCCAAAGACTCTAGTCGCAATAGATGTTGATGGTCAAGCTATTGTTACGCGTGATCAATCATGTTGCCCCGGATATCTTCACAACGCATACATTCGCGATGAAACAATCAGTCTTTGTTCTTTTCGCCCGCGCGGTTTGGCATGACTAGGAAAATCGGAGAACTTATTGCGGAAACTTGCAAGATGAATCAGGAGAGCCACCAAAAATATACTTGACGGCTCGAACCAAAAAAATCCGTATGATGCTGCTTACGATTTTGTGGACTGCAGTTTACAGCGAAGAAATGTAGCATCGACGATTGCACGATGGGATAACCGGCGCATATGCCTTCTGGCGTGATAGACATTGAATCCTTTTGCTTTTTGAGCGTTAGAAAAGCTTGCATCTGGTAAGGTAAAGCGAATGGCTGAATGGTGGGTAATTGGTTATTGTGCCCGTTGGCGTCGACCAAATAGGACTTCGGAACCGCGCTCCGGTGAAGATTGCTAATGGTCTATGGCGATGCCTATATTAATTACCTTACGTCATTTGGTGTCTATTCTGATGAGCAGAGATCGAGACGGGTCGAATCAGTTTTTTGTTGAGGGAAGTTTGTAGTCAATGAGTGAAGCGTTAACAGAACGAGTAATCGGACCCCTAACGATATTATTTGGCCGTGAAAATGGTAAATATCCACAGGGAAATACCTTGGTAGTCAAAGGGCAGGAAAAAACCGTGATGATCGACCCCTCTTTGGGCGTTGTTGATCGTAAGGCAAATCTGCCTGATGTAGACATGGTACTGCTGACCCATGTCCATGAGGATCACATTGCCGGTCTGCATTTGTTTCCTGAAGCCTCGTGTTTTGCGCATGCGGAAGATGCTCTGGGTCTGGCGTCGCTCTCCGGATTGATGGAAATTTTTGGATACGAAGGTGAGCCTGCAGCAGCATGGAAAGCTTCAGTGGTTAAGGATTATTTCTACCAGAGTCGTCCCGATGTCCAGTCGTTTTCTAATGGTGATAAGTTTGATTTAGGTGGCGTCAGTATTGAAATTATTCATACGCCCGGGCATACACGCGGACATTCCTGTTTACTCATCGATTGGGAAAATAATGACGAGCGACTTTGTGTGCTCGGCGATATAGATCTAACGTCTTTTGGTCCCTACTACGGTGATGGCTGGTCAAGTTTGGTAGATTTTGAACAAAGCCTTGAACTGCTGAAAAGCGTAGAAGCTCATTGGTGGTTAACTTTCCATCACAAGGGGTTGATCGAAGGACGTAGAGAATTCCTGACTATGCTTGAGAAATACAGGAAGATGATAGACTCTCGCGAGAGCAGGCTTCTGGCATATCTGTCAGAGCCCAGAAGTCTTGATCAAATAGTCGAGCACCAGTTTATTTATCGACCGGGCACAGGGGGCGTTATGGTGGATCAAATCGAAAGGCGTAGCATGAGGATGCATCTTGAACGACTGTTACAATCGCAGGAAGTTTTGGTTGATGCAGCGCACCGATGGCAAGCCCGATAAACAGCTAGAGATGAGAGTATGTAATGACATCCAATAGGATGTCATGTTGCGAGTCACAGCGACTTCACTATTTGATACGAGTCATGCCTCGAAGCTGGTAAAAGATACGATGACTTTTGATATGCCTTTGGAATTCAAAGAGCCCTGATATGAATATCTTGATTCTGCTAAACAGGGATTTGGCAAGCACCGTTGCGCTCAACTATCTATTGCCAGAGATTGCCCATCACGAGATCGCTATTCTAGTATCGGAACGCGTTGGGAATAACAAAAAGCGAAAGCCGCAGGCGCTTGTGGACTTAAGCGTTGTAGAGCAGGGTATCCTCAATGATCTTATCTCTAACCAGCAACAGGGTGAACTGTTAACCATTGATGGTCTTGCTAAAAAGTATCACTATCCGGTTCGGGTAGAAAACCGAATCAATCAAGCTAGCAGTATTGAACAACTTGCAAAGTTCGCCCCTGATCTTATCGTATCTGTCAGATACGGTGTCATTTTGAAAGCTGAGGTGATCGGCACTTCTGCCTATGGGGTCATCAATCTGCATTCGGGAACGTTACCCGCTTACCGAGGCGTGATGGCAACATTCTGGGCGATGTTGAAGGGAGAAAGGTCTATTGGAACAACGTTGCATTATATTGATGATGCAACGATCGACACAGGTAGAATAATTGGCCACACGCACATGCCAGTGGATGACCGTGAATCATACCTAGATCATGTCCTAAAGATTTATGCCGATGGTTGTGATCTCATCATCGATACGATCAACATCTTCGAAAGAGGTGATGTGCCTGAGACAAAAGATCAGCAAAGTGGAGGTGAGTATTTCACCTTTCCTGACGAAAGCGACCTCAAAGATTTCGCTGACAAGGGGTTTAAACTCTTTGACCTCAAGGCTGCGTTGTCCATGTATAAGAGATTCAAGAATTAATATTGGTTACTCGTCATCATGGGGATTAAATTTGTTCGTTAGCCAGGGGCTGACACTGAGAAAATCGGTAGATGTACACTGTTGAACATTCGCGTCGAGCTACGAAAAAGACTATTATTTGCGCAAAAAAACGAGGCTGGTTTGAACATATTTACGATGCCGTTCGTTGTGAGGAAATACTCGTTATGTCCGTGACAAGAATAAAAGTTAGTTTTCCTGTGGGTGATAAGCTGAGATCAAAATGTTGAGAGAGCCGATACTCTGGTTCATTGTGGTAGGCGCTTTTTTGTTTGCCGCTGAAAGCTATTTCACAACCGAAAGGGAAGTCTTGGTCGTTGATGACGGAGTCCGCAACCGCCTTGCTAGTTTATGGCAAGCCCAAATGGGTAGTCCTGCAACAGAACAACAACTGGGTTCCCTGATAGATTCATGGGTAAGAGAAGAAGTGATGTTACGCGAAGCTCTGCGCCTCAATCTTGATCGTGATGATACGATTATTCGTAGACGTCTTGTGCAAAAACTCGAGTTTCTAGCTGAAGATATCAATGGTGAAATCCCCGATAGCGAGACACTAGAAGGTTTTTATCGGCTCAATATAGAGAAATATTCGGAGCCTCGCCGCTACTCCTTTTCGCAGATATATTTTTCTGAACAAGCCCTTGCTACAGAACAACTGCTCACATTAGATTCGCTGAGTGATTGGAAAAATCTGGGTGAAGTAACCATGCTGAACAGTCAGTATTTCGCGCGAAGCAAGCGTGACATTAGCAATATCCTAGGAGGGGAATTCGCCGATGTCGTCGATGAGTTTTTGCTCAGTGAATGGGCGGGTCCTTTTAAGAGCAGTTTCGGATATCACCTTGTTCGACTTGAACGTGTTGATGAGCCTGCGGCTGTGCCGATTGCATCGATAGAAATGAAGGTATTGGCTGATTATCAAGAAAATCAGAAACGCCAGAAGCTAAAGGACTACTTTGAATCCTTACTAGAGCAGACAAATATTGAGCATCGATAAGACTAGGGTCAATCCGGTATTGGTTTGCTTGGGGAAGATTTTTTTCTTCATGCTGATGCTTGTGAGCGGTTTTTCAGTCGCGGACGAAATGCGCCCCTCTGTTGTCAAGTTGACTAAACTGGACGATCAGAGTTGGTCGGTTGCATTTAGGCAGCCCCAAATCAACGGGCGTTATCCCAATCTGCGACTCAAAGCCAATTGCACTGCAGGTGAGATCACGTCTTTTGTGAACGGCGCTGCGCTTCAGGAAAACTTCCAGCTCATCTGTGATTCTGATGGGTTGAGGACTATTGAAATTGAGGGGCTTGAAAAGACGCTGGTCGATACAATGGTCACAATCAGAGGGAGTGACGGCGAGGAAGAAAGTCACCTTATTTCATCGTCGAGGCCAGTGCTGAATGTTGGAGAAAGTGTGCCGGCCGTGCCGGTGTATATTGTTCTAGGCGTGGAGCATCTGATATTTGGCATTGATCATGTACTGTTTGTGCTTGTGCTGCTTTACGTAGTGCATGGATGGAAAAATCTATTTAAGGTAATCACCAGTTTCACTGTAGCGCACTCAGTGACGCTGGGCCTCTCGTCGCTTGAGCTGCTAACGTTGGCGCAGGCGCCGGTGGAAGCGCTCATTGGTCTAAGTATTGTGTTCCTCGCGGCGGAGGCGTTGCGAGGAAACAAAGGTTACATGACCCGGGCGCCTTGGGTTGTATCAGCACTGTTCGGTTTGCTTCATGGTTTGGGTTTTGCCGGGGCGTTAGCTGAAATCGGCTTGCCCCAAGATAGTGTTATTGTTGCTTTGTTGTTTTTTAATATTGGGATTGAAGTGGGGCAGTTGCTTGTTGTGATCGTGGCGCTAGGACTTGTAGCTGTGTTTGGGCGCTTGGCCGGCACGAAGCCAAGTGGTGTTGCAGATTCACAGGTCTTGACGAGTATTGTGAGGATGCCGCTATATGGTGCGGGCACTATTGCAGGATATTGGTTCGTTGAGCGAACCCTCGCGATTTTCATATAAAAAGCGATTCCAAACTTAAATTTAAAACATCATCATTTTAATCGATGAGGTAGGCTCTTTTTCTTAGGCGTTCAAGTCTACCGGCGGTTCGCTTTCTACTGCTGCCCAAATGACTTTGTCAGGGAGTCTCATGCTAGCTTCGTAGGCGCCGGGAGGGTAATTAGTCAGATGAGGTCCGGCCGTTGTTGCGATATCTGGCTGGGGAACCTCTCCTTTACTGTCGGTAAAATCAGCAGGCTTCTTGAACCGTGCAAGCTCCTCTGCACTGATACCCGCGAGTTCAACCACTTCCGGATCTATCCAAGCGGCCTGATTAATGGGCTCATCGGAATAAGAGAGTTCCAGAGATAAGTTCTCGGGGCCAGCAAAGTACATCGACACACACATACCATGGTTCATCGGGCCCATCACCGGGACACCGTGTGCGCGCAATCGATCGCGCATGGCAAGTAACTCTTCATGATTTTTTACGCTGAGCGCAACATGCTGCATTGTACCAGCAGCGCAGTTGGCTCCGGGATTTCCGGCGTGGGTCTCTCCCATTCTAATAGGTATTTTGGAGATATCAGGATTACAGACAAAGGCTATTGAGCTTTCATCGTTTAGGCGCAAAAAGCCGTGCCAGGTATTTTCTACGCCATGCATCCAGTAGAGAGCTACCAGTTCCATGCCTAGTATCTCTGTGAAAAACGCGATCTGGGATTTCATATCTGCGGTCGTAATTGCGAGGTGGTGTAGTCCGTCTACTTTGTTCATTACGGGATCCTGAAAAGTAAAAACATGCCGGTTCAAGGTTATCTTTATAGGCTAAGCTGAAGCACCGATCAACCTTCAGGGCACTAGACGGTGTATGGTTACAACCTAACGAAATAAACCTATGATATCTCAGATGCCCAAAAGGGCGGGGTGAATTCAGGATTCTCGAGCAATGGAAGATTCTTCTTCAAGTGTCGCAACCTCTCAAAATACCGCAGACGAGTGCCTGATTCTTGATGCGCATACACTGAAAGATCTTGAAATATTCAGCTCAGAAGAGGGCGATGCTACGCTTTTTCAGTTTTGTAATCGGGCACGTACCGAGGGTGGTGCCAGACGACTTAAGCAGCGTATGGGATTACCTTCGTCAAACCCTGAACGAATTCGCGCAACCCAAGACGCCATCACGTTTATTCTGGTAAATCGGGAAGCGTTTACAAAGCTGCCCTCTGCTTATGCCGCTAGTCGTACCGATCACTATGCCCATGAAGTGATGCCAATGGTAATTGAAGAAAATCCCGTTGAATTCACGGTGGGTGCATTTGCACTATGGGCCAATCATGGCAGTCACTACCTAAGTATTGTGCGAGGTGTCCAACTGGCTAGCAGGTTGATTCGCTCTCTACGGACATTCCTGTTGCGCGACGAATTAGCATCAGCGGTAGGAGAAATTGCGCCATTGATTGAAGAGATGCGTGTGTTGGTAAACGACACCGAATTGACGACGGTGCCGGCTGAAGAGGTAGGAAGCTGGGCTTGGAAAATTCTCCGGCTTGATCAGGTCTTCCGATTGCGAGAAAAGGAAGCTTTGGCGCGTTTGTTAGTGCTCGTTTATGAGATTGATGCGCTGGTTGCCATGGCAGATGTCACACGTGATAACAAATTTGTCATGCCCAATTTGAAAGAAGGTCCGCTTCGGGTGAGTGCAGAAAATGTAGTACACCCTTTCTTGGAGAAACCAGTAGCCAATCCGGTAGAAATTGACCAGAAACATCGGGTGCTGTTTCTAACCGGCCCCAATATGGCGGGCAAGACAACATACCTGCGTGCGTTTGCTATCGCTTACTACATGGCGCACCTTGGCATGGGTGTGCCTGCAACAAGTTTCAGCTTTGTCCCTGCACAAAGGTTGTTCAGTACAATATCTCTTAACGATGACCTGCGTGGCGGCGTGAGCTATTTTCGAGCAGAGGCACTGAGGGCCAAAGCAGTGGCGAGGGCGATAGCAGAAGGCTATCGCGTTGTGGCGATTATGGATGAGCCGTTTAAAGGGACTAACGTTAAAGATGCGCTTGATGCTTCGTTGGCTATTCTGAAACGTTTTGCGTCTAAAGTAGATTGTCTGTTTATGTTTTCGTCGCATTTGATAGAGCTTGGTGAGAGTTTGAGTGTCTCTCATCAGGTCGATTGTCGTAATTTTGAAGCGGATGAAACCGGAGGTCGACTCAGTTTTGACTATTTGCTGCGTCCGGGTATCTCGAAGCAACGGCTGGGTATGCGCGTGCTGCAGGAGGAAGGAGTTTTTGATTTGCTTGACGGTGAATCAGGTAGGTTTTAGTCATTTCGTTGCAAAATCGTTGGTCCCACATCTAAATTTCGGGTTAACATTTAGGTGTCGTATTGAGTTGGTCTTAGGTTAAGGGTATGAAAATCCACATCGAAGAAATGTTAAAAAAGGACTGGGTGCAGGTTCGTACAATTTACGGTCAGGGTTTAGCGACCGGGATTGCCGCTTTTATGACAACACCTTCGCGCTGGAAAGATTGGAATGCAGGACATCTGGAAATTTGTCGAAATGTTGCTCGAGATGATTCTGGTATGGTGCTGGGGTGGTCAGCACTTGCACCCGTAGCCGACAACTGAGGCAGCGCAGGGGTCGCTGAGGTCAGCGTCTACGTAGATGAAAAAGCGCAACGTAGAGGGGTTGCTGCCGCGCTGCTAGACGCGCTGGTGGTCGGGTCGGAGGTAGCCGGATACTGGACGCTACAGGCACACATCATTGTCGATAATATGCCCAGTATTATTTTGCACAAAAAAGCTGGTTTTCGTGAGGTGGGTTACAGAGAACGATATGGCCATGTCGATGGCGCCTGGCACGATGTGATGCTACTAGAGCGACGTAGTCGTGTTACCGGTGGTAAAGGCTTGCCAACCCGAACATGCGGGTAGATCCTCTCCAGCAATAGGTCAGTTAGTACAAAGCTCTTACAGATGGGTGTTCAGAACGATACTTGGCGATTATGAAGCTATGTTGACAAGTCGGGAGTTGGGGGTGTCTTCCTGAGTCACTGGGCGCGCTTCAGTCATGCAACCTGTCTTTTGCTAAGCAAAAGACAGGTTGCAAAATACCAATTTGGTGGGCCGTCCGCGACTCGAACGCGGGACCAACTAGTTAAAAGCCAGCTGCTCTACCGACTGAGCTAACGGCCCAAAAAGGGAAGGCCGGTATAATACCTGTTTGAAGATAAAACTCAAGACTGGATTGGTGCAATTTCAAAGAATCTTATCGAGCACGTTTTTGGTCAGGTCTGGCCCACCTAATTGGGATATCGTATCGATACCCCCAGGGGTAATGACATTGAACTCAATCACCCAAGGGTATGCGAGGTCCATGCCAACAAACTCAGCGTCGTAGGACTTCATTAACTGCCCGATTTTATCGCAATATGTCGATTCTTCATCGGTAAGCTCGCACAGGGTAGCGGCAGCACCTTGCATGATATTGGTGCGGTGGTCTTTAGTTGGCGTTCGGATGTATTGGCCAACCACTTCGCCGCCGGCAAAGATAACGCGCTTCTCACCTGCCTCTATCTCCTCAACATATCGCTGGAGAAGGCAATATTTATTTTGCGCTAGCCCGGTCAATGAGTCGAGGATAACTGCGGCATTAGGATCATTCTGAGTGAGCAAATAAACCTCTTTACCGAAGCTTCCTGCGGGTGGTTTCGCTATCCATTTGCCACCGGACTGGACGATATCGAGAAGTTGTTCTGGGCTCGTTGATGCATGGGTCTCCGGGTGTGCAAATGTTTCCGCGTGGCTAGCGAGAAAGTACTTGCTCTTAAAGTGCATCAGGGCATTGAGTGAATTGACGATACGACAGCTGTCGGGCAGGCCATAGAGCATTTGCATTTTGTCCAAAAAACTCTCTCGATAACCCAGCGACATGATCCATACAATGTCAAATTCTGCTAATTCAAACGTAGATAAGTCTTTTGGAAAAGGTTCATTTGTCAGCAGTGGTGTCGTGAGTTGAAAACCCTGAATAACAATCGATGATCTTACAAGTGCCAGAGAGTCCACCACTGCAATGTGGCTATTGGCGCCACGAGCAAGCATTTCATTGGCAAATTTCAGGTAATTACCTTCGATGATAGTGTCGGTTTCGCTAACCAGGAACACGATGTTTGTCATGGGGATTTCTTACCACTTTAGCCAATTCAAGGGACGATCACCGAAAGTTGCCGTATGTCCTTTTCGGATGCGTCATTAATCTGGTTATAATACGCTAATATTCCAGAGATACCTGTCTACAAATGGCCATGAGCGCGTTTGAAGTTCCTCTACACCAGAGTCATACCCTTAGTGATGACGAAGTAAAGAGCTACCGTGAAAAAATCAAGCAACTACTGAAAGAGCAAAACGCTGTTTTAGTTGCCCATTACTATACCGACGATGCGATTCAAGAGCTGGCCGAGGAAACCGGTGGCTGCGTCTCGGACTCGCTAGAAATGGCGCGATTTGGAAACAGCGTTGATGCAGAAACCCTGATTGTCGCCGGCGTCAAGTTCATGGGTGAGACAGCGAAAATATTGAACCCGGAAAAGCGCATTCTGATGCCGACCCTAGAGGCGACCTGTTCTCTTGACCTGGGTTGTCCTATCGACGAGTTCTCGGCTTTTTGTGACGCACACCCGGATCGCACCGTGGTTGTTTATGCGAATACGTCAGCTGCCGTCAAAGCACGATCAGACTGGGTTGTTACATCTAGCATTGCCCTTGAGGTCGCAGAACATCTGATGGATCAAGGGCACAAAATTCTCTGGGCGCCTGATAAATATCTTGGTGGTTACATACAAAAAGAAACCGGTGCTGACATGCTGATGTGGCATGGCTCTTGTGTCGTTCATGAGGAATTTAAGGCGAGTGGTTTGAAAGATCTGATGCATGTGCATGAAGATGCAGCGGTGTTGGTTCACCCAGAATCTCCCGAAGCAATTGTTGATCTGGCCGACGTGGTGGGTTCTACAACGAAACTGATTAAGGCATCTCAGGAGTTGCCTAACGATAAATTTATTGTGGCAACAGACAGTGGTATTTTCCACAAAATGCGGCAGTTATCTCCTGGCAAAACGTTTATTGAATCACCAACCGCCGGTAACGGGGCAACCTGTCGCAGTTGTGCTCATTGTCCTTGGATGGCGATGAACATACTTGAAAATCTACACAGCACCCTTCGCGATGGGGTCAACGAAATTCAAGTTGATGTCGAAGTTGCCAGGCAAGCATTAGTGCCGCTAGAGCGAATGGTGAATTTTTCAAAAACGCTGACCTAGCAGACTGTGCTCGCTAAGTGTCGCGCACGCTTTCTTGTTTATTTTGGTAAAATCTAGGACCTTCTGGCTTTTAGCCTCATGCGCTGTATCTGCTGGATTCGAAGTTGAAATTTCGAATTTAGTTGAAAATCGTCTTGAACTAATGGCATCGCGAAGCTCAGCTGCTTGATCGCTTGTTCCAGGTTGCCAACGAGCACAAAATACTCTGCCCGTGCTTCGTGAACACCAATGATGTCGTTAGCAAGGCCGTAAGCTTCCGCCAATAGATACCAAACCTCAGTATCATTTGGTCGTTCTGGGACAAGCAGGACCAGTGCGTCTGCCGCTTCCTGAGGTCTATTTGCTTTGAGAAGAACGTCAGCATAGGCCATCGTGATTGGATAATTCTTTGTGTTAATGGCCAGAGCTTCTTCCAGAATCTCGAGGGCTTCGTCGTAGCGTTTAGCGCTGCTGTGAATCTTTGCATCGGCGAGTATGTAGGCGATCTTGCTGGGTTTTGCTGCGAGCAATGGTCGCAGATGCTTTCTCGCGGCTTTCGGGTCGAAGTTCGCCAGATGCGCCATCACCAGTCCGTATTGTCCAGCGCTTCTTAACACTGGATCAGTGCGCTTTGACCAGCCGCTCATCATATCGATCGCGGCATCGCTGGAGTCTGCAGCAAGCACTGTCACCCTTGCTTTCATCAGATGATAATCAAGATTCAATGGGAAGGTTTTGTTTTCGTATCGACGCGTCTGGTTGTAGGAATCCGAAATTCGATTTTTTGTCACCGGGTGGGTGAGTAGGAATTCAGGAATACGGGTTTTATTGAATCGATTTGCGCGCTCAAGACGTTCAAATATGTAAGCAACAGCCCGGGGGTCCATATCGGCGTCCGCAAGGGTGAGGATGCCGATTCGGTCAGCCTCTGCTTCACGGGCTCTGCTATTTCTGAGCATGTCACTCTGGGCTGCGCCTTGTCCAGCTGTAATGGCGGCAAGCCCGGCGTCGCTTCCGGTTGTTGCGATCAGAATTATTCCGGCAAGCAGTCCTGCCAGATTTTTCACGCTGGCCGCTCTGCCGGACTGAATGCCTCTGGCAAAATGCCTTTGGCTCAAGTGCGCAAGTTCATGCGCGAGAATGGCAGAAATTTCGTGTTCCGTTTCACCATAGAGAAACAATCCAAGGTTCACTCCAACAATGCCTCCCGGCGCGGCAAATGCGTTGATCGTAAAGTTGTTAATCATCACGAGATCGAGCCGGCGGTCCTGCAACTGGCTATGAGATGCCAGTTTGTAGATCAGATGTTCGAGATATGATTGGAGTAGCGGATCGTCAACGGAAGGTGCCTGCGCTCTGAGGGATCTGAGAAAATCTTGGCCAAGCGCGCGTTCCTGTTCAAGTGAAACGATCCCTGATGTTGTGTCCCCAAGGCTCGGTAGATTCTGTTGCTGAGCGGCCTTCGAAAATTGGACCGTGATTAGCAACAAAAAGAAGCTAATGGGTTTGATGATCCACTTAAAAGACAAGCCATTGATGACGGGTTTGTGTGACAAAATCTGGATAACTTGCTGCCTGAAATGATGTAACTGTAACGCTTATAGACCTCGCTAACCATAAACTGGTTCCGGGAAAATGAATCAATCC
>CAJXBG010000048.1 GCA_913050215.1 uncultured Gammaproteobacteria bacterium
CCACCAGAAACCTGATCGATCTCGTTAGTTGTTAACTCTCTCATAATGATTTCCTTACGTTATGTATTTAAGGGAGAAATCTCCCGCGGTCATCATGTATGTTCCAATATAAGAAAAACTAACGCTTTTGCTAAGGTTATTTTGTAATGGACTGCTTACAAGTTGGGTTGTGGGTGTAGGAAGCAGGCCTGACAGCGTCTTGAGCTGACTGTAAGCTTTTTCTTAAATCCAACTTTCGTATGGCTGATGTAAGTTTGAGCGTTTGCCTCTTCCACGTTCGGCGATCACGCTAAAAATCATTCGTCGATCGCGGTCAGCGTATTTGGTGTTGCGGAGTTTGGTAGTAGGAATTTTGAACAATGGCGCATGCTGTGGTTTTTGTCATTAGAACCCCGTTGTTGATGCCCGGGCTATCAGACGGTGATTAATCGCGTGTTTGGCATTTTTCGTCGAAAAAGGGCGAAAGTTAGGGTGTTGGCTATTGAAAAGACGCTCCTCGACGCTATATTTGCATTCTCCTGATCAAAACCGTCCTTAAATCAATGATTTATTTGCCTCTGGTGGCTCGATTCGGGAGAATACGCAACCCTCGGTTTCCTGAAATTTAGAGCATATCTTATGACAGACTTCTTTATCCCCGCGGCGCAGGCCGCTGATGCTGGCGCCGGCGGTCCTTTGCCCGGCATGGACATTTTTATCATTGTGGCTTTTGCTCTGGTGTTCTATTTCATCGTGTGGCGCCCGCAGAGCAAGCGTGCGAAAGAGCACAAAGAGCTAGTGTCCAGCCTAAACAAAGGTGACGAGGTTGTGACCAATGGCGGCATGTTGGGAAAAATCACCAAGGTGGATGACCATTACATTGCGGTTGAGATTGCCGACAAGGTTGAGATCAAGGTGCAAAAAGGTGCTGTTGCGGCCGCTTTGCCCAAAGGCACCATAAAAAGTATCTAACGTTATTTTTGAAACTTCAGTGCCTGCTGCCTTTGGGCAGCAGGTATTAAACACATCTGGTAAAAGTAGCCTGTCGTGATTAACAAGTATCCTATCTGGAAGAATCTTATCGTCGTCGGCGCCCTTGCCCTCGGCTTGATCTATGCAATGCCGAACATTTATCCGCCGGATTATGCTTTGCAGGTCTCGGGTGAATCTGGTGGTGTAGAGGTCACAGAGCGTACGTTGAGGACTGTGAAGAAGAGTCTTGATGACGCCGGTTTATCCCATTTCAATCCTGAAATAATCGATGGAAAAGCCCAGATTCGGTTGCCCGATGATGACACGCAAATTAAGGCATTAGCGGTGGTTGAGCGGGCTGTGCATGATCTACCTGGCGACTACGTTGTGGCGATGAACACGGCGCCCACGACACCGGACTGGTTGGCTAACCTAAGCGCAGAGCCAATGAAGTACGGACTCGATCTTCGCGGTGGTGTGCATTTTTTGCTGGAGGTAAACACAGCGAAGGTGATCAGTGACCGAATCGACACATTAGAAACTGATGTGAAACGCAAACTACGTGAAGGGAAGTTAAGGTACAAAACGGTATCTTCCCCGGCGCCACGCGTATTGAAGGCGGAGTTCACGTCAGAAGATGTGCGAGACGAGGCAAGAACCCTGCTCGCTAGCCAATACCGTGAATTTGAAATGCTGAGCGTGGACGATGGTCTGCCAGCGATCACCATGACATTGACGAGCGCCATGGTAGACGAAATTGAAGACTTCGCCATCTCACAAAATATTCAGACCACGCGAAACCGGGTGAATGAGTTGGGTGTTTCCGAGCCGCTTGTGCAGCGTTTGGGTCGTAACCGTATTGTGGTGGATTTACCCGGTGTGCAAGACCCGGCCATTGCCAAAAATATTTTGGGTAAGGTCGCGACACTAGAATTTAGAATGGAAGCGCAGCCGAATGCGCCGCGTTCAACCACGCTGGGTTTCGACTATGAAGGCCGTACTGCGAATCTTGAGCGCAAAATTGTCGTGCGTGGTGATCGTGTTATCGATGCAAAAGTTGGTTTTGACCCAGAGACAAGCTTACCCCAGGTGAATATCACGCTGGATAGTGAGGGCGGCGAGTTGATGCACAGGGCGACGCGTAACAATATTGGTCGTCGTTTGGGTGTGGTGTTTATTGAGACGAAAACCCGTGATTCCTACCAGATGATCGATGGCGTTGAAGTCAAGATTCAAAAACCTTACGTTGAAAAACGTGTGATCAGCCTTGCGACGGTGCAAGCGGCATTAGGCGTTCAGTTCCGCATTACGGGTCTGCAGGCCGGAGAAGCGCGGGATCTTGCTTTGCTGCTGCGTGCCGGTGCGCTTGCGGCTGAAATGTTTATCGCTGAAGAGCGGACAGTGGGTGCAAGCCTGGGTCAAGAGAACATTGAGCTAGGTGCCATTTCTGTGACCGTCGGTCTTGGGCTAGTGTTGCTGTTCATGTTGGTCTACTTCAAAGTGTTTGGTATCGCTGCCAATATTGCTTTGGTGGCTAATTTGGTCTTGCTGATTGCTGTGATGTCGAGCATCGGCGCGACGCTGACGCTGCCGGGTATCGCCGGTATTGTCTTGACCGTGGGTATGGCGGTCGACGCAAATGTGCTTATTTTCTCGCGTATTCGTGAAGAAATAGCTAATGGCATGTCGCCTCAGGGGGCGATCAATGCTGGTTTTGAACGGGCTTTCGTCACAATTTTTGACGCCAACCTCACCACGCTGATTGTCGCGGTGATTCTCTATAGTATCGGCACAGGACCCGTGAAGGGTTTTGCAATCACCCTGTCGATCGGCATATTAACCTCAATGTTTACTGCCATTATGGGCACCCGGGCGATCATTAATCTGATCTACGGTGGGCGTAATGTAAAGAAGTTGGCGATATAAGATGGCTGAAAATTCTATGTCCGATAATGCATCACTCAATAATCCTGCCAACGGTGGCGCTGAAACTGATCAAGAAGCTTGGCGCAGAACGCCGAAAAAGCCGGTAAAGATCATCGATTTCATGAAGTACCGAAAAATTGCGGCGAGCATATCCCTTTTGCTGGTGATTGCCTCGGCGATATCGTTAGGTATTAATCAGCTTGAATGGGGACTGGACTTCACCGGCGGTACACTGGTTGAGGTTGTGTATGAACAGGCGGCAGACCCGGAAGAGATTAGGCGTCAGCTAGATAACGCAGGATATGACGGCCATGTTGTTCAGTATTTTGGTTCAGAGCGTGATGTGTTGGTTCGCATGCCACCGCAGAAAGCACTTGATGCAGCACAAAATGCCCGATTAGGCGACAGCATTATTGACGCATTAAGAACGGCAACGAATGCAGATGTGTCATTGCGTCGCTCTGAATTTGTTGGGCCCGCCGTAGGTGAAGAACTCGCTAATCAGGGCGGCCTGGGTATGCTTACCGCGCTTGCGCTGGTGATGTTGTACATCGCGTTCCGGTTTCAGCTTAAGTTTGCCTTTGGTGCTGTGGTTGCTTTGTTCCACGATGTAGTCATTACCCTTGGAATTTTTTCAATCGCGCGGTGGGACTTTGATTTAACGGTGCTGGCGGCTTTGCTTGCGGTGATCGGGTATTCACTCAACGACACCATCGTGGTGTCCGACAGAATTCGTGAGAACTTCCGGAAAGTCCGTAAAGGCAACAGTTTTGAGGTGATCAATCTCTCTTTAAGTCAGACGTTGGGTCGAACCATTGTGACCTCGTTAACAACATTGCTGGTGTTGTTTGCCTTGTTTTTCCTCGGCGGCGAATTGATCCGCGGATTTGCGATAGGTTTGATCATCGGTGTTGGTGTGGGTACCTACTCCTCGATCTATGTTGCCGCGAATGTGCTGGTAGCGTTGAATATCTCCAAGGAAGATCTGGCGATACCCATCAAGGAAGGCGCTGAAGATCCTGACTTGGTCGTTTAAGGCGGTCAGGGCTATCAGTCAGTGCTTGCCTGCGCGAAATTCTTTTTGACAATGGGTGCCAGCGCTTTAAAGACTCTGGGTGATCCGGCGACAATATCGCCGGATTGCAAGTGTCCCGCACCGCCGTTGAAATCCCCCAACAAACCACCGGTTTCCTGAATCATCAGTACGCCTGCGGCCATGTCCCAGATGTTTAACCCTTTAAACCAAACGCCATCCATTCTGCCGGTGGCAACATAAGCCAGGTCCAGTGCGGCGCTGCCTGCTGACCTGACCATAGCGTTTTCGGTGAGCATGCGTTGGTAAACGTTGCTTTGATGTTGTGCATATTCGGCGTGATTACCGCCGGTACCAATCAGGGCGCCGAGCAGTGAGCTTTTGTCGCCACAGCGTGCGCGATGACCATTGACGGTGCAACCTTTGCCTTTGCTGGCAACAAATTCTTCCTGACGCATGGGGTCAAGAATCACGCCGTGCTCAACTTTCCCTTTGTTCAGGCAAGCGATTGAAATACAGAAGTGGGGTACGTTATGGATAAAATTAGTTGTGCCGTCGATAGGATCGATAATCCATTCATAGTCAGACTCGGGATTATTCAGATTGCTCTGATCTTCTTCGCCACGAAAGGAATGCTCTGGATAGGCGTTTTTCAGCTCTCTGATGATAATGTACTGAACATCTTTGTCGATATTAGTGACATAGTCGTTTTGACCTTTGCTTGAAACCCGAATTAAGTCCGGGCGATCGAATGCTTGGGTTATTTTTGATACAGCCTGACGGGCTGCGCGCAAAGCCATATTTGCCATTGGTTGCATAGTATTCCTTCCTTAGTCTGTATCAGAGCCTGACGCTTGAGGGGCTGCCTCAATGGGGGCGCATGATAACAGCTAATATAATAAGCTCAAGCCGTCTTTACTTCAGCCGACCGGAACCAGACGCGGGGTATAGTGTCACTCAGGCACAAGTTGTAGAATGGCGCGCCTCTGTCATCAGCCTAGCAAAAATATGTCCGAAAAATCCCCCGAACCCACTGAGCTTGCGCCAATGTTCCCTCGTATTCGCATTGTGCTGATAGAAACCAGTCACCCTGGCAATATTGGTGCGGCGGCACGGGCGATGAAAAATATGGGGCTAACGGCGCTTTATCTTGTCAATCCGCTACAGTTTCCTCACGAGAAGGCCGTCTGGCGTTCAGCCAGCGCTGTCGATGTGGTGGAAAACGCGACAGTGGTTGCCACCCTCGATGAAGCATTGACCGACTGTCAGTTAATTGTGGGCACTTCGGCACGTGATCGGCGTATACCCTGGCCAATGCTAGAGCCGAAAAGCTGTGGCGAACTTGCCGTAGCAGAGCATGCGCAGGGTCATGAGGTCGCGATTATATTTGGTCGGGAAGACAGAGGGCTTAAGAACGAAGAGTTGCAGCGCTGTCATTACCACGTGAATATCCCCACCGGACAAGCCTATAGCTCGCTGAACCTCGCCATGGCGGTGCAGGTATTGAGCTATGAGATTCTGCAGGCGAAACTCGCAAAAGATGCCGCACCTCAGCAATCAGCGCCAAATGCAGGCGTTGCCGGGCAGGATGAGAGTTGGGACATGGATTTTGCCCAGAGCCAGGCCGTTGAACTGATGATGGAGCATTTGGAGCAGACCCTTATCGAAGTCGATTTCCATGACCCAGAGAATCCACGGCAGTTGATGACACGACTGCGCCGGATGTTTAACCGCATACGCATGGATAAAATGGAAGTGAACATTTTGCGTGGGTTTCTGACCGCTGTTAATCGCAAGGGACGCAATTAATTTCCTAGAAACTGGTGCTCACTAATGGGTTTTTTATTAAAAAGTGCAGTAAGTTCTTCCCTTTCACAAATACTTGACTAAAATGATCGGGTATTGCCGTGAAAGCTGACTGAACCCAACCCGTTACCATCGCGTATAACGTTTGTGAGGCGAGCGATGCCTAATTTAGCGAAATTAGCCAAACTGATTACACGTGATCAGTATTGATGGCGAAATGGTAACTATAATTGACCAAATTAGTCGGGTATTGCATAATTCGCGTCCCTGAAAGCTGCCAACCGTTACCCCGGTTCCTGCATTCAATTAATCAGCCACGCGCGCACGTCAACGCTTGATTTTTTGTAGGTGAGCAACAATATATAAGGTGTTGAAATGAGATTAACGGCGAAAGGAAGATACGCGGTAACGGCGATGCTTGACCTAGCGGTTCACGGCCAAGCTAAGCCAATCAGTCTTGCTGAGATTTCCGCGCGACAGGGCATCAGCCTGTCATACCTTGAGCAACTGTTTGCGAAGTTGCGACGAAATGATCTGGTATCAAGTGTGCGTGGTCCCGGCGGTGGTTACCGATTAAGCAAGAATCCTGAAGACATTTATGTAGCCCAAATAGTGGATTCAGTGGACGAAAACGTCGATGCAACGAGATGTCAGGGTAAAGCCAATTGCCAACAAGGTGAGACTTGTTTGACCCATGAACTCTGGACAGAACTGTCGGAGCAAATCCACCAGTTTTTGAACCAGATAAATCTTGCGAGCATCATTGCGAAGCGTGCAGTTCGCGAGCGAGCAGATCGGCAAAGCGCGCTGCAAGACCAAGAAATCGAGGAGCGAGAACAGCGCGGTGAAGCGTTGACTTCAACGCCAGAAACGCCAGAACAGGATCTTGTCGAGGAACTCGTAAATTTCCCCGCCCAAGAAGCGCAGGCCTAAAGCCTGTAAAAGATTTAAACCGATAGATAGTGCAATGAGATGAACATGAGAGTGCCAATATATTTTGATTACGCTGCGACAACGCCGGTAGACCCGCGGGTTGCGCAAAAGATGAGCGAGTGCCTGCTAGCTGAAGGGAACTTTGGAAATCCGGCAAGTCGTTCACACAAGTTCGGCTGGGAAGCAGAAGAAGCTGTCGAGATAGCCAGACGTCAAATCGCAGATTTGATACATGCAGACCCCAGGGAGATTGTCTGGACGTCGGGAGCAACAGAGTCCGATAATCTAGCGATCAAGGGCATCGCGCACTTTTATAAAGGGCGAGGCCAGCACATCATTACTTCGAAAATTGAACACAAGGCTGTGCTCGATACTTGTCGTCATCTCGAGCGAGAAGGTTTTGAGGTCACTTACCTTGAGCCAGGCGCCGATGGCATCATCGAGCCGAAACAAGTAGAGGAAGCGATACGAGAAGACACAATCCTTGTTTCCATTATGCATGTGAACAATGAAATCGGTGTGACGAATGACATTGCAGCCATCGGCGAAGTTTGCCGGGCAAAGAAAGTCTTTTTTCATGTAGATGCAGCGCAAAGCGCTGGAAAAGTTGACATTAACCTTGAAGAAATGAAAGTCGACCTGATGGCCTTTTCAGGCCACAAGATTTACGGTCCCAAAGGTGTAGGCGTGCTCTATGTCCGTCGTAAGCCGAGGGTTCGCCTCGAGGCTCAAATGCACGGCGGTGGTCACGAACGAGGTATGCGTTCCGGTACGCTCGCCACCCACCAGCTTGTCGGCATGGGTGAAGCATTCAGAATCGCCAAAGATGAAATGGCGGAAGAGCAGGTTCGTCTGACAGCATTACGCAAGCGCCTTTGGGAAGGTTTAAATGATATGGAAGAGGTGCACATTAACGGCAGCCCCGACCATCGTGCTCCTGGGTTTTTGAACGTTAGCTTTAACTTTGTCGAAGGTGAATCGCTGATTATGTCACTTAGCGATTTGGCGGTTTCCTCAGGTTCTGCCTGCACATCAGCCAGTCTTGAGCCTTCCTACGTGCTGCGTGCACTGGGTCTCAATGATGAAATGGCGCATAGTTCGCTGAGGTTTTCAGTGGGTCGGTTCACGTCTGAAGAAGATGTTGACTACGCCATTGGCCAGGTACGCGCGGCAGTAGAAAAATTAAGAGAATTATCACCACTTTGGGACATGTACAAAGACGGTGTTGATCTGGACAAAATTGAGTGGGCAGCACACTAGACAAGCCCTCTAGAATTAGAAGTAGGAGTAGTAGGCATGGCATATAGTAAACAGGTAATGGATCATTACGACAATCCTCGCAACGTGGGCAAGATGAATGCGGACGACAGCGATGTGGGCACTGGTATGGTGGGCGCGCCTGCCTGTGGTGATGTGATGCGGCTTCAAATAAAGGTGAGCGATGATGGCGTGATTGAGGATGCCAAATTTAAAACCTATGGCTGCGGTTCAGCGATCGCTTCAAGCTCATTATTAACAGAGTGGGTGAAAGGTAGAACGCTTGATGAGGCAGCAGCGATCAAGAATACTGAACTGGCTGAAGAATTGGCTTTGCCGCCAGTAAAAATCCATTGTTCTGTGCTGGCTGAAGATGCAATTAAAGCCGCTGTGAAAGACATCAGGCAAAAGCGAGACTCCTAGGAAACGGATAGCACTATGGGCGTTCAACTAACTGAAAACGCAGCAAAGCACGTCTCGACCTATCTCGAAGGTCGGGGTAAGGGACTCGGCATTCGGCTGGCAGTAACAACAACCGGTTGCTCCGGCCTGACTTATGTCATGGAGCCCGTTGATGAGCCCCAGGCAGAAGACGAGGTGTTCAGTAGTCAAGGGGTTGATGTGTATATCGACCCGAAGAGTTTGATTTATGTCGACGGCACAGAAATGGATTACGTTAAAAAAGGCCTGAATGAAGGCTTTGAGTTTAATAATCCTAATGTGCAGGGCGAGTGCGGTTGTGGAGAGAGTTTTACCGTCTAGGCCTCACTGACGAACTTTGCTTTTCCTCAACCTCTTTTCTAGAGATTTTTCCTAACACGAGTCGCAGGCACCGGGTGGACTTCCAGCAAACTTTCTTTGAAATTTTTCAGTTGCCTGAAGCTTATCATCTCGACGTTGATCAATTGTCGTCGAGCTACCTTGAGTTACAAAAACGCATTCATCCTGACAATTTTTCCAGTGCGACAGACACCGAAAAACGCCACTCGCTGCAGTGGGCAACCCATGTCAATGAAGCATTCACCACGTTAAAATCGCCGCTGCAACGCGCGATCTATATGCTTGAGCAACGCGGGTTGTCTATCGCGCATAATCCGGATCTTGAGCCGGCATTCTTGATGTCGCAGATCGAACTACGAGAAGAGCTCGACGACATTAGCGAAACAGCCTCGGAAGAAATAGACGCGGCATTGTCTCGACTCGATGGTTTTAAGTCTTCAGTAAAAGAGACTTTGTCGAGCCTGGAAGGCTCGTTTGCTGTACAGTTCGACGTCGAGTTGGCGGCGGCAGAACAAACCACCTATAAAATGCAATTTATGAACAAGTTACTGGTCGCGGCAGACCAACTTGAAGAACAATTGCTGGATTACTAGAGTCCCTTTAGCGAACCCTCAGAGAAAAGCACATGGCGCTGTTACAAATCACCGAACCGGGACAAGCTGTCGACCCACACCAGCGCAAGCATGCTGCGGGTATTGATTTGGGCACGACGAATTCGTTGATTGCAGCGGTGCGTGCCGGTGAAACAGATACGTTGCCAGACTTTGGCGGTGCCCATTTGCTGCCTTCTGTCGTTCGATACCATACCGATGGGTCGGTCACGGTGGGAGCCAAGGCGCTTGAGAGCGCAAAGGAAGACCCGCTGAATACCATTGTCTCGGTAAAACGATTAATGGGGCGCGGTCTCGAAGATGTGGACACGCTCGGCGATCAGATGCCCTACGACTTTGTGACCAAAGACAAAAAGGGAATGCCGGATATTAACGTGGCGTCAGGCCCTGTTTCTCCGGTTGAGGTTTCAGCAGAAATTTTAAGAAATCTTGCCCATCGTGGTGAGGCGACCCTTGCCGGCCCCCTGGACGGTGTGGTGATTACGGTGCCGGCCTATTTCGACGACGCGCAACGTCAGGCGACGAAAGATGCGGCAACATTGGCCCATCTAAATGTGCTTCGTCTGTTGAATGAGCCAACCGCCGCGGCTGTGGCCTATGGTTTAGACAGCGGCACCGAGGGTGTGATTGCGGTTTATGACCTGGGTGGCGGCACCTTTGATATCTCATTACTGCGTTTAAATCGCGGAGTGTTTGAAGTGCTCTCGACCGGCGGTAACTCTGCACTGGGTGGTGATGATTTTGACCGCGCTGTTGCGTCATGGCTCCTGGCGGCTTCCGGTATAGAGGGTGAAATCTCAAAGGGACAATTTCGAGGGTTGATGCTTGAGGCAAGAGCAATCAAAGAAGCTTTGAGCGATCAAGCCTCGGTGAAGGTCGATATCGACCTTGACGGCCTAATCGTAAAGTCGGAGATAACCCGTGAAATATTCGATGAACTTGTTGCGCCATTTGTGGGCGATTCAATCAAAGCTTGTCGTCGTGCCGTACGAGACGCCGGGGTTGGTCTTGAGGATATTAAGCACGTGGTGCTTGTGGGCGGTTCTACTCGAGTGCCTACCGTAAGGGCGAAGGTCGCCAGCTACTTTCATACGGAACCGTTAAGCAACATCGATCCCGACCGCGTGGTCGCCATTGGTGCTGCGATCCAGGCGAATATCCTGGTGGGTAACAAATCTGACGATGAGGTGTTATTGCTTGACGTGCTGCCGCTGTCTCTCGGGCTCGAAACCATGGGCGGCTTGGTCGAGAAAGTCATTACACGCAACACGGCGATTCCTGTGGCCAAGGCGCAGGAGTTTACGACCTATAAAGATGGTCAAACCGCAATGTTGATTCATATTGTGCAGGGTGAACGAGAACTGGTTTCTGATTGCAGAAGTCTTGCACAATTCGAGCTGCGGGGTATTCCACCGATGGTCGCCGGCGCGGCAAAAATTCAGGTGATGTTTCAAGTCGATGCTGATGGCATTTTGTCCGTTTCGGCGAAAGAGCTGAGCACAGGTGTTGAGACGCATATTGAAGTCAAGCCTTCGTACGGACTAACCGAAGACGAGATAACAACCATGCTGAAGGCGTCGTTTGAATATGCCGAAGCAGACGTGGCTACGCGCTCGTTGACCGAAGCAAAAGTTGATACGCAAAGGGTGATTGACGCGGTTGCAAATGCCATAGCGCTGGATGGTGATCGATTATTGAGTCAGCAGGAGCGCTCAAGCCTGAACGAGACATTGGCTGAGGTGCAAGCCATCGCTACCAATAGTGAGCGAGCGTCGGAAATTACTGCTGCCAGCGAACGTTTGGCGAAAGCAAGTGATGAATTTGCCTCGAGAAGAATGGATGATAGCGTTCGCCAAGCATTGGCGGGCACCAGCCTTGACGAGCTCAGTGAATCGATAGCGGACGCTGAAGATTAAAAATACAAGACCCATCGTAAGGAAAAAGCGTAGTGCCACAAATAATCATTTTACCCCATGCTGAACGGTGCCCCGAGGGTGCTGTCCTCGAGGCCAATGCTGGCGACAGCCTGATTGAGGTTGCCCTTGAAGCGGGCATCAGTATTGAGCACGCCTGCGAAAAAGCCTGTGCCTGCACAACTTGCCACGTCATTCTGCGTGAGGGGTTCGACTCTCTTGAGGAATCCGACGAGCTTGAAGATGATCTTTTAGACAAGGCTTGGGGTCTGGAGCCAGATTCTCGCCTGAGTTGCCAGGTTAAGGTGGGAGACGAAGATTTGGTAGTGGAAATCCCAAAATATACGATTAACCAGGTCTCTGAAAACCACTGATATTGCTAACAAAATGACGTTAAAAACCTGTTGAGCACAACAATAGGGCACTTAAAGCGGAGCACCCAACATGAAATGGACTGATGTTAATGATATCGCGATTGAGCTATACGAGGCTTACCCTGAAGTTGATCCCCTGACCGTCAGGTTTACAGACCTGCATAACTGGGTTATCGGCCTAAGCGGGTTTGATGATGACCCTGCCCGCGGCGGCGAAAAGGTGCTTGAGGCGATTCAGGCGCTTTGGATTGAAGAGTTGGATTGAAGACTAGGATTGAAGTGTCGGATTAATACGTTTGTTCCGGCCGGAATGCAGGCTATAATCCGCGACCGCGATTTTTGGCAATCGTTTGGTTGATCCTGCTGCTGAATAGTATTGATCAGTCGTCAAAAGCGCGATTTTTCGAAAAATTTCAAGAAGTTAGCAAGAAATATTGTTGTAAACCCGCGTATAATGGCGGGTTTATTTTTATTAGTCGTTTGAAGTCAGGAGTAAGTAGTAATGGCGGTTGAAAAGACCTTTTCTATCATCAAGCCGGATGCAGTTGCAAAGAATGTTACCGGTAAAATTGTTTCAAGATTTGAGAAAGCAGGCCTGCGGGTCGTTGCCTCTCGTATGGAGCGACTCAGCGCAGAAAAAGCCAAGGGATTCTATGCCGAGCACGACGGCAAACCTTTCTTTAATGACCTGATTGAGTTCATGACGTCTGGTCCGGTTGTTGTTCAGGTGCTTGAAGGCGAAAATGCCGTGATGAAAAATCGTGAACTGATGGGTGCCACTAATCCTAAGGAAGCAGACGAAGGTACTATTCGGGCAGACTTTGCCGAGTCGATCGACGCCAACGCAGTACACGGCTCTGATGCACCTGAATCAGCGGCGCGCGAAATCGCTTATTTCTTCAGCGATGATCAGATCTGTGAGCGATAGGTTCAAACGATAGTTGTAAAAATCCGGTTCTCTCATCAGAGAGCAACCTAGACTACTGGAATATGCTGTGAGCGAAGTGACCGAAAAGAAAGTTAACTTTCTTGGCTACACAAAGGCGCAATGGGAAGCCCTGCTGGAGCAGTTGGGTGAGAAGCCCTATCGCTCGCAACAAATTCTAAAGTGGATACACCATCGTTACATCGACGACTTTGCTGATATGTCAGATATCAGCAAACGTCTTCGTGATCAGTTGGCGGAGATAGGTGAAATCAGAGAGCCAGAGGTGATTACCGAAAAAGTATCTACTGACGGTACTCGCAAATGGCTTATCAGAGCAGAATCAGGCAGTGCCATGGAAATGGTGTTTATCCCGGAAGACGGTCGCGGCACGCTTTGTGTTTCTTCACAGGTTGGTTGTGCGCTCGATTGCAGCTTTTGCTCCACGGGTAAACAGGGTTTCAACAGCGACCTTACCGCGAGTGAAATCGTGGGGCAGGTTCGTATTGCGCGAAAGGTGCTGGAAAAAGTGTATCCCGATCGTGTTCGCGCCGTGACCAATGTCGTGTTGATGGGTATGGGTGAGCCGCTGCTTAATTTTGATAATGTCATCGCCGCAGTCGAGCTTATGATGGACGACCTTGGCTATGGTATTTCGAAGCGCAAAGTGACGATTTCAACCTCGGGTGTTGTGCCAGGTATCTATAAGCTTATCGAAACAACCGATGCGTCTCTTGCAATTTCTTTGCATGCCCCGAATGACGAGCTGCGTAATCAATTGGTACCCATTAATCGCAAGTACCCCATTGCAGATTTGTTGGAAGCTTGTAAGAAGTATGCAAAAAATTTGGGCGAAAAACGGGTTATTACCGTGGAATATACGCTGATTGACGGCGTCAACGAGCAGCCGGAACATGCGGCGCAATTGGCGAAGTTGCTCAAAGATTTTCCCTGTAAAATAAACTTGATCCCGTTTAATCCATTTCCCGGCTCTGGCTACAAGCGTCCGAGTAGCGTTGCGGTTCGCGCGTTTCAGGACAGGTTAATTGGTGCCGGATTTTCGGTCACAACGCGCACGACACGCGGAGAGGATATCAATGCAGCTTGCGGCCAGCTCGTAGGTGAAGTTGCAGATAAAACCAGACGACAAGAAAAGTATCAGCGTATAGCAGCGGGGGCGGTATGATCCGTTTACTGGGCTTAGTGACTCTTGGACTCACATTGGTGTTAGGCGGTTGTGTCACTGAAACGACCAGTACTGGCGTTGCTGCAAGAAAGAGCAGTGGTGATGTCGAAAAACAACTGCAAAGTTATATTGCACTGGGTGTCGGTTACATTCGTAATCAGGAATATCAGCGTGCGAAAGATAATCTAAACAGAGCAATAAAACTGGACCCGCGCTCCGCGCATGCGCACACAATGATGGGTTATGTTTTTCAGCTAGAAGGGGAGAATGATACTGCGGAGCAGTACTTTCGAAGGTCTATCAAGCTCGATCCGGATTATTCCCTGGCCCGAAACAATTTTGGTGCTTTTCTTTTTGTTCAAAAACGATACGAACAAGCGGCAGCGCAGCTCAGAAAGGCTTCCGAAGACCAACTCTATGCAAAACGTAGCCAAGTATTTGAGAATCTTGGCATGTGCTACAAAGAGCTTGAACGTCGAGGCGAGGCAGAGCAAGCCTTTACCCGCAGTGTTCAGCTGAATCCGGGGCAAAGCAGAGCATTGCTTGAGATGACAGATATCAGATTTCAGCAGCGCAATTATGTTGAAGCGCAGGGCTTTTATAGTCGGTATAACCAATCTGCGCGCCAAAATGCGCGTAGTCTTTGGTTGGGTGTGCAGTTAGCGCGGATATTCGACCAGCAAGACGAAGCGGCGAGTTATGCGCTGTTACTTAAAAATATTTTCCCAGCCTCTGCTGAGTATAAAGCCTACCTGGACTCAGCCCGATGAGTGAAGAAAACCTGAACCAGAACAAGCCAGAAGAGGCGATACAGCAGCAAGCCTCAGCGCCGGCAGACGCCAAACCGAAAGTGATCGCGAATGCCGCCTCTGCCATGCTGCTTGAGGCTCGTTCTCGCGCTGGATTTACCCAGAAAGAAGTTGCGGACCAGTTATTTCTGATGACTTCATTCATTCGTTACATCGATGAAGGGCGTTTCGATAAGCTTCCCAAGCCTGCTTTCGTGAAAGGTTATCTTCGATCTTACGCGCGCGTTGTTGACCTTTCGGGGGATGAGGTGGTCGCCAGTTTTGAGGCGAGTCAACTGCCTCTTCAAGATGACATGGAAATGAAGGATGTCACTGATGAGCCTATGGGCTCTTCTACTTATACGGGGCCTGTGTTCTTGACCGGTGCTGTTGGTTTCGCGGGGGTCGTGATGATCACTTCGTTAGTGTGGATGTTTTCAGACACCGACGAAGAGCCCACCGCAAGCGTCATTAGCCAAAACGAGACTATTAGCAATGAGGTTGAAGCGTTGCAGTTACCCTCCAGGACAATGACCTTGACGCCAGAAACCGCCTTGGGTGGTGTCTCGGTTGATCAGCGTAGCCTGGATCAGGCTGATTCAGTGTGGTCGGATGAGGTCGGTTTGGATCAACCTCCTGCAGCAGCAATCGATTCTGAAGACCTTCAGCCAGAAGAAATATTGTATGAAGATGAAGAAATGGCCGCTACTTTTTCTTCGATATCCGTTTTGCCGGATGAAATCGCTGCCGTCGAGCCAGAAGCGGTATCCGTCGATCAAGATGATGGGTTGGCGACGCCGACCGAGAATATCATCGAAGTTGAGGACCAGGTTGCCGAACAACTCGTTGCCTCAGCAGTGGAGATTCAGCGAGGACAGGTCACGATAAACGGACTGGAAATTACCACGATATCGGCTGGCGGTGAAGACGAACTATTCTTTCAGTTTAGTGACAACTGCTGGGTTGAGATTGATGATGCAAAAGGTGTCGAGATATATGCAGACCTGAATCGTGACGGTGATGCGTTGCGAGTGTCCGGTGTCGCCCCTTATTCAATATTGTTAGGAAAAGGTCCCAGTGTAAGTTTGCAGTTCAACGGTGAAACCGTAGACGTGGGACGATACACCTCATCCGATGATACCGCAAAATTAAGATTAGGCAGGTAGCCGCAGTACGGGTAAGCGAGAAATTTATGAGAGCAGAGTCTAATATCAAACGCAGGAAAAGCCGTCTGGTGATGGTTGGCGATGTGCCGATCGGTGGTGATGCACCCATCGCAGTACAAAGCATGACAAACACACCAACGGAAGACGTTGAGGCGACGGTTGGGCAGATTAAACGCCTTGAAGATGTGGGCGCTGATATTGTTCGAGTGTCTGTACCTTCCATGGACGCAGCAGATGCTTTTGGTTTGATACGTAAGCAAGTCAGTGTGCCACTGGTGGCGGATATTCATTTTGATTACAAAATTGCGCTCAAAGTGGCAAAGCTTGGTGTTGATTGTCTGCGCATCAATCCCGGTAATATCGGGTCTCCTGATCGGGTTAAAGCGGTTGTTGATTGCGCCAAGGACAACAACCTGCCGATCAGGATCGGGGTAAACGCAGGTTCTCTCGGTAAAGACCTGTTGCGTAAATACAAGGAGCCCACCGCGGAAGCGATGGTTGAATCGGCAAAGCGTAATATTGACCTATTGGACAAGGAAGACTTTCAAAACTTCAAGCTGAGTATGAAAGCCTCGGATATTTTTATGGCGGTCGATGCTTACCGAAGCATCGCAACGCAGATAGACCAACCCCTGCACCTCGGTATTACTGAGGCGGGTGGTCTGCGCTCCGGCACAGTGAAGTCCGCGGCCGGTTTGGGACTGTTGTTGATGGAGGGCATTGGTGACACCATTCGAATTTCTCTGGCTGCAGATCCGGTAGAAGAGATTAAGGTAGGCTTCGACCTCCTGAAAAGTCTGCACCTGCGCTCAAAAGGTATTAACTTTGTCGCCTGCCCTAGTTGTTCCAGACAAAATTTTAATGTGATTGAAACCCTGAATGAACTTGAACGGCGGGTTGAAGACATCACCACACCGTTAGATGTTGCTATTATAGGTTGCATCGTTAATGGCCCTGGCGAAGCGAAAGAAGCAGATATTGGTTTAACCGGGGCAACACCAAACAATCTGGTCTATTCAGAAGGCAAGCCGGATCACAAGGTGACAAATGATGAATTGGTTGACCACCTTGAAGCAGTGATTCGTCAGCGGGTTGCGGACAAGCAAAACCTGATCGTGTCCAGCTCCTGAATACACAATCAATCGAATAATGAACCGAACGATGAACGAGAAACAACAGTGAAATTTCAAACCATACGGGGTATGCAAGATTTGCTACCCGAGCAACAGACGCTTTTCAGCGACATTTCCGACCGTGTTGGAAGCGTATTGCATCGATATGGTTACGCAGAAATGGGTATGCCTCTGCTTGAGTCGACAAGTTTGTTCAAGCGCGTCATTGGCGAAGCAACGGATATCGTCGAGAAAGAGATGTATACCTTTGACGACAGAAACGGCGATAGCCTGACCCTGCGTCCAGAGGGAACAGCGAGCTGTGTGCGGGTTGCGCAGCAACATGGTCTGCTCTTCAATCAAACCCAGCGCTTTTGGTATCGCGGGCCGATGTTCCGGTATGAACGGCCACAAAAAGGTCGGTATCGTCAATTTGAGCAAATCGGCGCCGAGTGTTTTGGTATGGCTGGGCCAGATATCGATGCTGAGTTGATATTGATGTGCGCGCGCCTTTGGCGAGAACTGGGCATCGCCGACGAGATTGAGCTGGAATTGAATTCCATGGGTGATGCCGCGTCCCGCGGTGAATTCCGTGAGGCGCTGGTCGGTTATCTTGAGCAATACAAGTCTGAGCTCGATGAAGATAGTCTTCGCAGATTGGAATCGAACCCTTTGCGAATTTTAGACTCTAAGGTTGCGTCAACGCAGGCAATATTGACCGATGCGCCAAAGCTTAAAGACTTCATTGATGATGAATCAAAGGCTCACTTTGAAGAATTGTGCGCAATATTAGATGCAGCAGGGCTCGCTTATCATATTAATCCGAGCATCGTGCGTGGGCTAGACTATTATAACCGGACGGTTTTCGAGTGGGTCACGAACTCTCTTGGCGCTCAGGGGACCGTGTGTGGTGGTGGACGTTACGACGGGCTTGTGGAGCAAATGGGTGGTAAACCCACGCCAGGTGTAGGTTTTGCCATGGGGTTAGACAGACTGGCACTCATGCTCGAGCAAAAGTTCCAGTCAGCGGCGGTGGCAGACATTTATGTGGTTTCTACGGCTGGTGACGCAAGAATGCTGGCTTTAAAGGTTGCTGAGACCATTCGAGACGCGCTGCCAGCTGCCCGAGTTGTCGTTCATTGTCATAGCGGCAAGTTTAAAGCGCAGATGAAAAAAGCGGATGCAAGCGATGCTAAAATTGCCTTGATCATCGGTGAAGAAGAAGTTGCTGCTCAGTCAGTTAATGTGAAAATGCTGCGAGATGAAGGCCAGAGTCAAAATCTGGTGGGTCTTAATGATCTGATCTCGCACCTAACAGAAGTTTTAAAGTAAGGAGTAAACGGTGGCTAGCGATACAACAGAAGAAGAACAAGTAGAAGCAATCAAAAACTGGTTTGAGCAAAACGGCACCTCGCTGATTGTTGGCATTGTGGTTTCTTTAGCTGCTGTTTTTGGCTACCAGAGTTGGCAGAAAACCGAATTGGCAGAAACCGAGAAGGCCTCTTCCTTGTATATGGGCCTGACCGAGGCAATTGTTGCGGGTCCTCTTGATACGTTGAGCAGTCAGCAAATCTCGACGGGTAAATTTATTGCGGCAGAACTGAAAGCTGATTTCCCGGCCAGTACTTATGCACACTTTGCTGCTCTCCACCTCGCCAAGTTAGCGGTTGAAGAAGGTGATCTTGACGCTGCGGCGAGCGAATTGGACTGGATTGGCGAAAACAACCCTGAACGTCCTGTCGGGTTGATCGTTAACCTTCGTCTTGCCAAGATAAAGGCAGCGCAGGAAGATTACGATGCGGCGCTGGGGCTACTTAATGTGGAAGACGTCGGCGCCCACGCAAGCTCTTATCAGGAGCAACGCGGCGACATATATCTCGCCATGGGTAAGCCAGATAAGGCACATGAGGCCTACAAGTTGGCGATGGAAGGCATCGTCGAGGGTCAAAATAAGCCGGTTCTGCAGATGAAGTTGGAAGACCTGATTGACCCGCAAAACGCCACGGTGATGAATAAAGGCGCCGCTAACGAATCGATGGCGTCAGATGCGACAGAGACGGATATGTCTGCATCAGACGCTCAAACGAAAGATGGAGCAGGCTAAATGCAATTGATCAACTCAGCTCTGCCCATAATATCTAGCCAGTTGAAAATTTTCCCACTGGCCATCGTTACCCTTTTCACTTTGGGTGGTTGTAGTTGGTTCGATAACGGTTTGTTTGATAACAATTGGTTCAGCAAAGACGAGGATGAAATTGTCCCGGCAAAACTGATTAAAATTGAGGCGGAAGTAAAGCTCGTTAATTTGTGGGACCGGAATCTTGGCAAAGGTGCTGAGGACAGTGCCATAAAACTTGTTCCGGCTCTGTCCGGAAGTCGCGTGTTTGGCGCGTCAGCTGACGGCAATGTATTTGGCATCAATACCGGCAATGGAAACATTGTTTGGGAAGTGAATGTTGTCGACTTTTACACTGAGGAAGAGCGCGAAGTCGCCTTTTCTAAAAATATCGATGTCATTACTGGTGGCGTGGGCCAAGGTAGTGGATTGGTTGTTGTGGGGTCGGCCGCTGGTGAACTTGTCGCGATGAATGAAGAAGACGGTTCACTTGCCTGGAAGGCTAAAACCGCCAGCGAAGTGTTAGCGCCACCACAGGTAAGTGGTGACATTGTTGTTGCGCAATCAATAGATGGCAAGGTCGCCGCTTACAATACCAGTGATGGTGAACGAAGATGGATTTACACGACATCGATTCCAAGTCTAACGTTGCGAGGAACCAGCACTCCGATAGTCACCGAAGAGTTTGTTATCGCCGCGTTTGCCAATGGCCGCCTGTCGGTGCTCGATAGGTTCCGTGGTTTGGCGGGTATTGATCAGCGCGTCGGCATCTCAAAGGGTAAATCTGATCTTGAGCGATTAATCGATATTGATGGCTCGATGGTGTTGGACGGATCAAGTCTTTACGCTGTTTCCTATCAGGGCAATATGGTGATGCTCGATCTCGCCGCCTCCGGACGCGTAGGATGGGGAATGGAAGCCTCAAGTGTAGTTGGGCTTGGTTCTGGTTTCGGCAATGTCTATTTGGCTGGCGCAGACAGCAAACTGACCGCGATTACAATGGATAGCAAACGGGAACTCTGGGCGAGCGAAGCGCTGCTGAACCGGGATATTACATCTCCTGTGACGCTCAGTAGCTACATCGCTATTGGCGACTTTGAAGGCTATATACATCTGATAGCGCAGTCTGATGGACGATTTGTTGCGCGCAAAAAGGTAGATGGCGACGGGATTTCAGCGCCCGTTGTCGTTGATGGCAGTCGCTTATATGTCATCACGAACGGCGGCCGTTTGTTTGCTATGGAAGTACGTTCCTAAAATGATTCCTGTCATTGCTCTTGTCGGCCGACCTAATGTTGGCAAGTCTACGCTGTTTAATCGGTTGACCCGCACCCGGGATGCCATTGTTGCTGAGTTTGCGGGGCTTACCCGTGATAGACAGTACGGCAAAGGCGCCATGGGTGATTTTAGTTACATCGTGGTAGATACCGGCGGTATTACCGGAGATGATGTCGATGGTATTGAAGAGCCTATGGCCGATCAGGCGCATCAGGCGATTGGTGAAGCAGACCTTGTCCTTTTTCTGGTAGATGCTAAAGGTGGCAGAACGTCGGCTGATGAGGACATCGCCAAAACGCTGAGGATCGACGAGCGTCCCGTGATGCTGATTGCCAACAAAATTGATGGTCAGAATCCCGACTACGTCTCGGGAGAGTTCGCTAACCTTGGCTTCGGCGATCCCTTTATGATCTCCGCAAGCAACGGACATGGCGTTCGTGGCATGGTTGACGAAGGTATCGCGACCCATATGCCGCAACTTTATAACGGTGAGGTCAACCGTGGTGAAGAGCTCTTTAATGAAGCGACTGGCATCAAGATAGCTGTTATCGGCCGACCAAATGTGGGTAAGTCCACGCTGGTAAATCGAATGCTCGGTGAAGAACGCGTGGTAGTTTTTGACGAAGCGGGCACAACCAGAGACAGCATTTATATTCCCTATGAGCGTAACGGTAAAAACTACACGATCATAGACACAGCCGGTGTTCGTCGGCGTGGCAAGGTACATCAGAAAGTTGAAAAGTTTTCGATCATCAAAACGTTGGCGGCGATTGATGATGCGCATGTCGTGATTTTAATGGTCGATGGCAGCGAGGGCTTGGTCGATCAGGATCTTCACTTGCTTGGGCACGTACTTGAAGCGGGAAGAGCATTGGTTATTGCGGTGAATAAATGGGATGGCACCTCAACGATGCAAAAAGATAAAGTGCGGGCAGAACTGGATCGACGCCTGACTTTTATCGACTTCGCCGAAACGCATTTTATCTCTGCGCTGCATGGTAGCGGCGTCGGCAAGCTCTACGGCTCAATACATCAGGCGCACGAGTCTGCGACAAGAAAGCTAAAAACCAGTGTGTTGAATGAGGTGCTTGAAAAAGCGTTGCAGGAACATCAACCGCCAATGGTGAATGGTCGCAGGGTCAAGTTACGCTATGTGCACATTGGTGGCCATAATCCGCCGATTCTCGTGATTCACGGTAATCAGACGAGTTCAATTCCAAACTCATACCGTCGGTTTCTCGAGCACAGATTCATGCGCGCGCTAAAACTTAAAGGCACGCCGGTTCGCATTCAGTTTAAGTCGAGCGAGAATCCCTTTGATGGCAAGAAAACGAGTAAGAAAGAGAAGTTAACGAAAGGCCAAATTGGGGCCAAGCAACGCAAGATTAATCATCTTTCTAACGAGAAGAAGAAAGAACAACGTGGTCAGGACAAGAAAGCCAAGAACGTGCAGAAAGATCGCAAGAATTCTAAAAACAGACGCTAACCAATCATGGTGTAGGGTTCGGCCTCGGCAATACAAGAAGCAAAATTTAAAACACTTCGTACCCGACTTTATTGCTGTTCTGAAATAAACAGATTGGGGTCCACTCTGGCATTGTTTAGGCTAACGCTCCAGTGAAGGTGCGGCCCGGTAACTCTTCCAGTTTTTCCCACTTTGCCGATAAGGTCCCCCGGTGACAGCGCGTCGCCGACAGCAACCGTTGTTTCACTCATGTGACAATACATAGAGATAAGCCCCTGACCGTGGTCGAGTAGCACCGTGTTGCCGTTAAAAAAGTAGTTGCCTACGGCGGTGACGCGACCCGCAGCGGGAGCATGGATAGGCGTGCCAGTGGGTGCTGCAATATCAAGGCCGCTATGCGGATTTCGGGGCTGATCATTCAGTATGCGTTTCAGGCCAAATGGGCTTGAAATGGGTCCTTCTGCAGGTAGTACAAAATCTACCGCCGGCTGCGCCAGATTTTCAAAGGATTTGAACGCTTTATTCATTTCGTTGCGTTCACGAATAATTCTGTCTATATCTTCTTTATACGGATTCACCTTGCGTTTGTTTTCGATGGTTAGTCTCTGCACCCTATATTCCTTTGCACCTACCTTGAAGCTCAGCTTGCTCTGGTGCTCATCCGTATCACTGGCTGTCTTGTGCGTAAGCTCGAGTGGGTAGTCGCCGGGACGTGTTTTCAGGGAAATTCCAACCACCGCATATTTCTCTTTCTGGCTCGAGAGTAACATGACCTGACGATTTTCAAAGAGGGCAGTGCTGGTGGATAAAGGCACTGGAATCACGGCGATGCCGCCGGGTACGGGGTTGTGTTGTGGCAGTGCAAATAGTTGGGCCGAAAATAGCGCCGTTGTTGCTGCAACGACGGCAAGTTTGGTCAGAAATTTCATAGTGAAGTGCTCGCTAGCATATCGGCGACGATGGTTTACTATCTTGCCGCATTTGGACAGAATTGTTCAAGCGCTGCTGAGTGACTAGCGGCATGCAACCAGGAGCTTATTTGACCAAGCCATTGATTAAGATTTGTTGTGTCCAGAGCATTGCAGAGGCGCGCACGGCAATTAAAGCCGGTGCTTCAGCGATAGGGCTTGTGTCTGCCATGCCGAGCGGACCGGGCGTGATTGATGAGGCTCTGATCGCAGAAATCGCAAGCGCGGTGCCCGCGCCTGTCGAAACATTCTTGTTAACCTCGGAACAGATAGCTTCACGGATCATCGAGCAGCACCATATTTGCCGAACAACGACGATTCAGCTGGTGGATTATGTTGAAGTTGCGGAACTGGTAAAGCTTAGGCAATCGCTGCCGGATATCAGGCTGGTTCAGGTGATACATGTGGTCGATGATGTTTCGCTGCTAGAGGCATCATCAGTAGAGCCCTACGTCGATGCGATACTGCTCGATTCGGGTAATGTGAAACTGGACGTCAAACAACTAGGGGGTACTGGTCGCGTACATGACTGGGCTGTCAGTCGGCGTATTGTCGCATCCTTAAAGCGACCAGTGTTTCTTGCGGGAGGGTTAAAACCCGAAAATGTCGCGGAAGCAATAGCGCAGGTACAGCCCGATGGTCTGGATGTGTGTAGCGGCGTCAGAACCGAAGGTTTGCTGGATCAAAAAAAGTTAAATGCTTTGATAAACGCCGCGTTTGGATGAATCGCTGGGTTGGTGCTAAATCGACTAATCACAGCTTACGGAGATGTTCTTACTTGCTTTATCTTCGGGCGTGATGCGGTTCAGCATAATTTCATATTCTTCAGTGCAGCTTTTCACCGCTTTGAATTTTGCGGTGCGACCGAACATCGGCATCCCAACATAGCCGCGAATTTCGAGAACGCCTGATTTCAATTTCATATAGCTCTCGTAGGTGTTGCCCGATTCAGGATCATATATTTTTCCCTGCCATCGATTATTTTGAAACACATAGTCGCTATAGATATTCATGCCCACAATGGCTCTGCTTCTCAGTGCTTCGTCAGGGTTATTGTCATCCAGTCTGTTTTGTCCTGCGCGCTCGGGCGACTCTTCCTGGGTATAGACGGGCTCTCTTAATGCCAGGATCTCACCCTTCACTGTATTGTCTTCATAGTAGGTACGGAAAATTGATCCTTCAGAGGCCCAGAGGCCAAAGACAGGGTTGTCGATACCTGTATCGTTATTCGCGGCAATCGTCGTCCATGTATAGCTTGCTGAAAAGAGCAGTGTCAGTAGCTGCAGACTGATCTTCAAATAGTATCCGGGGCGTGTCATTTTGTTGTTTTACCTGATTCGCGTGAGCAATGATTTTGCTGTGAAAAGATAAAAAATGAAAGCTGATCTTTGTGTACCATTGGTGTTCCGTTCAAATGGTTTAGAAAGTGTCTCTCTCCGCTCTGCTCATTGTCCTCGTCGCAGCTTTATTGCATGCAACTTGGAACTATTGGGTGAAGAAACTGGCAGGTGGCCCAGAACTTATCTGGATGTTCTCAACGCTGTCGGTGATTCTTTACGCCCCAGCGTTGTGCTACATGCTGTTGTCGGGAGATGTTAAATTTAACGTCCAAACGGTTGGGATGATATTTGGCAGCGGCATGCTGCACCTTGCTTACTTTCTCACGCTGCAATTGGGCTACCGCCATGGCGAGTTATCGCTTGTCTATCCTATCGCTCGTGCCACGGGTCCGTTACTCGCCACGCTTTTTGCAGTTGTTGTTCTTGGCGAGCAAATATCAATTCAAGTGGTCGCTGGAGGCATGTGTATCGTAATCGGGGTGCTGTTTTTATCCGGTGGCCTTCGCAGCAGGCGTTTGAGCAAAGGTCCATCGATGTTGTTTGGGCTCGGTACCGGTGTACTGATTGGTTGTTACACGGTGTGGGACGCCTATGCAGTTTCGGTTGCGTTGGTAGCACCACTGGTTTTGGACTACTTCGCGAACTTGTTTCGTGGTGTCGCATTAATGCCATATGCGCTGAAGCGCAAGCCAGCCCTGATCAGTTTATGGCGTTGTCATAAACTTCCGGTCTTTGGCATCGCACTGTTAAGTCCACTCGCCTACATTCTGGTGTTGTATGTCTACACTTATACGCCTGTGGTTTACGTGGCGCCGCTACGTGAGGTTAGCGTTTTGTTTACGGTGGTGTTGGGTGCAGTGCTTCTGAAGGAGAGTGAAGTGGCTTCAAGGATGACATGGGGTGTGCTGATTGTTGCTGGTATAGGATTGTTGGTCAGTGGCTAGCATGGCTAAAAAGGGACTTTTACCGGGAGCGTCACCAAGACCACAGTTACCCGACACTGTTGTTGGGCGTCTCGTCTTTGACTATCTGCGGTCTGATGGCTATTTAATCAACAGCATCTATTTCGACGATTTTTTGTATTCAACTGACTACTGGTTAGTTAAAGTGCTGGCCGACAAAGGTGAACCTAATTTGCCGTCTGTTGAACCTGTGGTAGCCAGTGTCGTATACAAAGCTACAGGACAAAGGTTGTAGTTTTTGCCATTTACGCTGACTTAAGGCAGATTATTGCATCTAACACGCGAACCAAGAGGTAAATTTAAATGGCGGACTATCAAGAATCCGACGTCCCTGATCAGACGGGTAAAACCGTCTTTATTACTGGTGCGAACACAGGTATCGGTTATGACACAGCAAGAGTGCTGGCACTGCGTGGCGCCAGAGTGCTACTTGGCTGCCGTGATGAATCGAAAGCCAGCGATGCGATAGGTAAGATTCAGGCGCTTAAAGCCGATGCTGAGGTGGTGTGGATTCCACTCGACCTGGCGAGTCTCGATTCTATTGCGAATGCTGCCAGCCTTGTTAGCAAAGAATCAAAACTCGATGCACTTGTGAATAATGCGGGTGTGATGACGCCGCCCAAATCAATGACTGAAGATGGCTTTGAGTTGCAGTTTGGCGTCAATCACCTTGGCCACTACGCGCTGACGGGACATTTGTTGCCAAAACTGAAAGAGCAACAGGGTGCAAGGATAGTCAACGTGAGTAGCCTCGCGCATCGTAATGGCAAAATTGACTATGAGGACATTCATGCTGAGAAGCGTTACAGCCGCATGGGTCGCTATAGCATGAGCAAATTCGCCAATATTCTTTTCACCTACGAACTCCAGCGAAGGCTTGAAGCTGTTGGTTCTCCAGTGATATCAGTTGCCTGCCATCCGGGAGGATCAGCAACAGAACTCGGACGACACATTCCGCCTCTATTTGCGCTGTTACTCGCGCCAATGAGTCTGATAATGAATTCTTCCGCGCAGGGGGCGTTGCCGACGTTGATGGCGACAACGGATGCTGATGTGTCTGGTGGTGACTATTTTGGACCAATGAAAATGGGTGAAATGCGCCATTCAGCCCAGAAAGTTGACACTATCGGGCCGGCTAAAGATAAAGCGGATGCTGCCAAGCTCTGGCAAGTTTCTGCTGAGCTCACTGGCTTCGAATACAGTATTTGACGCTAACGAGTGGGTGGGCGGCCAGCGAGTTGCTGGCGCAAGTATCGTTAACGCGCAAAGGGTGTCAGGCGATGACACCCTTATATTGTCGTCGGAATTTAGTGCACCAGCACTAAAGTGCTTGGTCCATCCTAAGAGGGGTCAGCAATCTTGAGCAGCTGTTTGCCGATGTTCTTGCCGGTAAACAGTCTGTTCAAAGTGTCTGGAATATTGTCGAACCCTTCTTGCATGTCGACCTGATATTTCAGCTGACCTGCTTGAATCCAACCCATCATATCGGCAATTGCCTCGCCTGCTCTTGGCATATAATCAATGACAATAAAGCCTTCCATTCTAGCTCGCATAATCACAAGGTTCATGATGTTTGAGGGCCCCGGGATTGGAGCGGTTGCGTTGTAGCCGGATATGCCACCGCAAAGCACAACTCTAGCCTTAAGGTTGATGTGATTCAGTGCTGCTTCTAAAATGTCGCCACCGACATTGTCAAAAAACACATCGACCTTGTTAGGGCAAGTCTCGCCAATCCTCGCGTTAACATCTTCAGACTTGTAATCAATCGCATCATCAAAACCCGCTTCTTCTACTAACCATTTGCATTTTTCTGGTCCGCCTGCGATGCCAACAACACGACAGCCTTTAAGCTTCGCGATTTGCCCCGCAACTGAACCGGTAGCGCCCGCTGCGCCTGATACCAGAACTGTTTCCCCTTCTTTAGGTTCACCAAGATCGAGTAGGCCAAAATACGCGGTAAGACCAGTGACGCCGAGAACTGACAACATCATTTCAGGGGGTATACCCTCGGGCACCTTCGTCAGACCCATTGGGCCAACGTTGGGTGAAGACAATGTGAAGTCCTGCCAACCGCCGGTTGTTTGAACAATATCCCCTTTGGCGAAGTCCGGGTGCATTGAATCAGCGACCTGACCGATTGAACCCGCGCGCATGGGGTCGCCTAAACCAACAGGCGGCAGATAACTTTCTCTGTCCTCCATCCAACCGCGCTGTGTGGGGTCAAATGAAAGAAATAGATTACGTACTAACACCTGTCCTTCTTCGGGCGCTGGAATGGGTGTCTCTGTGTACTCAAAATTGTCTTTACCGACGATACCTTGTGGTCTTTTTGACAGTAACCATTGTCTGTTTGTGTTCACTGTTGCTCCTTAATAAATGGGTTGTAATGTTTATACGTGATGCGCCGGATTATGTTTCATAAAAAATCACTTAGGCCTAGTTTTTGACTGGTTCTATCTTGGCGACAGATAACAGTGATTCGACACAGTCCCTAATCGAAACATCGAGTGGTCTAAAATCCATATCAAGCGTCTCCCTGATGCGATCATTACGTAATTCACAGCCTCCCCAAATCGCGCGAAACTCTGCTTCGCGGGCCTGAACACTTTCGGGTAGCGGATCAATCAGTTCTGCACCGGCAAATCCGAGCTCAGGAAGCAATCGATCAATGCTTGCGCAGACATCTTCGACGTTTCTGGTCTCTGTTGACCAAGCAATAAATCGCTCGCCATTGTCGACATTGACGCTTTCCAGCATCCGTATATGGGCTTCCGCAACATCCCGTACATCGACTGTGTACCAGGCGCGGTAAGCACCAATGACGTTTTGGGTATATTTTCCAAGCAGCATCGTTTCAATGTGATGCTGCCATGGACCACCGTTTTTCTGGTGGGCTGATTGGATGGGCCCTACGTTATCACCCGGACAGCAGGTGATGGCATCCCAACGACCACTTGCCTCGGCTGCATCTGCAAAAGCGCGCTCTGCCAAGACTTTGCCCATGGAATAACCTTGCCCGCGTTCCGGTAATCGTTTGGGATTTTGCTCATCTGGATATCGATCTTCATAAAGTACCGGGCGACGAACGAGTTCCTGAATATCCTGCTCGGATATCACAGCCGCGATGCTGGAGGTGACGATAACGCGATTTACCGTCTCTGATTGATTGACGCTATTGATGACGTGATCACATACCTTTTTGACATAGTCTAAGTCATCGTAAGTGGACACGTGAGATAAGTGGGCCACGCCGTGGCAGCCTTTGAATATATCATCGAAGCAACCTGCTTCATCAAGATTTGCTGAATGTAGTGTCAGGCGTCCTGAAGCGTAGCCAGGCATCGCCTTCAGAAACCCTGCCTTGTCTTCGTCATTTGTGTCCCTTACGCATGCGCGTACCCGGTAGCCTTCATCTAACAGTTGACGTACGACCCACCCACCGATAAAACCTGCACTACCGGTGACTGCAACTGTGCCGCCTTGCGGAATTGGTGCCATTAAAACTCTCCTTACCTTCGTTTCTTTTTGCTGGTTTGTTGTCTGTGTTGACGTCAGGCAGAATCGCTGCCTGTGTCTTTTTGATATCGCTTGCCTCTCTCAGCGGCCAGTTTATACGCGGCGCTGGTCTCAGCTTCGACTTCTTCTCGCTGGACTCTGATGAGTTCTTCAAATTCATCTTTCCACCAGCGTCGTGTTACCTGGGGAAACGTGCCCATGCGATTGGCGCAGGCGTTTGCGCCACGATCGCGCCCGGCTTCATAGCCCGCCGCGCCTACTGTTGATGCGGTGTGCTGGCCAAATGGTATGAGATCGCCTTCCATTTTCGGCAGTAAAAAGTAGGGCATTGATACCCGTGTCTCACCATTGGGAATCAGTGTGGTGTTGACTCTGTGCAGGGTTGCCGAATATTTTCCCTCACTTAAGTGCATGAGTGTACCGCCGGTGTTAACAATCACGGCACCCGGAATCACCGGCACAGAGTATTCACCCTCAGCGGTTCTGCAGGTGACGGGTGCGTTTATCCATTGGCCTTCCCCGGCAACCACCTGTAATCCGGGACGATCGTTGATTAGCAGTGCAACAAAAGGTGGTCCGTCAATATGTGCGCCAACATTGGTGCTATCAAATTTTTCATAGTCACGACGCACTTGTGCCTGCGCATCTTCGGCAAAAACCTCAAGGCTGTAGTTATGGTTGAGGCTTGCCGCAAGGTCGGGATCATCGTAGTCGAAGTACCGTTTAAACTCGCTGGGGTCTTCACCCAGGGACTCAACAATTAATTCTCCTAATTGATGCGTTAGGTGGTGGTAGGTTTCGTTCAGCTCCTCAATGAGTGGACGAAATCCCGGCATTGAATCTGTTTTTGGCCAGGTATTTGGACCGCGAAAAAGGCGTTTGTGTATGGGTTGCGATTTGTCATCATGATCGCACTCAGGTGTTTGCTCAAACCCATACTGGAAGTTTTCTATCACTTGCCCGTGACCCCGATCCGCAGGTGTTGGCAGGGTGTAACCTCTGAAATAGGGCGTATTGGAAATGTGTGCGGTCTTTTTGATATCCATCGGTGCATCAAAAAAACCACGAACTTCACGAAAAGCGCGTTGCTGGAAGTCGTCGTCTAGTCCGGGGGCGTTGGTCAGCACAAGAAAGCCACAATCAGACAGTGCATACCGCAAGTCGTTGAGGAACTTTTCTCGATGACGCGCAAGATCGAGCCAATCGACGGTGGGCAACTCTTGTAAAATTGAACCGGTCTTATGAGCGGAAGACTTTTCACTCGTCATGTTGATACTCCCCTAACTAATGAAGATTTATTATAGAGATGCTAAATTAAAAGTCACTCGCTATTAATGATTGCTGACGCCAACACACCACCTGTTTTTTATTTTAGCTTAACTACCCAGACCCCAGTTCGCTTCGTCGCGCATTTTTTGAAAGAAACTATCTTCATAAGCTTCCTCGGGTGTTTCTCGAACCAGCCTGTCAAGCGAGTGTGCATCTTCACCGAGTAACACTCTCCAGCGCTCGTCCCGTACGCCCTGAATCATCAT
>CAJXBG010000049.1 GCA_913050215.1 uncultured Gammaproteobacteria bacterium
ATGTTACAAACCGGCAATCGACGGACGGTCCAGATACAACAAGCATTGTCTCAATGGGCGAGTCGTGATCCCGAAGCAGCCCTCACCAGAATCCGCCAGATGCAAAATCCTGCAGAAAGGCAACGATTAACCCGGACAGCCATCATGATTTTTTCACAGGTTGATCCTGAAAACGCGCTGGCATATGTTCGTAACGCGCTCACAGAAGACACGCGGCTCGAAGGCATGGTATTAAACGCGATGGCCGCCGCAGATCCGGAAAGCAGCACGGAACGGATCGAAGAATTTTCACGCAGAACCGGTGACAACTCTGCCATCATCAACCTGCTTTCAAATTGGGTTGCTAAAGATCCCGCAAAAGCAATTACCTATGCTGAAACGCTGAGCGACAACCTTAAGATCGATGCATTTGCGCGTATCGCCCGTAGTTTTGTCAACAACTACCCAACCCAGGGTGTTGACTGGCTACTCGCGCTGGGGAGCGAGCACAAACAAACTAAAAAAAGCGTTCTCCGGTCACTTGCACGTGTTGACAGTCAATTGGCGGAAGATACCGTTCGTAGGCTAGATGATAGTGACCTGCGCTCAACCCTTATCAATAGCCTGGCTAGTTTTAAAAGTGAAACTTCGCCCGCAGCTGCGCTTGCCTGGGTTGAACAATTTAAAGAAGCTAATGCCTATCAACAGGCGCGGTCTTCAATACTGAGAAACTGGGTGAGAACCGACCCGCAAGGCGCAATAGAGGAACTCGAAGACGATCTCGATAAAGATAATATGGCGCCTGTTGTTACTCAACTGGCGAGTAGTTGGTATAGACGCAACCCGGTCGACGCGGTTGAGTGGTTGGAATCGCTACCAGTCAGCGCGGGTCAACAACGCGCATTATCAGCCATTGTTGGACTCGTCGCAGCCAAGGATCCGGAAGGCGCGATTGCCCTGGCGGACCAGCTCACCAATCAACAACGCCGTCGAGACGCCAAACGCTCTATTGGCTATGCATGGTATGCCCGGGAACCCGCTCAACTAGATAGTATTATTAGACGCCTGAAACTTACGGAACAAGACGCGAATCAGCTCAGACGTGCCCGCCGCGGTAATTTGTAAGCATTGCCAAATACTGGATGTCCAGAAATGGGATGCGGCCTGATAGAATTGTCACAACGAGACAACGGGGAACCTGCATGACACTGATGGTAGACGATCTTGACCGCATCGAGCATCTCTCGACGTTAATTGCCGAATGGAGCGCGAGCTTTCTTAAGCAAGTTGATCAGCAATCCGTCGCTGCAACCAATCATCCGAGACCTTTGGATGAACCCCTCGCGGCTGATGGTCTCGGGGCCGAAGAAACCTTTGCCGAGTTCAAAAAACATCTGGCACCCGGTTTATCGGGCTCTGTTGGTCCTAGATATCTTGGGTTTGTCACCGGGGGGGTAACGCCCGCTGCGATGTTAGGTGATTGGCTCACGGCGGCGATAGATCAAAATGTGATGGTGGCAGGCGACTCGATCAGCACCGCGGTAGAACTTCAGGTGATTGAATGGCTCAGAAGCCTGTTCGAGCTCGATGCTGCGTATGAAGGCGTGCTCACCAGTGGAGCGACCACCTCCAATCTGTTAGGTATGCTTACCGCCAGACAATTTGCCGGCGAAATACAAGATATTGACATCGCTAGCGAAGGTATTGGCAAAGCTGAAATCGAAATATTTTCGGCCTGCCCCCATGCCAGCATCAGAAAGGTTATCGGCTTTTCCGGTATGGGTCGCAACGCGATTACCGAGGTACCCTGCTTGCCGGGTTCCGAAGAAATGGACGTCGCTGCACTTGAGCAATTACTGACGCATAGTCAAGCGCCGGGTAAGATCGTCATCGCCAGCGCAGGCACCGTGACCGGGACTGATTTTGATGATCTCACCCAGACGACCCTGCTGTGCAAGGCACATAACGCCTGGCTCCATGTCGATGCGGCGTTTGGGCTCTTTTCGAGATTAGTGCCCAAATACAAATCCCTAACCAATGGAATTAACGGCGCAGACTCAATTACCTGCGATGGCCACAAATGGCTGAATGTACCTTATGATTGCGGCATCTTCTTGACAAAACACCCAACACTTCTGCAACGAACTTGTTCGGTCAGTGCGCCTTACCTTGCTGTTTCAGATGAACTGCCGTCACTGATGGACAGGGGAATTGAGAACTCACGGAGATTCAGGGCGCTGCCTATATGGATGAGCCTCAAAGCCTATGGCAGGCAGGGGTATCGTGATTTGGTAAGCCGTAATTGCGAACAAGCAAGCTTACTAGCCGATTGGATAAGCAAATCCTCCAGCTATGAACTTTTGACGCCCTGTAAATTGAATGTGGTGGTGTTCAGACCAAGCGAGAGTAAATCAGATGTCCAACAAAAATTAACCGAAATAAACCAGACAGGCCTCGTGTACCTGACACCAGGCAACTGGTTCGGTACACCGTGTATCAGAGCGGCTTTTAGCAATTGGCGTACGGAAAAAGCCGATGTTGATATCGTCTGCTCAGTTCTTTAATTCAGACTCAGCCAATCTCAACCAACGTCGGTGAATTGCACTATATTGCTTACTTGCATTTTTTGCGTTTCCAACGATGCCGGTAAATATTTCTGCCGCCAGCTCGGCATTTCCAAGTTTCTTACACAATAGCGCATATCGATAAGAAGCTTCGGGGCCTGGGTAGTAGCGATGAAGCACCTCAAATTCATGCATCGCAGCATCTTCGTTGCCAAGCGCCTCCTGCACTTGCGCGTACAACAGGTGTGCATCCGGATTCTTAAATTCCGGATTAAGTTTAATCAAACTTTCCAACGTCTCACAGGCTGCTTCATACTTTTCAAGGCCAAATTCCGCTTGGGCAAGTCCATGCATCAATGCCGGATCATTCTCCTGCATCTCATGAAGACATTTTTCATAGAGCGAACGGGCTTCCGGGTACATTTCCTTTTTTAGGAACTCACCGGCAAGGTTCATCGAACGCTCAATTGTATCTGTCACAGAGTAGTCGCTTATTGCTTCTTTCAAGTCTTTAACGGGGTCAGTCGATTTTGATAACTTCCGTGACACAGACCTGCCGGTGGCGCTTTTCATCAGGTCAGGCAAAACTTCCAGCAGAAAATAAGCGACAGATCCTGCAAGTGGCAGCATCACCACAATCCATATCCAGGTTGTGTTACGTCCTGTCCTAACGATGTGAACCACCAGCGCAATCTGCAGCAAAATTGAAAGGATAAAGAGCGGCACGTTTTACCTCCATTTCCAGCGTAATTAATGCAAGCTCGCTTGCACGTGACATAACACCTGTAAAACAACGTATTGCGTTGGAATCTGCCTCGCTGTGGTGTTGCACTTATTCTCAATATACCCAATATTACACCATAAGCACGCCTGGCATTTAATACACGACACTTAAAGTTTTTTCTTGGAACCAGGCGTTTGCCTAGGCGTAACAAACTTCATTCAAGGGCCGCAAATGATTGACTCAAGCATAAGGCATCGCATTGACCCTGCATTCAATGCCATTGGCAGGACGCTATCTTCGATGGGCATCACTGCAAACCAAGTCACCATCACCGGCTTCGCATTGGGCATGATGGCGCTGCCACTACTTGCGTTCGAAATGTACTACTCGGCCTTGCTCATGGGCACCCTTAACCGAGTATGTGATGCTCTAGACGGCGCTATCGCAAGAGATCAGGGTATTACCGATGTGGGCGGCTATCTCGACATCGTACTCGATTTCATTTTTTACTCAGCGGTGGTCTTTGGGTTCATCCTCGCGCAACCAGAACAGGCCGTCTACGGTGCTTTTTTGATCTTTAGTTTCATTGGCAGTGGCACCTCGTTTTTAGCATATTCAATCTTTGCGGCAAAAAACAATTTAACGACCGAGGCAAGGGGAATAAAATCAATCTATTATCTCGGCGGTTTGACCGAGGGTTTCGAAACCATCATTACATTTATCCTGATGTGTCTCTTGCCAGCGTATTTCTGGTTGATTGCAGCCATTTTTGGCACGCTTTGCTGGATAAGCACCGCGGCCCGAATTCATCGGGCGATGACGACGCTCTAGATGCTGACGATGGGCAAGACAGATTAAATAAAGAAAACCGGCACGGAAACAAATAACAGATCGCTGCGTAAAGACTAAAGAGAATGCATCATCAATAATCTAAATGACTTGGCTGGCGACGAACTGAACCGAACAACTGAAGTGTAACAAAGGCACGAACCAGCACTAAAAATATGTGCTCAAGTTGCGCATAGCGTGATAGCGCCAGTATCTAGGGGATTACGCCGACCCGGAGCCAGGGTCCGATCAGGCAAGTAACGACATAAAGGTCAAAGTCCATGGCCGCGGCAAAGTGTTAAATCACCAGTCAATTCCCTTTTGACAAGACGTAAGCTTTGACTAAATGACTTTTTTCTTTTCCAGCCGTTGGATAAGTTCAGTCAGCTTTTTGTCCGTTGTTGCGTTACTGAATGTATCGTTGAGAATATTTGTTATCTCTTTGTTCATTGAAGTATTGTTAGCACTGGCACGACGCTTCAATTTTTTATGCGTTTTTTCAGGCAAACGTAAGACGAATTTAACCTGTTCTGCTTCTTGCATGCTTCTCTCCTATAGCAAAGATTTTAGGGACCGGACTCATCTTGCATGTGAAAGTTTACTTACATTAGTAAGGGAGTTCTACACATATCAGATCAATAGTATCGAACGAAAAATGGCAGGTCGTTAGCATCGCCTGGCCCATCATTCTCTCTAATATATCAACCCCACTACTCGGTCTGGTTGATACCGCTGTGATCGGTAATCTCGGTGACGCTGCGCTAATCGGCGCTATTGCTGTGGGCGGCGTGATTTTTAGCTTTCTCTATTGGGGTTTCGGTTTTCTGCGTATGGGCACAACGGGACTCGTCGCGCAGGCCGTTGGCGCTGGCGATATGTACCTCGCAAAAATCACTTTTCTTCGCGCCGCCGTGCTGGCAGCCGTCATTGGTATTACATTGATCGTATTTCAATATCCTATACTCGAGTTTGCATTGACGCTTATAGATGGCAGCCGTGAAGTTGAATCTGCTGCGATGACCTACTTCCAGATTAGAATTTGGAGTGCACCACTTAATCTAGCGTCTCTTGCGATCATGGGTTATTTGCTTGGTACTCAGCACGCCACTCAGATCCTGTTGATTCAAATTGTGCTGAACGGTACGAATATCATTTTGGATTTTCTGTTTGTGGTTGGCTTCGAATGGGGTGTTGCCGGCGTCGCCTATGCAACCCTCATCGCGGAATTCATTGCATTTATGCTGGGCATGACCATTTTGACTCGCATCCTTTCCCGGCAGCCCAACCTGCCCCGTGTCTCAATTCAGAAACTGCTGGACCTCAGTGCCCTGCGACATATGTTCGCGGTTAATCGTGACCTGATGATCAGAACGCTGTGCCTTATCTTCGCTTTTGCAATGTTCACCAATCAGGGAGCAAAAAATGGCGATGTACTTTTGGCAACTAACGCGATACTCATGCAATTTGTCACCTTCTCGGCATTTTTCCTCGACGGATTTGCGCTCGCGGGTGAAAGTCTGGTTGGGCATGCGATGGGCGCACGAAGTAAGCAAACCCTGCAAAAAACCATCAGACACATTTTTGAATTGGGCGTCGTTACCGCATGTGCGCTGTCTCTGCTGTTTTTTACTATCGGAGGTATTGTGGTGACGATACTAACCAACGTTCCGGCTATTATCAGTGCAAGTGAGGAATATCTGGTGTGGGTATATATTGCGCCAGTGGCTGCTGTCTGGTGTTATATCCTAGACGGCATATTCATCGGCGCAACACGAACAAATGAGATGCGCAATGCAATGCTTTTCTCGCTACTGGTTTATTTGCTCTCCTTCTTTACTTTGGACCCGCTATTGGGAAATCACGGGTTGTGGTTATCACTGATGATTTACTTCCTCGCACGAGGTGTTTCTCTCGCATGGTATCTGCCTCGCATTAGCGCTACGTGATTGATTTACTTATTTACCCAACGAATTACCAACCGTCGCTTTCAGTGCATTAACCCTAAGACGCTGTAATACCCGAGACCTTAACCCAAGGCAGTATGCTGCTGCCAAAATTGAGACGCTCAACCGAAATGCCAGTGATATTCTGCAGTAAATCAACCATGTTTCCGCTCACCGTCGTTTCCTGGATCGGGTATGCTAACTTGCCGTCTTTTATGTAATAACTGTTCTTGGCGATGCCTGAAAAGTCTCCGCGATCATTGGGTCTACCGCCGGAAAAGCGGGTAATTAATATCCCTTCTTTCACCGAACCCACAAGGTCTTCGTAAGGCGTATCCCCACCCGCGACACAGTAACTACCTCCCGCATTGACCGCTCGATCAAGACCGGTTTTGTTGGCACCATACTGACTCAGCAAGAAGGTCTTCAATATACCTTTATCAACAATGGTCGAATTCATGGCCTGATGGCCGTCACCCGTCACCCAATAACCACCGGTGAGCGCATCATCAACTGGACGAGATTCAATACTAAGCATTGGGTTTGCGACCAACTCATTAAGCTTATCCTTGAACACAGAGGTGCCTGCGATGATTGAGCCATCCCCGATTCGACCGAGCAAGAACCCCAGAAAATCCGTTAGGCAATCCGGCGAGATGATCATTTCACCCTGAAATTTTCCGGGGATATGTTCCGTTCTCACCTGCTCCGTCGATTGTTGTAACAACATATCAACATTGGTTGCCTCAAAGATCGGCGTATCAAGGTCGTAACCGCTATACCCCGTGTACATCATTGATGAAGTATCAGTGCCGTCTTTCGAACTGAAAGATATACTCACCTGGTAAAGTCCGCGGTTGGTCTGAAAGCAAACATCATTAGTATTTACATAACAGCTTCTTCGTTTGTAGAAGGTAATACCTGTTGATCGCAGGTTTAATAACGGATACTTTTCCGCCGCATAGGTTTGCATTTCCGAGACTCGGTCGTACATCAAATCATAGTCCGGTTCTTCGATGCCGCCAGAAAAAATTTCATGAGACTGTTGGGGTGCGATGTCATGAGCACTATCAGGGCTTGACCCTGCCGCCATTGCCGTCAAATCAGCGACGGCATCATTGACCGTAGCGTCATCAACCCGGTTAATCGACATCGACGCTTTTCTTTCATCCTTGATGCCAACCAGACTAATGTCCGTTTCGAAATTAGTACGGAACAGATTTATCTCAGCGTTTTCAGCCTGCAATTCATGAAGCTCGTCAGCACTGACCCGACACGCCGCGCGGTCGAATCCGGACTGCTCCAGCGCGACCAGAGATTTTTCAGCCAGTGCTTTTTCAGTATTATTAATGGACATGAGTATCTATTGTCCCCCAATGTAAACTTTGGTTTTCACCGCAGGACCACCCATACCAACAGGCATCGGTTGTTTCTTGCCGCACATACCTGCACAAGACCAGACCATTTCGTCTGACACCATGGACACGTTGTTTAGCATGTCGAACGCCACACCAGAAATAGTGGTATCAGATATGGCCTTACCCAGTTTCCCATTTTTGATCTCGTAACCCATCTGCACACCAAACATAAATTCACTGGTGCTATCTGCCTGCCCATTAGTCGGACGCATCAGCAGGTACCCTTCATCGATCGAAGCGATCATCTCGTCAAGACTTGAACTACCGGACAGTATCGCTGTGTTTCGCATTCTCACTAATGGTTCATCGGTGTAACTAAACGCGCGCGCATTACCCGTTAGCGGCATGCCAAAATGCTGGGCGCTATCCTTGTTGTGCATGTAAGACTTGAGCACACCATCCTCGATGATGACAGCATCCAGACTCTCAACGCCTTCATCATCCAGATAGATCGGTACCGGTAACGTCTCACCTTCATAGGTATTGGCAAAATCTACCAATGTAATCAAATCACTTGCGACCTTCTTATTCAGATAGTCCGCCGCGACTGACCCTGCCCGGACGATGTCCGCTTCAGTGGTATGACCAATCGCCTCGTGGGCAAGTATCCCCGCGAGGTCGGATGCCAATATCACATCGTGATAACCTGAAATAGGTTGAACTGCTTCTTTTTTGTCCAGCAATTGGGCGTAGAGCTTGTCTAGTGCGGGGATGATTGTGTCCATCGATTCGAACACATCCTCGTATTGCCCTCTGGCGCCAATCGCTTCTGACAGTTCAACCGGCTCCTTGTCCTCATTTTCGGTGGTTAACTTGACTGCGATGAGCGACCGGGTTGTGACATTGTGGCCATTTGATCCTTCGGAGGTTTGTAGCTTCTTTTCCATGTCAAGGCAGCTCAGCAGTACCTGGCGAGAGACAACATCTGGAAATGACGAGACGATATAGTTATCTATCTCAGTCAGAAAGGCGATCTTCTCTTCTTGGGTTTTCAGCGTTTTCTTCGTAGAAAAGTCACTATCCGCGCTGGCATTAGAAAGAGGCAGGGCTGCGTCTTCATTACCGCACCGTCTGGCCAAAAAATCGGCGTTACGCGTGGCGGCAGATATCGTGCCATCAATGGCGTCATTCGACATATCCGGATTGGAACTAAATCCCCAAGTACCACCATTAAAAACGCGTGCTGATACCCCACCTGTTGTATCTCTAGCATTAGAGACCACATCACCATTTAGCAACACAATACTTTGTGAACGATTCTCGTGCAGACGAAGTTCTGTGTACGAAGAGAATCGGTTTGAGTACTTGCCCAAATCAATTTCAGCTATTTGCATATCTATTTACTCCTACAGCAACAATCAAGCCTCTACTCTCGAACTCGTAAACTCAAAAGTAGCGTAATGGTTGATAAAAAATGTATTAGTTTAACCATTCAACGGGAATATTGTCTTCTACCAGCTGGGTAATACTAATACTTTGAATATGATGTTCTTCACATACTTCCCGCGCGAACTGCGACACTAGATTCGTTCGCACAAATAATAACGCACGAGGAAATTTCTTTCTGATCCACAATGCGGTTCTCAAATTATTAGCCGAATCGCCAGTGCCAAGAATAATGACTGGCTCGCCGAGCGACAAGTCATATCGCCTGGTGATATTTCTCCAGACTTCGGGATGCGCAATGTTACCTTCAAATACTTCCCTACTGTAATCACTAGTGAACCGCTCTTGCTCATCGACGATCTGGATTCGGCGGTCTGCATCCACGTCCATGATACCCACACTGGCAATTTCTTTGTGTGCATTCAGCTGTAACTCTTCCAATATTGTTTGTCCAAAGCGTCCGAAACCAGCGAGTATAACAACGTCCTTTTCTTCGGTTCGGTGGAAGTGGTGTAGCAGAACTTCACGCACCAAACCTTTCGCCGCTAAATTGTAAGAGTTAAAACTGATGCACTGATTCGCGATGCGCGTATCTTGCATAGCACGTAGGAACCTCAGATTACTGCAATGTAATATGATTCGAGACTCGAGATGCGGATGAAGTTTGAGTATTTTGCTTGCCGCTTCAAATGCAAGAAAGTTGTCTTCACCCAACAACATCACCCGCTGTGAGCGTTTAAGTCGTAGCGACTTAATCAAAAACTCCTGCGTGATATCGCCGACAACAACCGTGACGTCAAATGTTTCTGTGAGCTCAAGCTCCCGCACACGGTCAATATTCTGATCAACAACCACCACACGAACATCGCCCTCCTGACTCCTAAGCACCCTGAGGTAACTCAGCGTCATATCGCCTGATCCAACAATCACGATGTGGTTGCGCAACCGGCGCAGTCGCCAGCGCTGAGGAGACATCACACGCAAAACAGCCTCAATGACCGCCGATGCAGCGAGTAATGGGGACCCGAAAAATGCTATCCACAGCAATATTCGTCCGTATAGCGGACCGCCAACCGGCGTGCCAATATCCAAACCACCGACGACAAACAGCCCCATACTGTAATAGGCCTTCACAACAAAGGGCGCATCAACAATGTCAGGTTGACCGGTTAAACCAACACCTGAGGTAAACCCGACGCTCGCGCTCAAGAATAAAATTAATGCCGCGTACCAGTGCCAGCTGATTTTTCTAGGACTAAGGGAGTCGAATACCACGTCTATTCTTCGGACAAAAAACGAACGCGTATCTTACCGTGACGATACTTTTTTTTCGCTGCTAATTTGTTATTAGGTCCATACATCTGGCACCTTTTGTGCCATCCAGCGAACCAAAGCTCGATTTACCTCTCTGGGCTTTTCCTGAGCCATCCAGTGTCCTGAAGCAATAGACACTTCTTCAAGATTCTGACACCACTGTCGCATCGGCTCGGTAAGCCTGGAGGTTTTGGTTTCGCAGGTCGAGTCATAGTCTGCACCAATAAAAAGTGCAGGCATTTCAAGGCGATGGTCATTTTTCGCATGGGTGAAATACTCGGCATTTGCCTCATGGTTCATATACCACGAGTTCGGACCAAAAAAACCATGACGACCTAACGCCTCGGCATAGCGCGCAAGGTCTTCTTCAGTAATCACATCTTCGTCTCGAGGCACCGCTGGCGCAGACTTTTCGCCCCCAAACCAGCCACCCATTTTCCTTGTCATTGCGGTTGCCGAGGGTTGCCCCACGGAAGCAGGGTTTCCTTTGCGAAAGATCAGCTGAATAAAATTAAAGGGATCGGCATCCATTGATGCAGTCGCGCTGGAAAAACTCTCCTGATAAAAGCGCATATATTCCCACTGCCCGGCCGGATACTCGGCCTCGGGGTAGATATTTCGGTCGACCTTATCGATGACAAAATCAAGACCCTGCTCTAACGCTGCATAAGGTACACAGAGATTAGCTACCGCCAGACATTTATCGGGATGGTGAGCGGCAATACTCCAGGCCACAGGACTACCCCAGTCATGCCCGACCCAAACAGCAGACGCTCTGTTCAGATGTGCCAACAATTCCACCATGTCTTGGACAGCCAGTGACAATTGATAATCGCTATGTTTGTCATACACGCTTGAATCACCATAGCCACGCATATCCGGCGCAATCGCTCTGAACCCCATAGCGGCAAAAAATGGCAACTGGTGACGCCAGCTGATGGATAGCTCAGGCCAGCCATGGATAAAAATAATCAGCGGCCCAGCTTCAGGGCCGGCGGCAAGATAATGCGTCGTGTGGCGCGAGGTTTCACAGTAGTGCGATTCGATATCATTCATATGTCGACATACCGATAGTCAGTAAAGTTGAGAAGAAACTTATCACACAATTATAGGTATCGCAGGTTTAGCGCTATGCGAATCAAACCGATGTGAACAACCGCTCTAATAGTGACTTCTTTTCTCGTTTACTCAGCTTAAACGATCGCGCCTTGGGTACCGGTGCAATCTTCAGCGGCCAGTCTCAGGGGTGTTTTTTAATTCGACATAACTCGGCTTTGATGGGTATGCAGTTGCATCTTCGGGCTCAGTAATGACGCCGTTACTGACTTTATATTCAGCGAAAGCCTGCAATAACGAGTCAAGTATTTCAGGCTCCATCTGTGCAAGGTTAACCTGCTCACCAGGGTCTTGCTGCAGGTTATACAACGACCAACTGCCGTCTTGCCATGGCGCGCGTATTCGCATCGCTTTCCAGTGGCCCATATAAACAGAGGCATGACCAAACAGTTCAAATGCAACAGGTTCGGTAGCACCGTAAACCTCTGTTTCGTCTCCATTTAAATAAGCCAGCATACTTCTACCACTGGGGTTGTATAAGTTGTCGTCACTGGGTTGAGCGTCTGCCCCCGCGACATCCAGAAAAGTCGGCGTGATGTCGAGTATCGAAGCAAATTCATCGAGGATTGCACCACGCTGCCTTTGACCATTTCCTGTATTGGGCATCCGTACGATCGTTGGACTCCGCGTGCCGCCTTCGGATGGCAGAAATTTGTAATGACTTTGGTGAACCGAACTTACCTGCGCCCAGCCAAGTCCCGCAAAGGTGTACGAGTTTCCGGCTCCCATGTTCTCCAGACTATTATCATAAGCTTGATCAGCAAAGAAAGAGCGATAAGCAGGTCTTTGACTGCGATCATAAGGATCTGCTCCATTGTCAGACATAAATATAATGATGCTATTGTCATATTGCTCTGCAGCTTTCAAATATTGCAGAAGGCGACCAACATTCGCGTCAAGGTTATCGATCATCGCCGCGTATATCGCCATTTTTCGCGCTTCATTTTGCCGTTCGGTCGCGGACAATGATTCCCACGCCGGTACTTCCGCAATGCGCGGGGGCAACGGCGCATGCGCGGGAATCAAGCCCATCGATTTCATTCGTGCATATCGATGTTCTCGCATCGCATCCCAGCCCTCATCATAAACGCCAACATATTGGCTAATGGTTTCGCGTGGCGCCTGCAGAGGCCAATGGGGCGCAGTGAAAGCAAGATAGGCAAAGAAGGGTTTATTGGTTGCTTCTGATGCAGCGAGGTTGTTTAACAACTGATTGGTAAACACGTCACTGGAATAACCTTCGGGTCGCTCTGTCGGCACGCCGTTACGACGGTAACTGGATTTTGGGCTACGTGAATTATTACCGTCGTCATTAAAGTGATTTCCACCGCCGTTCAACAGCGCAAATGTCTGTTCGAAGCCGCGGGCATGTGGCGTCTGATGGTTTTCATAACCCAGATGCCATTTACCGCTCATGTGGGTGTTGTAACCCGCTTTTTGCAACAAACGCGCCACTGTCTCCACCTTATCACCCAGAACACCGGCATAACCTGGTAAATTTTCATGGTGCGGCAGACGATCCTCGAGCATTGTCCCCATGCCGTTAAGGTGGTTATCAACGCCGGTTAAGAGGATTGAGCGCGTAGGTGAGCAGGTTGATAAGGTGTGAAAAGCGGTTAATCGAACGCCTTCGTTCGCAAGCGCATCAAGATTAGGCGTACTAATTTCTCCGCCAAAAGCACCTAGATCGCCAAAGCCGAGATCATCGGCCACAATCAGAATGATGTTGGGCCGCGCGTCATCTGGCTCGGGTATTGGCGTCGGCTGTCCAGGATCGCCGCAGCCAGCCAGTAGTGAACATATAACAAGCGCTATTTTAATAGCCTTCATAAGCTTTTCCTCACCAACTTGTGGACACGCCATCACCCGGATATTCCTGCCTGATATTCCCATTTCATGAAACGGATAAGCCGCTTCGTCACCGTGGGGTACCTATTCCGCTCTGCCACTGCGTCAAATAATTGCTATGACATGACCAATATCTTGCAAGCCTGAACCATACGGGGTCCTCGGACCACAATAACGAGTTCTGGCTTGAAAAAGAACAGTTAATCGATGTCCGCTTCAATCAAACCTTGAAGGTTGCGGGCGGCCTGGCGACAGGTTTCCATCGAATGCGCAGCAGGCAGCCAGAAAATTCCTCGAGCCTAACAACCTTGGCTCTATCGCTTTTAACTTGATTTAATGCGCGAGAAATAGTCATCCGCTTTCTCTTGTTTCATGTCCAACAACCAGCCGAAATGTAAGAGCGAGAATTAACTCATGTGTCAAAAAGTCCGGAATAAAAAACCTGCAGAAGCACTTTTTGTCGGTTTGGTTCAGGTGTAATCTACCCCAACTCACCAATAAATAGGTTCAAGGATCTGATTATGCTGAAACTTGGTTGCCAGATGGCATTCAATGAACATACCTCACCTGAATATATTGCCGCCGCTGCTGCAATGGTCGAGAAACTTGGATACGACTCATTCTGGGTGCCAGAGCACGTATTGTTTTTTCCAGAGTACGAGTCGAAATACCCCTACTCAGAAGATGGCAGAATACAAGGAGACCCACGCAGTCTGCTCGACCCTTTGACCGCACTTACCTACGTCGCCGCCAACACAAGTAAGATACGACTTGGCACCGGCATCTGCCTAGTGCCTCAGCGTAACCCTGTCTATACTGCAAAACAGGTCGCTGATCTGGACTATCTTTCCGGTGGGCGGGTAGATTTCGGTATCGGTATCGGATGGTTAAAAGAGGAATTCAACGCGCTGGGTGTCCCTTGGACCGATCGTGCCGGACGCACTGAAGAGTGTATCGGTGTCATGAAAACCCTCTGGTGTGACGAACTCTCCAGCTTTCAAGGCAAGTATTTCTCTTTCGAAGCCGCATATCAAAACCCCAAGCCTGTTCAGCGCCCGCACCCGCCACTGATATTTGGCGGTGAGAGTCGCGCCGCACTAAAAAGAGTCGCAACCCTTGGCCAGGGTTGGTTTACCTTTAACGTCACCCCCGAATCTCTGGCTCAGGGGATTGATATACTGCAACCCCTGCTGGAAGAACAAGGGCGCACCATCTCTGACATTTCAATCTCTGTTACGCCTGACCGGCAACACATCAACCAAGAAAGTTTAAAACGCTTTGAAGAACTCGGAGCTGAACAGATCATTTTACCTCTCTTCGCTAACAACACAGATAAGTTAGAAGGCAAGGCAACCAAGTATCTTGAACTTATGCAGTAGCTTCGCTGCGCAGTTATCTCTTTGCGCTTCAGACAAATATCGCCTGAAGCGCACCAACGGCAAAAGCGCTGGTTAGCGGCAATAACAAATTTCAAATCATATCCAACAATAATCGCCTGAATATTTCGCTGAAGAAGGGTCCCCAATGCCAACCTGTGGAGAAATGCTTGTAAAACTGCTGGAAAACTATGCAGTAGATACAGTTTTCGGGATTCCTGGTGTCCATACGATTGAGTTGTATCGGGGACTCCCCGAGACCAACATTCGTCACGTGACACCTCGTCATGAACAGGGTGCTGGTTTTATGGCAGACGGGTATGCGCGAGTCACGGGCAAACCAGGCGTGTGCCTCATCATTACTGGCCCAGGGATGACAAATATTGCAACCGCGATGGCCCAGGCACTGGCAGACTCCATTCCAATGCTTGTCATTTCATCGGTAAACGATACCCATCAACTCTCACTAGGTGAGGGGCGTCTTCATGAATTACCCAATCAACAACAAACAATCGCCGGTGTATCGATCTGGAGCCATACGCTGCTGCGCGCCAACGAATTACCGCAAATTCTGGCGAGAGCCTTTACCGTTTTCTCAAGCGAAAGACCTGGACCGGTACACATAGAAATACCCCTTGATATCATTACCTCCAATGCTGATCATCTGGATTTAGCACCCTACCCGCTTGCAGGACCTCCCGCGCCTGATCCAGCGTCAATCAATGCCGCTGCGCGCATACTCAGGCAGGCATCACGCCCTCTGATTGCGATTGGCGGAGGGGCAAAAAACGCGACAAAAGCGCTCATTGCTTTGGCTGAACAGATGAATGCGCCGGTCGTCAATACCGTCAATGCCAAGGGCGTGATTCCCTACAGTCATCCACTCGCCGTCGGTGGCTCCGGTTCTCAGGATGCTATTCGCGACGAGTTCTCGAATGCAGATGTGGTGCTCGCGGTCGGCACCGAGTTCAGCGAAACAGATTATGACTTCTTTTATCATGGGGCTTTGAAGGTCGGCGGCAAGTTGATACGCGTTGACATAGACCCCCGTCAACTCACCCGTAACATTAGACCGGATTTGCCGATTAACAGCGATGCTGCGCTGGCTTTGTCTGCACTGACCGTTGCACTTAACCAGTCTGAGGCACCCCACGATGGTAGAGGAATTACCCGCGCCAAAGCGCTTCGATCGGCACTCACGTCGAATCAGGACGCAAACTACCAAGCCGTGTTCGCGACGATACGCGAGGCACTTCCTGAGGTAATTATTGCCGGAGACTCGACTCAAGCGACTTACTACGCCTGGTTAAATTATGAAACTGAACAACCTCGAAGATATTTTCATTCCGCCAGCGGCTACGGCACCCTGGGTTATGCTATTCCCGCGGCGATTGGGGCAAGCCTTGGTAATACCGATGTGCCCGTTATCGGTCTAATCGGTGACGGCGCCGCGCAATTTACGCTTGGCGAATTAGCCTGTGCCGCAGAAATTAAAACTGGGGTCATCTTTTTGCTCTGGAATAACAACGGATATGGCGAGATAAAGCGTTTTATGGAGAACGGAGATATCACGCCGATCGGTGTGGACATTCACACACCCGACTTCATGACAATTGGCAAAGCGATGGGCTGCAATGTCGCCTGCCCCAACGATTTAGAATCGCTGAAACAGGCACTGATCAACGCACGTAACACTGCTACGCCCACCCTAATCGAGTTATGCCAAGAAAGATTCACGGAAGGACCGCCCAACCTATAATGCAACCCCCAACATCATCAGACGAGTCAGCTTCGCCACCTGAAATCCCTGGCACGCTCGCCTTGTATCGCTCACTGGCACTACCGGTATTTGCCCCAACTTTTATCATGTCTGCGTGCCAAAGCAGTGTGATGTTGTTGATTCCATTGTTTGCCCTGGAGCTCGGCGCTCATCCTGGTGTTGCCGCAGTGATTTTCGCGATTCGAGGCCTTGGCAATATGGTCATTGACGTACCTGCCGGTTACGCTGCTTCAAAGTTAGGTGACAAGTTCACGATGTTGGTCGGCATTGGCATGATGATCGCAACGGCATTTGCAGCCTCGTTTACTCAATCGGCACTCTTATTATCGTTCATCGCTTTTTTCTTTGGCGCCGCGATGGCGATCTGGCTGCTGGCTCGCCTGACCTTTATCAGCGAGACAATTGCAGTGGTGCAACGAGGAAAAGCTGTTTCAACCATGGCAGGCCTACAGCGTTTTGGCGGGCTTGCAGGACCGGTTTCTACCGGCGTTATCGCGACCACTTTTAGTTTCGAAGTTGCGTTTTTATGTATTGCTGCATTTGCTTGCATCGCGCTGACTCTGACACTCGTTTTTGTTCGGAAAAATGTCAAGGTTGATAACCCCGAATCCCCAAATCTACTGCGCATTGTTCCGCACATTCTCAGCAATCATCAACACACCTTCTTGACAGCAGGCATTGCTGTTTCCTGTTGCACCCTCTTACGCGCAAGCAGACAATTACTGATCCCACTCTGGGGTGAATCCATCGGTCTTAACACCAATGAAATCGGTTATATTGTTGGTTGTGCTGCTGCGGTAGACATGGTGATGTTTCCTCTTGCAGGTTACCTTATGGACAATAAAGGCAGAAGGACGACCCTCGTGTGCTGCCTGGCTTTTTTATCACTTGCGATATTTTTAATACCTTTCAGCAACAGCTTCATCACGCTACTTGGTTGTGCAATGCTGGCCGGGTTTGGCAACGGATTAGGCAGCGGTATTAATATGACGATGGGTGCTGACTTCGCGCCTTCTTCAATCCGAGGAGAATTCCTTGGCGTTTGGAGATTGATGAGTGACGCCGGTTCATTTACAGGCCCGCTGATTACCGGTTATATCGCGAGTAGCTTTATGTTGGCGGCTGCCTTTCCTGTATCATCGGCGTTCGGTTTGGTTGGCATATGCCTTGTGATATTTGGTGTAAAGGAAACGCTGCAACCGAAACCCGAATAATGTCGGACACATAACCTCAATGAATACAAAGTCTAGCTGACTCAATTTTGAAATCAGACACAGAAAAATTACTGCAGAAAAGAGAAAAACTCAATCACCTCGACGGTGTCAAGGTCGTATCGCACAAACAACGAACCGACGACGGGTGGTTTTTGAACTCAATCATGATTGACGGGTATGACGTGCCGTTTAAATATCGCCGGAAGCAAAAATATCGCGCCCTAAAAAACGCCTATGTCAACGTCACCTACTATCCAGTAACAGAGGTCGTCGCAGGTATGGAATTCGAAGTCATGAAAGTTGTTAGAATCAGATTGTCATGATGCGTCGAAAACAAGAGCATCGCTTCAGGGGATAAGGAGAAACATAATGAACCCAGATACTACCAGTACCGAGTTCGTCGTATCGACGGATTGGCTTGCAGACAACTTAAATGATCCCAATGTTCGGGTCCTCGACGTCACTGGCATGCTGACATCGAAGCTTATTAATCGCGCGCAGACAGCGGTTTTTGACGAGGCCCACATTCCGGGTTCCCAGTTCTTTGACGTCGCAGCGGGGAAAGGCGTTCTTAGCGACCAGGAGGCTCAACTACCTTGGATGTCGCCCAGCAAAGCTGCCTTTGAAGCTACCATGTCCGAGTATGGTATCAGCAACCACAGCCATGTCATTATCGTCGCGCGCACCCCGCGTCCTGAAATCGACTCAGGCACGATGTGGTGCACACGTGCTTGGTGGACTCTGTTTCATTTTGGCGTTCATTGCTCAATTCTCGAAGGTGGCGTTGAGAAATGGGCAGCCGAAAAAAAACCCATGAGCGCTGAAGAGACTACCGTTTCTCCGGGCAGCTTTTCAGTCAACAGTGATTATTCTGTCGGCACTGCAAATCAGGCAGATGTTCTCGAGACCCTTTCCAATAATGATGTCTGCCTGATCGACAATTTGACACAAGGTAGCTTCGATGGCTCCGAACCAGGCTATGGTCCCCGTAGTGGTCATATTGATGGTGCGGTCAATGTGCCGTTCAGATCACTGATCACAAGCGAGACCGCTAATTTTGTTGACCTCGATACAGCACGCGAACAGTTTTCAGATACACTAAGCAACCCCAAAATCATCACTTATTGCGGCGGCGCTATCGCGGCAACCGTGGGTGCATTCACGCTTCTGCGATTGGGGCACAAAAACGTATCAGTTTATGATGCCAGTTTAATGGAGTGGTCTGCGGACGAAAGCCTGCCGATGACCGATCCGCAGAAAACAGCGTAATCGCCTAACAAACAAGAGCTAACATATGTACCTATCACGCAATTTACTGCTTGTACCACTGATGGCACTGATCATTTCCTGCGATAGTGGCAGCACAGGTCCAAGTCAAACAATCAACACAAAAACCAATGAGGCTAAAACAACGATGGACGACAATAAACTGGAAGGCGAAGCATTTCTCGCAGAAAATGCAAAAAAGGAAGGTGTGACTGTGACCGCATCAGGTTTGCAGTATGAGGTTATTGCCAGTGGATCCGGCGCAACGCCAACCCTGAGTGATACCGTCGAAACACACTACACAGGCAGGTTCATGGACGGCACAGAATTTGACAGTTCTGTCACCCGGGGACAACCACTTACATTTCCTGTGACCGGCGTTATTGCGGGCTGGACCGAAGCCCTGCAACTGATGCAAGAGGGAGACAAATGGAAGCTGTATATCCCTTCCGAGCTCGCTTATGGCGAACGGGGTGTGGGTCCTATTCCACCCAACGCCACACTCATCTTTGACATCGAATTACTGGCCGTTAAGTAAGCGACTGCCATCGTAAGGCGTAATCACCGGTGTTTGCTAGCACGATCAGATACCGGTGGTGAAACCGATGAGCACCATACGACTATTCGTCCACGAACCCCTTTAAGCGTTCGTTTGCTGCGAGAAAGTCTTCCATGAAGTCGTAAACTACCTGTTTCGATGACAAAGATTGATTCATCAACCCGACACCCTGACCAACCCAGAAAGTAGCGAGTTGTTTAGCCCCAGCATGTCCTCCTTCAGCCAGTTTAGTCACCTTCCCCAGCGCGGGTTCACTGATTTGCGACTGCAAAGGCATCGGTAATGGCTCCGGTGCCTCACCGGATTCCCAGGCGTCGGTCCAGGGCGAACGAATCTGGCGCGAATACTTACCGGTCCGGCTTTTCGATCGGACCGTTTGATTGGAAGATGCGGATAGCAATTTATCAATAATGACCGGCGAGGTTTCAGCTTCCTTTGTCGTTAGCCAGACTGATCCCGTCCATACACCATGAGCGCCCATCGCCATCGATGCTGCCATTTGCCGCCCGGTGACAATACCACCGGCCGCAAGCACTGAGACACCCTCGATATGCTTCACCGCATCACATACCTCTGGCACCAGCACCATTGTTGATACTTCACCGCAGTGGCCTCCCGCTTCGGTGCCTGCGACGACCAGTATATCGACCCCTGCTTCTGCCTGTTTTACGGCATGAGACTTCGCACCTACCAGAGCCGCGACAGGCACGTTGTGCTGCTTACCGAGTTCCAGCATATAACGCGGCGGAACACCCAGAGCGTTCGCTATCAGTTTGATAGGGTGGGCAAAAGCCACATCCAAAATACTTGCCGCACCGGTTTCGCCCAAAAATCCGCGCCCGACTGTACTTCTGTGTTCTTGGTATAAGTCTCCGGTGTCTATCTGGTGACGAGCCAGAATGCTTGATGCGAACTGTTTGTGTTCATCCGGCACGAGGTCTTCGATTTCTTCAGCTGATGCGGATTCATCTTTATTTGCCATACTGGTCGGCACAATAAGATCAACGCCATAGGGCATGCCGTCAATATGCTCATCAATCCACTTCAATTCAATTTCCAGCTGCTCAGGACTGTACCCTGCGGCACCTAGCACACCCATACCTCCGGCCTTTGACACTTCGCAAACAACATCTCGACAATGGGTAAAGGCGACGAGTGGAAACTCAATACCCAGCTGATCACATATCGGTGATTTCATCTCTGATTCCTCATTTAATAATCACTTGTTAGTGCCAATGTATGCCACAACGCGAGTGGTGACAATATCATACTGAAAATCGTCCTTGGATCACGACTATCATTCTGCCAATGTAATATACTCGTCCTCTTCTTTTTGTTGGTTCACTCTGGATATGCTTGACCCTACTGTACATTGCGCAGCGCGTTCCTGCCGATGAAACCATTACATTACTATTTCATGGGCACGGGCACTTGGTTTTTTGCCTATGGACTCCAGTCGGTCATTTTCGCCTGGCTGGTGACCATGGTGCTGCAGGAGTCCGCAGAAAAGGTCGGTCTGGCACAAATGGCATTTCTGCTACCTGCCACGCTACTGATGTTGCTAGGCGGCAGTCTGGCAGATCACTTCGGTGGCAAACGTCTCGCCATCATTGGCCACCTTGTGGCAGCCACTGCGCCGCTATTTCTCACGGTGGTGACTTGGTTAGGTGGTATGAGCTATACCACGGTAATTATATTTGCTGTGGTGATGGGTTGTGCCCAAGCACTTGTCACACCAGCGAGGGACGGGCTAATCGCGAACCTCGCCGGGGGAAACATTCAACGCCGTGTTGTCCAAGCAAGCATGATTCAGTTTGGTCTTCAGATGACGGGGTTTCTGGTTGCTTCGTTTGCTGACGAGGTGGGCCCGATACGCATTCTGCTGATTCAAGCATCTGTACTGATGGCCGGCACCTTCTTTTATTTCCGCATGGAGGTGGAACACATACCTTCACCCAATGTTAGCAATAACATGGCGCAACATATTTTTCGCTCTGTCCAGACAGGTTATCGGACAGTGAGGGCATCAACTTACCTCACCGGCATTGTCATTCAAAACTGTGCCATGGGTGTGTTTTTTATGGGTTCATACATCGTGACGGTACCCCTGTTAATTCGCGAAACCTACGGTGGCTCGGCACGGGAATTATCTCTGATCAATGCGCTCAACTCATTTGGTTTCATACTCACCATTTTATTGCTGCTGCGAATAGGCAACGTTCATCGCCAAGGTAGAGCACTGCTTTGTGCTCAGGGAATCGGCGCAATCATTCTTGCTGGTGGCGGCCTTGAACTGGGCCTAACCAGTTTAGCGGTCTGTATTTTTCTCTGGGGAGTCTGCGGCGGACTGGCGATGACAATGTCCCGTACCGTGATGCAGGAATTGGCACCCCCTGATCAGCGCGCAAGAATGATGGCCTTCTATGCCTTTTCGTTAATGGGTTCCGGTCCAGTTGGCGCATTGTTAAGCGGCTATCTCGTCGAATGGTACGGGCCCGCGACGGCTCTGATTATATCTTCCTTCGCTATGCTCTCCGTTGTGACCTATGTTTCGCTGACTTCAACACTTTGGAAACTCGACGCAAGCAAACACGAAACCATCGAGCCGCTTGCAACTGAGGAACAATAAACCATGTCAATTATCGATGAACTGCTGAATTTTATTCAGCAACACCCTCGCTTGCTCGTCATCACTGGCGCAGGCTGCAGCCAACCCTCGGGTATTCCAACCTATCGCGACGAAGAAGGTGCCTGGCAAAGGAGCACGCCTATTCAACACAAGGAATTCATGGAAAAAGAGTCCGTTCGGAAAAGATATTGGGCGCGAAGTTACAGTGGTTGGCCGTCGATTCGTGGTGCGACACCGAATAACGCTCACCATAGCCTGAAGTCGCTCGAAGCACTCGGCTATATCCAGCAACTTGTCACACAAAACGTTGATGGCCTGCACCAGGCGGCAGGCCATAAAAATGTCGTTGATCTACATGGGCGCCTCTCTGAAGTTGTTTGTACGCAGTGCGGTACATTAAGCGCCCGAGAAAGGCTTCAGCGCAGATTCACTGATTTAAATAGCAACCTGTCTGCCGGCTATGAAACCTTACAACCCGATGGAGACGCCTCATTGGATCACAATGTCGAGACAGAAATCACGAGTAGCTTGATCATCCCGGCATGCGAAACCTGTAACGGCATGCTAAAACCCAATGTTGTTTTCTTTGGCGGCACAGTACCGCGAGAAACCGTGGAATCAATCTACAGCGCCATGGAGGATATCGATGGCCTGTTGGTTGTCGGCTCATCTATGATGGTTTTTTCCGGCTATCGATTTTGCAAACGCGCAAGCACCCTTGAGATTCCCATCGCCTCGATAAATAACGGCAAAACCAGAGCAGATGATTTACTCAGCTTAAAGGTAAGCGACGATTGCGTGAGTGTCCTGACACAAACCGTCTCGGCATTAAGCCAATAAAACGACGACCAGCAAACCACTATTTTCAATCTTCATTCGGGTTTTCCCGTCACTGCGTCTTGCGAACCACATGCAGAAAGTAGCGCTTGCACGCTATCCAAACCTATGTCGTTAAGCCGGCTGATATTTTTTTCCGGAATACCCTGTGGGTCTGGATGACGTTCAATTGCAGCCTCCAGACTATCCTCTCTTAACAGGTGCAACATCGGATATGGCGACCGGTTCGTGAAGTTATCCAGGGCATCTGGTTCAGTGCCGAAAAACTGATAGTCAGGGTGAAACGTGGCCACCTGGAGTACACCTTCCAGATCGAGTTCGGACACCACATAATCCACCTGATCGAGGAACTGATTATATTCCTCAAATTCGGTTAATACCCCGGGATGCACAAGTAACGTTGTCTCAACCTTGTCGTGGTTTAGAAGATGGCTCATTTCCTTTACTAACGCTTCAGCCAACGCCGGTTCTGTTTTAGCATCACTGACAAAGACCCGTACCCGGCCAGCCTCCCATTCTGGGCGGGCAAACGGGCACAGGTTAAGTCCAATAACTATGTCTTCGAGCCAACGTGCCGTGACTCGTCGAACGGTATCTTCATCTGTTGCTATCGTCATTTTTGGTGCTAGCCTGGTTTTCCTGATGTATAACATGTCTCGGCGCCGTCCAGATCAAACCACGCGGCCTTTGAATCATGATGAATGTGATAATCGGGTTTGGGGATCCTGCCTTCAGTCACCGTGCCTACGCGCAGTCTTATCTCGTCTGGACGATCAATGCGCTGACTGAACAGCGGAGAACCGCAGTTTGAACAAAACACGCGACGCTTATTCTTGCTAGCCATAAACGCCTTCTGCAGGGGCGTTCCGGTGAGGATGGTAAAATGTTTGCGCAGAATAGGCGCATTTGTCACAAACGGCGTGCCCTGAGCTCTTTTACATTGATTGCAGTGACATATCGCCAACTCGGTAATTTCTGCGTCGTATTGATATTGGATACCGCCACATAGACACTGCCCTTTTATCATTTTGAGTCTCTCAATCGTCGTCGCTATCGATTAGTGATTAGATCCTAGGAAAATGGAAATATTCACCCGCCTGTGACAGCATTAAAGCCCAAAGCGACCTCTTATTAACAGGGAAAGATCTTGCCGAATTACAAAGCCCGCCCCACATCTCATACCTATTTCTCACATCGCCTCAAGTTACACTATCTGGACTGGGGGAATAGCGATGCAGAACACGTGCTGCTAATTCACGGTTCACAGGACAACTGCCACAATTGGGACTGGACCAGCGAAATTCTATGCCAGCACTACCACGTGGTGGTACCTGATCTACGGGGTCATGGTGATTCTGAATGGAATACCGGAAGCCCCTATAACAACCTTGATTACGTTTACGACATCGCACAGTTGATCGAACAGGAGAATCTTGAGAATGTGCATATCATTGCACATTCGATGGGTGGCACGATCGCCTGCCTTTACGCTGGCATCTATCCGGAAAAAGTTAAATCACTCACCTCCATCGAAGGGGTTGGTACATTTTGGTACCAAAGAGAAGCTGAACATCCACAGAAAAGAATCAGAGAGTGGATTGATGGTACCCGAATCCTTGCGGGCAGAGTGCCACGAAAGTATGCGTCCCAAAGTGACGCTTTGCAGCGCATGCAGAAGTCAAATCCCCACCTGAGTGAAGAACGAGCCCGCCACCTGACCGCCCACGGTAGCAACCGGAATGAAGACGGTACCTATACCTGGAAGTTTGATAACTATACGCACTCTAGAACTCCATTTGGCATGAACAAGGCAGATATCAATCAGCTTTGGCAACAGATTACTTGTCCAACATTGTTATTAAACGCAAAACAAGGATTCGAACATCGAACGGGTCAGGATGACAGCATGCAGTTTTTCCGTCACGGGCGACTAAAAGAGCTCGACAACGCCGGACACTGGCTACATCACGATCAATTCGAAGAATATATCGAAATTGTCACAGCATTTTTGAAGGAATCAGCCGCATGACGAACCCACACCCGTCGGCCAGCAACACCATCTACAACAATGTTGTGCTGACGGTGAACTCGCCAACAGATATATCAACTGTGGCTGAAAAACTTGCCAAGCTAGCCACCGACTCGTTGCAGGAACCCGGCTGCGAACGCTTTGAGGTTTATCATTCGAATACGGATCCCGCGTTATTCATGTTAATTGAACGTTGGGCTTCGCAGCAGGCACTCGATCAACATCGGGATGGGGCAGCATTTCAGCAGATTTATCTGCCAAATGTCATTCCCCTCGTCTCACGATCACCCCATCTGTGCCAAATCTTAACCCAATAATCACTGACGATTTTTCAACGGGGTTTTCTAGGAGGACCAGCACTGGTATGCCGGGTGCCCGCGGGATCAACAGCCCACTCGGGTGATTCGTTCCAAGTATCCCCGTAAACCAGTTCGTTCATGGGGCGGCGCCTTACCGGACCATGTTTCCCCTTTGGTTTGCCTAGGGTCACGGTGCAGCTAACAAACACCTCTTCGGGAATACCCAAAAGGTTTTTTAACTCGGTTTCAACCATGTGATGAAACCCGGTGATCACGCCGCCGTAGCCAAGGGCACGCGCAGCAAGCAGTAAATTCTGCACCGCCGGATAGACAGAGGCGCCCTCCATCGGAGTTGGTTCCCGGTAACGCACGAGACAGGGCAGAATCAACGCAGGTACCTTGTCAAAATTCTCAACATAGCTGTCCATGGTTCTCGCCATACGTGCTTTGGGTGAAGCACTATCTGCGCCGGATCGTTGATCGTATTGATCATTGGTTTTTTTTGCGCGCCATACAGACTCAGCACCCTGCTTGATCAGTACTTTGGCCTGTTTCGCCTTCTCCGAATCTGTTAGCACAACAAACCGAAAGGGTTGTCGATTAGATCCGCTCGGCGCTCGGGTCGCCGCAAACAGCATATCCCTCAAATCCTTTTCTGGAATCGATTCGTCCCGGTAACGCCGGATCGCTCGCGTACTGTTGATCCCTTCGAGCAGGCCGACTGCGTCCTGTTGAAACTCGTCTGACATATTTAGAATACCTTAATTAGCACGTTACTCTGCGTAACGTTTCACAAGCTGTTTACCCAACGCCATCATATGTACCTGATCGGGACCATCTGCCTGTCGGCACCAGCGCGCGTAATTGAAGGCTTCTGCCATCGGATAGTCAGCTGTTAATCCACCAGCACCATGAATTTGCATGCAACGATCGATCACTGTCTGCGCCATCAGCGGCACAGTGATTTTTGACGCAGCAATTAAATCACGGGAATCTTTTGCCCCTACTTCATCCATCTTGCGCGCTGTTTTTAGTGTCAGCAGTCTTGATTGCTCGATTTCGTTGTAGGATTTCGCAATGTCTTCAAGCACGGATTGATGTTCTGCAAGTTTACGACCAAACGTTTCACGACTGACCGCACGACGACAAGCAAACTCGAGCGCACGCTGAGCACAGCCAATCAAACGCATGCAGTGGTGGATGCGGCCTGGTCCAAGACGCCCTTGGGATATTTCGAAACCCCGCCCTTCTCCCAACAAAATGTTTTCAGCAGGCACCCGTACGTTCTCAAAAAGCACCTCGGCGTGACCCAGCGGCGCGTCGTCATAACCGAGTGTTGTCAATGGTCGAACGACGGTCACTCCCGGGGTGTTTTTAGGCACTAAAATCTGACTCTGCTGCAGGTGTCGGTTTGGGTTATCTGCATCTGACTTACCCATCACGATAAAAATCTTCGTGCGCTCGTAAGGCGCATTGGTAATGAACCATTTACGCCCGTTAATCACATACTCATTACCCTCACGAATAATTGAGGTTCGTACATTGGTGGCATCACTTGATGCAACATCGGGCTCTGTCATGCAATAAGAAGAACGAATTTCACCGCTCAACAAGGGCTCAAGCCATTGTGCTTTCTGCGCCTCGGTACCGTATTTCATAAACACTTCCATGTTCCCGGTATCCGGCGCATTGCAATTAAACACCTCCGGCGCCCACAGTACGCGTCCCATCATTTCTGCCAGTGCACAGTAGTCCTCGTTACTTAGCCCACCATGGTTTTTCGGCATCCAGAGATTCCAAAGCCCCTCTTCTCTGGCTTTCTGCTTGAGCTCTTCCATCAAGGGCACAGTAGAAAAGCGATCTTCAAGACCGTTTAATTGTTCATGATAAATATCTTCGTTGGGATAGATGTACTTATCCATAAATGACTGAAGCTGGTTTATGAGTTGCTCGAGGTCAGGTAGATCTGATGTCGCTGTCGTACTAGTGATAAATTTCTCCTTAAAGAATCTAAATTTTTAACCCAAAATCTGACCGGCACCTTCAACAATACCGGGAATAGTGTCTACGAACGCCCTAAAGCGCTCGTCTTTGCTCTCGCCAGACTCAAGCCGGGCGAGAAGTTGCTGCAGCACGACTGCGTGCTTCCAAAGGGCAAAAGCCTCGTACCAATCGATATTAGCAAGATCAACGCCCGACTGAGCATAGCGTTCCACCAGCATTTTTCTCGAGGGAAACGCGGACATATCAAGCTCGATTGTTGGCGCCCGGTTAAACCCATCACCTTCCTCTCTCCAGTACCCCAACAGCGTGCCAAGTTCAGCCAGCGGGTCGCCTAGGGTTGCCATATCCCAGTCAAACACCGAATGCACCCTGTCAGGATCTGCTGGGTCAAACATACAATTATCAAGTTTCAGATCGTTGTGAACAATACAATGTTTGCCTGAGGTAGGCTGATGCTTGACCAGTTTTTGATGCACTTGATCGAACAGGGGTAACGGCGTCTGGCGAGACAGGTGCCAGCGTTCGTGCCACCCTTTAAGTTGCCGATCAACAAAACCCGCTGGTTTGCCTAGCCGGCCAAGCCCAATGGCCTCCGGATTCAGTGCATGTAAATCTCTCATGGCGTCAATTAGCGCGTAGCTGATCCGTTCGGCTACATTGGTGTGCGCCTGCAATGATGCCGGTATTTCAGCTCTGACAATAACCCCTTGCCTGCGTTCAACAACAATAAATGGCGCGCCGATTACACGGGTATCGTCGCAGAAAGCATACACCGTCGGTGCCGGCTTATAGGCAGGTGCCAGGCCATTCAAGACCCGATATTCCCGGTTCATATCATGGGCGCCGGGGGCTATATGGCCTTTTGGCGGTCGCCGGACAACCAGTTCGAGTTCTTCGAAACGAACACAATAGGTTAAATTTGCATGCCCGCCATGAAACTGAGAAACAATCATATTTGCATCCGGATTTAGACCCGATTCTTCAGCCAAGTGTGTCTTGAGCCATGTTTCCAGCGCTTGCCAGTCTAACTGTTCATCGCTTCGCACTTCGGAGAGATCAGCCGCGCGCTCATCCTCTTGAATAAATCTACTCACTGCTACCTCCAACCCCGCTTGATGACCATCCGCCCAGTAAAACTCCGATAATGTGAAGGCGTGATTTTGTCATAGTATTCGCTATATCGAAACACGGCGCAGTCTGGCTCATCTAACACCACTGTGCTAATTTAATTTGCCAATATCTTGTTAATTAGAAGCAAACCACGGAGCTAATTTGAAACCAGCACTTAATAGATTTTTCTTCTGTATTTGCTTTCTTGCAGTTTCATGCTCGGCAAATGCTGACACGAACCAAACGCCTTATCTTTACGTACTTGGGGTGGTACAAGATGCGGGTTATCCCCAGGCGGGTTGCCTGGCGCCCCATTGCCTACCCGGTTGGCAGGACGTGAGAAAAAGACGCGGGGCTGTATCGCTTGGACTAATAGACCCTGAAGCAAAGAAAAAATTCATGTTTGAGGCAACGCCAAACTTTCCCGGACAGTTTTACGATTTACAGGTCGAAGCACCGGACGCTCAATTTGACTTCGGCGGCGTGTTTTTAACCCACGCTCATATAGGTCACTACACGGGTTTGATGTTTCTAGGACACGAGGTCATGGGCGCATCAAATGTGCCAGTTTATGCCATGCCAAGGATGACAGCTTTTCTGCAGAGGAACGGCCCTTGGAGCCAGTTAATATCATTCAAGAATATCGCGCTGCAGCCGCTTCAGGATAATTTGGCCGTCAATCTTGGATCGGTGAAAGTGACGCCGTTTCTCGTACCACACAGGGACGAGTACTCCGAGACCGTTGGTTACAGAATTGCGGGGCCCGACAAGTCCGCAATATTCATTCCCGATATCAATAAATGGCAAGACTGGGATACCGACATCGGTGAGCTCATTAAAACCGTCGACTACGCGCTGATTGATGGTGCATTTTATGCCGACGGCGAACTACCGGGTCGAGATATGTCGGTAATCCCACATCCGTTTGTCAGCGAAACGATGTCGCTTTTAAAAAACGCTTCGCGGTCGGAACGTAACAAGGTCTGGTTTATTCATATGAATCACACCAACCCATTATTGGATTCATCCAGTAAGGAAAGCCAGCAGGTCAGATCGCTTGGATATCACATTGCAACCGAAGGTATACGCCTGGACTTGTGAA
>CAJXBG010000050.1 GCA_913050215.1 uncultured Gammaproteobacteria bacterium
GCTTGTCCAGGTGAGTGACGCGCCTGCGGCGTAACCTTACGAAACTGGTTGAATTACCACTCGAGTTCACCGATCCCCGCATGCGATCTTTATTTTGAAGTGCATCGCGATCAGCCAAGAGCAGGGCGGGTGATCGTTCCAGCACTGAGCGTGCGTTCTCTTTGGCAAGCCCCATCGCCCTGAAGGTGCGGCCTTCCCCATGGGTATGGTTATACGTTTTTTGTCGCCGAGAAAGTCAGTTAGAGCCAAACCTCCAGGTTGTCTTTCCGGCCGATATCGCGGCTTATTTTACAGTCGAGAATCGCTTCCATATGGCAGGTCTTCAATAATGCGGTGACGCTGTGCTGCTCGGCTTCTGTCAAACTTTGGAACTCTTGCTGCACCCGGCTTAAGAGATAGAATCGATAGGGTTGTGCTAGTGCATTGACGGTTACCCCGCGCACCTCAAAAGAACCCATGCCGACGCCACGCTGTACCTGCGTGCCAGCAGCCAGGTTTGGTTGTTGCGCCAGCCAGTGGTTAATCGTTTCTGCAGCAGCCTTGGTTTCGGGTACAAAATCAATGGCGATTTGGCGTAGTAAATTGATCAATGTTTGAGGCACTTCATCGTTGGCAAGGTATACGTCGGTCTGCTCCGCGAATTCGCCAATGTCAGGCTCTGGTCTGTTCATTCTTTCTACCCAGCGAAACAGGCGAACGGCATCTGATTGCATCATCGATAGTGGTTTTGGGTCTCGCCCTAGATGAGCAAATAGAGGTGCAATCATGCCAAAATCGCCAATGCAAGGTTTGTTACCAAGCAGATAAGGTACTTCAGAAAAGTGGGCATTAAGGGCAGCAAGAAGCTCAGTATAAAGTGCTTCGACAACTTCAAAGGTATCGGGTACAGCGCCAAAAGCCATACAAGCATTGCGCATCTGATTCATTGACTTTTCTGCTTGGGCGATGCGGTTGGGTCCGGAAGGCATCAGCTCAGAGAAGTGATACTGCAAGAATTCTTTATTGACGTCATCAAAGTTCCAACGATAGTGCATTGCCGGGCGTAGCAGACCTTCAGCGCCAATCACATCGAATAATCGACTCAGCACTCGGTGTTTTGGTGTTGTCGGTGAAAACCGGTGCCCATTTGCTGACTCAAAATGATCAATAATCGCTGCACCATCACGTATTACTTCACCGTCTGGTAGCTCTATCGTTGGCAGGCTTTGGCGGTGACCCGCTTTTGGCAGAACGGTCTCTTTAAAATATTGTGTGTTCGGTATTGTTTCACGGAAATCAAGGTTTGCATTAATGAGATAGCTTCGTGCTCGCCCTGCATACAATGACAGGGAGGAGCTATAGAGAGTGATCGTTTTCATGTGTGTTCTCAGTAATTGTAATGGGTGGTGTAGGGATAAAAATAGACTGTGTAGCCTGAGTCGCTGCCAGCTTCTGGTATACGGTAACGATAGGCGCATATCGCAGGCAATTCAGGCGTGTTTTCGTTAATACTTTTTCCCCCTCGGGTCGGTTATCAACAGCGCTCCTGCATTTGACGAGCGTTATTTTTAAGGGCCTGCCGGACAGGTGATGACACCTAGTTCGCCCAGATAATTGTTTCGTGGTGCTCTTGTGGTCGAGCGTTGACGGTATAGTCTACCGCAATCGGTATCTCAACAAGGTTTGGCCACAAAGGCTCAATCATTTGCTGGTCTATTTTATAAAGTGCTGTTTTAAGATCGTTCAATTGTTGTGGGTGGGAGCTGCTTAGATTATTTTGTTCGGTTGGATCTTCATTCAAATTAAATAGCCAAGTGTTGCCATTTTGCTCCTGAATCTGAAGTTTCCAGCCATCTCGCTGGACAACCTTGTAACCCCCTGTCCGCCAAAATAATGACCGCTCTATCCGGGGTTGGTCCGTTTGAAGCGCATATTCAAGAATGTTTTTGCCGTCAATCGTTCTGTCTTGGGGCAATTCGATACCTGCTGCGGCCAACGTCGTTGAGAAAATGTCGATGTGCGCAACCGCAGAATCGTACGCGCTTCCTGGAGAAATTTTCTTAGGCCATTTGATAAAGTAGGGAGTATGTATGCCGCCCTCAAAAAATGTGATTTTCCAACCCCGGTATGGCTTGTTTAGGTCGGGGAGGCCAACATATCCGGCACCACCATTGTCGCTGGTAAAAATGACGATTGTGTTGTCATCTATCCCGTTGTCTTTCAGGGCGTTGATAACCTGCCCAATGCCGCGATCTAAGCCTCGTATCATGCCAGCATATACTCGCTCAGTATGATTGGGTATGTGGGATAGAGCGTCGTAGTCATCCTTCTCTGCTTGCAGGGGTGTGTGAGGCGCGTTGTATGCTAGGTACATGAAAAACGGACGATTGCGATTGGCTTTGATTGCTTCGACTGCCTGACGACTGATGTAGTCGGTCATGTGTGAGTCGGGCGCAAACCTTTCGCCGCCATTAAACCGAACGGCATATTTCAGGTTTGCCCATAGAAATTTATCGATTGGATCAAAATCCTGCTTTGAGTTGACGACCTGTTCGTCGTCCTCGTTCATAAATAATCCGGCACCGGATCTGAACCCGAGGAACTCATCAAAACCCTGATCTAGAGGCCGTGATCCCTCACCTCCACCGAGATGCCATTTGCCTAATCCGATTGAGTAATAACCTCGTTGCTTTAGTAACTCAGGTAATGTGAGTTCGTCCGTCGGCAAGCCGATATCTTCAGCCGCAGGGTAATGCTCAGTGTTTTCCTCGATAAATGCATCACCAGCGGTTAACTTTGAGAATGTGGGAGAAGCAGGGGTAAATTCAAAACCAACCCTTGATGGATATCGTCCAGTGAGTAGTGCTGCTCTCGATGGCGCGCATGTCCCATTCCCTGAATAACCATGAGTAAAGTGGATACCCTTTTGTGCTATCGAATCAATATGAGGGGTGGGTACAGTGCCGTCGGCTATGCCGCCGCCATAAAACGTAATGTCATTAAAACCAAGGTCGTCGGCGACGATCAGTACAACATTAGGGGGCGAGTCCTGGACCCCATGAGATGGGCTCTCAGGACCCTGCTTCCAGGAGACCCGGCGATTATCGCCTATTGGCGCAACGATGTCCGAGATGATGCCCGGCAGGTAGTACCAGTACTGGGAAAATAGTGCGCCGGATCCGAGGGCGATTGATATGCAAAAAAGGGCAATTTTTTTCATATACTTCCGTTTACCGAGTGTGCATAATTATTAATGAAGAGCATTAAATGATGCGGCATACTTACTTGAAATGCAATATGGCTTCTCTCACATAAACATAATGCTGGAGACTAAAAATGGGAGATTCCCTCCTGCCCGTAAGGGGTTCACCCGGATCACCCTACACACGAAAAATGTTGGCGCTGCTGCGTTACAGACGCATTCCGTACCGTTACATTCAGGGACAGATCGATGGCGCTGATGAATTGCCCGCACCCAAGGTTGGTTTGATTCCGGTGTTTTATTTTGACGATGCTAACGATGGGCTGGTGGCTGAGGTTGATAGCACGCCTATCATTCGCAGACTTGAAATTGAATATCCGGGGCGGTCCGTGATTCCGGCAGACCCAGCGTTGGCCTTTATTGATTATCTCCTCGAGGATTATGGCGACGAATGGCTAACAAAAGCCATGTTTCATTATCGTTGGTATTATCAAGATGATATCGAGATGGCTGGATCTGTTCTTCCCCACTATGCAGATGTAACGCAATCCGAAGAGACTGTGGTGCAAATGAAACAGATATTTTCGGAACGCCAAATATCTCGTTTATATGTTGTCGGATCTAACGACACGACAGCGGTTGTTATTGAAGAAAGCTATCAACGGTTTTTGACTTGTCTGAATAACCACCTGAAACGCTCACCCTTTCTGATGGGTAGGCGCCCGGGGGCCGCAGACTTCGGTTGTTTAGGTCAATTAACGCAGTTGGTTCAGTTTGATCCAACACCAGCGAAACTTGCTGCGCAGCAAGTTCCCAGGGTGCACGCGTGGGTTAGCAAAATGGAAGACCTTTCTGGGCTTGAGTGTCGCGATGATGGGTTCTATTCTTCAGACGAGGTGCCAGCCACCTTGATTGACTTGCTAAAAGAAGTTGGCCGGACTTATGTGCCCGTTATGCTGGCAAATTATGAAGCCTTTGAGAAAGGGCTAGAAAAAGTTGAAACAACTGTGGAAGGCAAATCGTGGGTGCAGGAGCCGTTTCCATATCAGGCGAAATGTCTTCAGTGGCTACGTATTGAATATGCCAAACTCGATGTTGATGACAGAGTAAGGGTTGATGCGATGCTGGATGGTACTGGTTGTGAGCTTTTGTTAGCGAAACCAAAAACCTAAAAAAATACAGCGACAATAACTGGCACAAAGGTGAAAGAGGTAAAGACAGACGATAGTCGTTATCGGCGTGTAACCGAAATTTGATTCCAGCCAAACGTGACCACACTTGATGAGCGCGGGAAAGCTGGATTTATTCTGTTGCTCCACAACCAATGCGAAAAAAGCCTTAGGGGGGCTAAATAATGTCCAATGAACGAAAAGTTCAGGAGCTAATGGGAGCACCAGGCTCTCCATATACTCGAAAGATGCTCGCATATATGCGGTACAGACGGATTCCTTATCAGTTTGAAATTCAGTCCCGGATGGCCGGTGCTGACAACGGTAGCCACACCAAGCAGAGAGTACAGCCAAAGGTTTCATTATTACCGACTTTCTTTTTTAAAGATGAAAAAGGTAACGAGGAGGCGGTGACTGATTCAACCCCATTGATTCAGCGATTCGAAGGTGAATACGCGGGTCGTGAGGCCATTCCTTCTGATCCTGCTCTGGCATTCGTGAATATGCTGCTTGAAGACTACGGCGATGAATGGTTAACAAAAGCCATGTTTCATTATCGCTGGCACTATGATGCTGATATCAAAAAAGCGGGGGATATCCTACCCCGCTGGCGGGGCATCTCTCAGCCAGAGGAGCAGGCACAAAAAATGGGTCAGTTTGTCAGGGAGCGACAAATAGACCGCTTGTCTTATGTCGGTTCAAATGATGTGACCACGCCGGTAATCGAAGAGAGTTTTAAGCGGTTTATTCACTTGCTCGACGCACACTTGACCGACTTACCATTCCTGATGGGGGAGAGACCCGGTTCATGCGATTTCGCAATATATGGACAGTTAACCTGCCTTGCGCTCTTTGACCCGACGCCCTCCGCGATTATTCTTGAGGCATGTCCGCGCGTTTATGCTTGGGTAGAAGTGCTGGAAGAACTCTCTGGTTATCTGGTTGCCGATTCAGATTGGATAGATATTGATAATGCGCCCGAAACACTTAAAAACATACTAAATGAGGTCGGTCGAATTTATGCCCCTTATCTTCTTGGCAATGCAGCAGCCGTTACCGGAAAAGCCAATTTGTTGGAAATGTCGCTCGATAATAGACAGTGGCAACAGAATCCCTTCACCTATCAAGCGAAGTGTCTGCAGTGGCTAAGAGAAGCCTATGCCGCACTTGAAGAAGTGGATCGTCATCGCGTAAACAAATTGCTGGAAGGTACAGGTGTACTGCAGCTTTTTGCACGCACATAGAATGAATACTAGAAGCGCACTGTGGTTTGTCCCTGCTCTGATCTGGGTTACTTTTACCTATTGGTACACTGACTTTGGCGGCCCGTTGAGCGACGATGAAGTTGCCAGAGCGGTCGCCTACTTCGAGTCAAGTGGGATGGAGAAAGAGCGTCTGGATCAATTTCGCACATTTTTCGAAGAGGATACGGGTCGACAATTCCTGATGGTGAATAACATCGACATTAATGACAATCCGCCAAGAATCGAAGGATTCAGGCAGGATGCTACCGCCGAAGATTACATTGATCACTACATGGAGCACATGTATGCGGAACTTTTTGCCCGGGCGTGCCATCCGGTGTTTTTTGGCAAAGGGCTAGGGCTGAACGTGGACGTCACCGGTATCGAGGGTGCTGAAGGCTGGGATACAGCGGCATTGCTTCGTTATCGAAGCCGCAGAAGTCTAGTGGAAATAATCACCAATCCGGAAATAGGTCCTCGCCATGAATTCAAACTAGCAGCGATGACAAAGACGATAGCCTATCCGGTTGAGGTTGTATTGTATCCCGCTGATCCCCGATTTTTACTATTCCTGATATTGGGATTTATGACCGCGATGATAGATATCTTTTTGTTTGGACGACGGAGTCGATGATGAAAATAACGCTACAGATTTTGATTGGTCTAGTCGGTGTGCTATTCCTTTTCACTGGCATACGATGGCTTTTAGATCCCGGCACTGCAGCCCAGTCGCTGGGTATGCCGCTTTTAGATGGCATTGGACGCAGTACGCAAATCGGTGACCTCGCGTCCTTTTTTCTATCACTCGGTTTTATGATATTTGCAGGGCTAATTACAGGCAGGCGAGTCTGGTTCTATCCTCCTGTTATGCTGTTGGGTTTAGCAGCATTGTCCCGTGTTGTGGCCTGGCTGGTGCACGACGCAGCATTGGCAATGCAATTGATTGTATCCGAGCTGGTGATTGCCACGTTGCTATTTTTCGTTTCTGCTCGAATCTCTCAGAGCGAGTAGTGCATGACTGTGCTTCCGGATTTCTCGTTCAATAACACCATGAGCCGCCTCTGTGCTTTCTTAATAACTTCGCTGATAACGGCGTATTCAGCGTCCGTATTCGCAGACAGGCCAAATATTGTCTTGGTTCTGGCAGACGATTTGGGTTTCAGTGATATCGCGCCTTATGGCGGAGAAGTCAGCACACCGAATTTGACTGCGTTAGCTGAAGCAGGGATCAAATTCACGAATTATCATACCGCAGCAAGTTGCGCGCCTTCCCGGGCGATGTTGTTGACAGGCGTAGATAGTCATCGCAACGGTGTGCCTAACATTCCCGAGGCAATTCCGCCGGAACAGGGTATCCATGCTCACTACGCAGGCACGTTGAACCGGAATGTTGTTACAGTGGCGACCTTGTTACAGGATGAGGGGTATCACACTTATCTTGCCGGGAAGTGGCACCTTGGAAAAGAGGTTGATCAACTGCCCAGTCGTCGAGGTTTTGAGCGCACAGTTGCGCTAGCCGACACCGGCGCAGATAACTGGGAACAAAAACCCTATATACCAATTTACGAGAAAGCGAACTGGTTTGCCGATGGCGAAGTAATGACGTTGCCGGATGATTTTTATTCTTCCCGATTTTTAGTGGACAAAACCATCGAATTTATTGACTCCAATTCGGACAGCGGGTCTCCCTTTTTCGCCTATGTGCCTTTCCAAGCTGTCCACACTCCTGTTCAGGCGCCGCAGGAATTTATTGAAAAGTATGAGGGTGTTTACGATGAAGGATGGCGCGTGCTCAGGAAACAACGGCTTGAGAAGGCAATAGCGCTTGGCATTATTCCTGACGACACGAGTATGGTCTCTATGTCGTCGACCGAAGATTGGGATTCACTAAGCGCTGAGGAAAAAAAGTTTCAGTCTAAGAGAATGGCCGTCTACGCAGCAATGATCGAGGCGATGGACTATCACCTCGGACGTCTGATACTGCACCTGAGGGAGATCGGAGAATACGAGAATACCATTTTCATCTTTACTTCAGACAATGGCAGCGAAGCATCCGGATCGAGGGCTAATGCCGGCTCGCTAGCAAAAATGGCTCAAGCGTTGCAAGGTTATTCAACTGATTATGAAACGTTAGGGCTGAAAGGAAGTTTTAATAGCATCGGGCCAAGCTTTGCGAGCGCGGCTGCGTCGCCGCTTGCTTACTACAAGTTCTACTCCGGCGAAGGGGGCATGCGTGTGCCGCTCATAATCGCTGGCGAATCAATTTCACCTGAGCAATCCAAAACAAATGCTTTTAGTTTCGTAACTGACTTAACGCCAACGATACTTGAGTTGTGTCAAGTCAATCAGCCAGGTGAGCGTTACGGCGGAAGACTGGTCGAACCCATCATAGGTCGTAGTTTAGTTTCAATTTTGGATAATAAGACCGAACAGGTTTATTCAGCATATGACACTGTTGGTTATGAGTTGGCTGGTAATGCAGCACTTTTTCAAGGTGATTATAAACTTGTCCTGAATAGGGGGCCGCTTGGCGACGATAATTGGCATCTGTTTAATATTGTTGTCGATCCGGGCGAAACCAGCGATCTTGCTATATCAATGCCGGATAAACGACAAAGTATGATTTCAGCCTATGAGCGTTATGCTCGGGTGAATCAAGTGCTACCTGTCCCTGAAGGTTACCAACAACTCATACAAGTAGCCGAGAATGGATTGAGAGATAGATTTGGCACCCAGATATTGATCTTGCTTGCCACGATGTCGGTATTGGTGTTGATGCTGTTGTTCGCTCGAAACTATCACAGACAGAGTGAGCGCTGAGGGCGTTCACCTCATCCGCAACCGACATATGGTAGAATCTGCGATCCTTGATTTATATATGTGAGCCTAAAATCGACACCATGTCCCCGGCAGCTCAGGAAGGCGTTTTTGAGCTTTTACCATTTCTACTGAACCCACCAAATATTGCGCGCTTTGATGATGGTAAAGTGATCATTGGTGATCGCCGCGCTTACCCACTTCAACAATCATATGTGACCTGCGAGTCCGTCGATGAAGTGGCGACCGCCATAAAAGACATGGTGACTCAGGGTGGTGGTCCGTGGCTGTCTGCCGTGAATGCAATGAGAATTATTTCCACCACCTTTAGTGATGCTGGTGATGGCAAAAAGCTGCTATCTGAGTTGAAGAGAGCAAGAGATGTGCTCGTTGCAACACGCCCAACGAATACCGCAATTCAGCTTCGCTTGGACGAGGTGTTAGCAACTGCAAGTCTAGCAGTTAATGAAAAGCGGTCAGTTGATCAGGCGATTGAGGCTTCAATTAGTCAGACATTATTGAACATCTACGATGACTATGCGGTGCGAGCCAGAGCGATGGCTAATTTGATCAATGACGGCGATGGTATATTAACCCATTGTTTTGCCGAGGCCGCTTTCATCCTTGCGCTGGCGTTTGCTGCAAGAGATGGAAAAAAGATAAGTGTTTATACGCCAGAAACACGCCCGTATTTTCAGGGAGCAAAACTTACTGCACCCTCCATCCGGGAGATTGGTGTTGAGGTGAACCTGATTACAGACAATATGCCAGCACACATCATGTCAGAGGGTAAGATTCAAAAGTATATTACAGCGGCTGACATGATAACTGCCGATGGCCATGTGGTGAATAAAATTGGCACATTTCAGAATGCCATTGCTGCCCATGCGCACGATATACCGTTCTACGCATTTGCTTGGGGAAGAGACAGCAGCAAGTTAGTCAGGGCTGATATTAAGATAGAAGAGCGTGACCCTGCAGAGGTTCGTTTGGCGTTAGGGGCGCCAACAACAATTGACAGTATCAACGCCAGGTACCCGACGTTTGATATCACGCCTCCGAAATATGTCGCGGGTGTCGTGACAATTCACGGTGTGCTTAGTCCGTATACCCTAGAAAGCTACCCGACTTGGTAGCCTAAGGACAATAGTAAACAACACAGATTAGTGACAGAGGAATCATTATGCCCGCAGCTATTATGGGTGGCACCGGTATCTATAATCTTTCAGGCATCGAAGTTGAGGCCCGCGAGATAACTAACGAGTATGGTTCGGCGCAGGTTTATTTAGGTCAGGGTGAGCACGAAGATATCGTGTTCTTGACCCGGCATGGGAAGGATCACTCTACACCCCCGCATAAGGTTAACTATCGGGCAAACCTTCGGGCTCTGAAAGATTTGGGTGTCCGAAGAATAATGTCCACCTATGCGGTGGGTTCGATTACTACCGACTATCCAGTGCTGGATCTCGCTGTACTGCGCGACTTTCTTGATTTTACCCACGGTAGAGATTTCAGTTTCTTTGATGACCTGCAAAGCGCTGTTGGCCATGTTGAAATGAGTGCGCCATTTTGTCCTGTCATGAGCGACAAGTTGATGAGTCTTGGGCCTAAATACAACATTCAGTGTCATGACGGTGCGACTTATGTGGCAACGAATGGTCCAAGATTTGAGTCGCCGGCGGAAATTAAAATGTTTCAGATGCTAGGTGGTCACGTTGTTGGCATGACCTGTTGTCCGGAAGTTTATCTGGCTGGAGAACTGGGAATGAACTTTGCTGCGGTAGCGCTGCCAATCAATCTCGCCGCTGGCCTTGAAGATAAGATTACGCTGGTAGAAGACAATATCGATGAAGTGCGGAAGAATATGATTAATCTTATGCTTGATGTGCTGCGCTCGACCAATGACGAAGAATGCACGCCACCAATATTGTTATAAAGGAAACTCGCCGCATGCCCATGCATCACGCGACCGGTAAAAAATTGTTAGGTTTCTGGGATCTGATGAGCATTTCATTGGGACAGATTATCGGCACAGGTGTTGTCGTTCTAACCGGCGTGAGTATTAGTATGACGGGCTACGGTGCGCCATGGGCATTCTTGCTGGCGCTCGCTATTGTTGCCATTCCGACTATTTGTATTGCTGCGCTTGGGTCTGCGGTACCAAGCACAGGTGGTAATTACACATATGTCCGGGATCTGCTCGGGCAAAAGACCTCGTTTTTCTACCTATCGTTACTGGTGGTGGGGCAGTTAATCCTGTCCAGTTTCGCCATTGGATTTGCGGAATATACCGAAGCGCTGATTCCGAACTTGAACCTTACCGTCGTAGCAGCTGGTGTCATGGTGCTATGTTTTGTGGCAAACCTCTTTGGCATAAAAGCAGCGGCCCGATTTCAAGCTGTTATGGTGTTCGGTTTGCTCATCTCGCTTGTGCTTTACATTATCTTTGGCTTGAGCCATGTGAATGATTTCACGCCCTATAAATCGCTACCAGACATTATGCCAAACGGCTTTGCCGGTTTTTTCGCCGCGGCATTTCTCCTGCGCCTTAGTTTGATCGGTTCTGAGTTTATCTCTGAGTTTGGGGATGAAATGGAGAATCCTGGTAAGATGATTCCTGTTGTGATGGGGCTGTCTTTAGCCATTGTTACACTGCTTTATACGCTTATTGCGGTGGTTGCGACGGGTGTGTTGCCGCTTGAAGAAATTGCGGGAGAGAATCTTGCCGCGACTGCAAAGATCATTTTTTCACCCGGTGTTTATATCTTGTTTATCGCTGGCGGTATCATGATTTCTCTAGTGACCTCGCTGAATGCGATTTTTGCTTGGTGCACCCGGGGACTCTACATGGCGACCGAAGATGGTTGGCTACCGCCACAACTCGCTGTTTTAAACCGATATGGTGTGCCTTTTATTTACCTGACCGTATTTTTTCTGGTTGGTATGACGCCGATTATGACAGGCATGAGTCTCGGTTATGTTGCGATTTTAGGTAACGCCGTTGGTGCCATCTTCGGTTTATTTCCCGTGTTTGCTTTGTTTAACCTGGCAAAACGAAATCCCGAGGCTTATCAACGTGCACCCTTTAGGCTCCCCTATTGGGCGACCAAATTGTTTCCGTTACTCGCGGTAGGTATCTATGGCTATGGTATCTATTCTTCCTGGGATTTTGTCGGCAACACGGGCTGGTTTCTGCTGTTGGGATATAGTGTTGCTGTGCTTTTATATATCCATTTCCGAGCACCCCACGTTCAGACGGTGGCGCAAGAGGCACGTGCTAAAGCCGTTGTAGGCGCTGCAATCACGTGAGTCGTTCTGGTTCGAGTTCTCCTGCAACCTACACCGAAGGCGCTATCAGAGACCATGTGGCGAAGCTGTCTAGCGTAATGATCCTAGGTTTTCTTGCAATGACGGTTGGTCAACTTATCGAAATTTTCTATATCGGTAAGGTAGGTAAAGCAGAGCTAGCCGCAGTCACTTTTATGTTTCCCATATCGATGTCCTTGAATGCCTTGACCCGCGGTATTGGCATTGGTGCCGCAACGTTGATCGCCCAATCAATGGGTGCGGGGGATAGAGAACAGACAGCAATGACAGTGACGCACTGTTACATTCTTGTTTTGATTTTTACGATGGCTGTTGCTTTGGTCGGTCAATTTGGCGCGAGTTATCTTTTCATATTACTTGGAGCATCCGATCAGGTACTGGTACTTGCCACTCACTATGCGAAGATCTGGTTAATCGGTTTCCCCATGATGGGGCTAGCCATGGTGTCAAACGGCTTAATCAGATCTTTTGGAAATCCGACGTTTCCAGGATTTATTATGACCATCGCACCTGTTGTGCAGGTAATTGTGGGTCCGTTTCTGATTTTTGGCTGGGCAGGGTTGCCGATGCTAGGGCTGGAGGGAGCAGCCTGGGCATTTGTTCTCGGCGCTATCGCACAGGTGCTTCTGGCCGCTTACTGGTACTTTCTACGTGAGAGGTTGTTTCGCTTATCCAGCGGTCGTTTTCTCGCGAGTTTCAACAAATCCGCGGTCGGCATTCTTCAGGTAGGCATTCCTGCTTCGGCGTCGAACATGATTCAGCCCCTTTCCATGGGCGTGGTAACTTGGTTGCTGGCTGGCTTTGGCACAACCGTTGTCGCGGCTTTTGGCGTAGCGAGTAGAATTGAGTCCGTCGTCGGTATGGTGGTTATAGGCATATCAACCAGTGTCGTGCCTTTAGTCGGACAGAATTGGGGTGCGAGAAAATTTGAGCGGGTCCACGAAGCACTCAACACCTGTTATGCCGCGTGCCTGATCTGGGGGTTGTTGGCTGCGACTATCATGTGGTTTGGTGCAGGCTATTTTGTGAATTTTGTGAATGATGACCCGGGACTTGTGGATGTTGCGGTCAACTTTCTGCACATCATTCCGCTCAGCATCGGTTTTATGGGGCTTATTGTCGTCTCAACCCACGCTTTCAACGCCCTGCGTCGCCCTATGCCAGCGTTGTTTCTTTCTGTAGCAAGGTTACTGATTGTCTATATTCCTCTGGCCCTGCTAGGCAGTCATTTCTTCGGTTACATCGGTGTTTTCGCAGCGACGGCAATCACCAATGTTTTGGTGGGAATCGTTGCTGTAGTTTGGAACAGGCGAACCTTGAGCCGCGAGCAACAATTGTTGTCAGAGGCATAATACGTTAAAAGTTGGCGCTTAAAGTCCGGGGGCAGTTTCATCAATGCCCAAGAGAACCCTGCCAGCCAGTTCCATGACGGGTTCCCCAACCATCATATGTTGAGTCGCGACGTGAACATCCCGGAAATGTTGCTGCAGGCATGAAGATTCAAACACTGAGCTCCCGCCGACAATCGTGTACATTTTATCGATCACCTCGACCGCGGTGTTTACCATGTGGACGTTAGCCGCGCGAAGTTTCTGTCGATGCTGGACTGTGGGAGAGTTGTTCTGGCAATGCTGCCATATTTCATCATTGAGCGAGTACAGCAGACTGCGTGCCGCAGCCAGTTTTGTGTCGGCAACGCCAATCTCGCGGTGCAATGCGGGTCTATGTGCCAGTGTTCGCCGACTACCTTGAGGTGTTTTTTCAGCGGCGATTTTTATGACTTCATCAATAGATGCACGAGCCATGCCCAGTGTTATCGCGCCAATCGGCAGAGAAAGTAAGGCGAACTTGGGGTAGCGAAATATTGGAAAATCTTTGTAAATTGTTTGTTCTATCGAGGATGCCATGCGAACAGATGGTACCCAGACGTTGTTTGCGCGATAGTCGCTAGATCCTGAACCGCGAAGACCCGAGACATGCCAGTTGTCTAGTATCTCGATTTCTTCGGGTTTGAAAAATACTCGAGTGAGAATGGCGTTTGTACTTTGAACGGAATCGCCATTTTCGTCGACTTCGTGGATGCCACCAGATATCCAAGTCGCATTGTGACAACTGGAACCCCAGCGCCAATGGCCATTGATCAGATATCCTGGCTTTCCGTCACGGACTTCATATCGCGCTGTGCCGCTGTCCGCAAACACGCCACTGGTGATGACGTTGGTATTTTCCATAATTGTCTGTTGCTGCTCTGAGGGCAGGGCACCCAGCAGGTATTGCGATGTTGAACCAATAAATACACACCAGGCGGCAGAGCCGTTGGCCGCAGCCAGCGTTTCGCAAACCCTGTAGAGGGTCGCCGGGTCCTGCGCCAGCCCGCCAATCTCTTCAGGCGTACACAGGCTGTAGAACCCCTTAGCTGCCATTTTCTCCGCAAGATCTTGCGGCAGTTGTCTTAGCGCGTCTATTTCGCCGCCACGTTCAGTCAATTCCTGCTGTAAGGCGCTGGCGCTATCGATGAGCAGTTGATGCTTATTCGTCATGGTTTATTTTCAAACATTGGTTGAGCGATGGACAGGATATCAATTTTTGATTGACGAATACCATCTACATTGATTGGTGTTTTTGTCAGTCGTTGTGTCGCGTAGGTATCAGTATTGAATTTTTGCCAAACAGGTAGATCAGACCCGTTGGGGTTGCCTGTTCGGGCAAAATTAGTCCAGTATTTCACCATGTATTGAGAAAGCTTGTGGTCGTCTTCATGCCAGTCAAGGCCCACGCGATGCGTATTGCCAAAAACGAAAGCCAAATCTCCTGAGTGGTACGCACCGCCACTTCGAGAACCATTAGGGAGGTGTAAGGATGGATTGTCTGGCCAGTAAAGGTGGAAAGCAGGAGGCACGTGATCCATAAAATAAAGCCACGTATCATTGCCGAAATGTTCGCTGTATTCAGCCCAGCGACGCATGCCAAAGGCCATAAACAAATCCGTTGCAACTGCATGCTGAATTTTACCCGGTGTGTCAAATTCTTGAGCATACTCGGCGGCTAAAGATTTTGATGCGGGTCCCACCAGTTTCGTTAAATAATCTTCCAGTTCTTGGTCAGTGAGTGCTTCATTCACAGGAAATAAGTGGTTTCCCTCATCTGCGAGCGAACCAAGCAGTAGGGGTATCTGCGCTTGTCGCCCAGCTCTGAAGGTTTCAACCTGGGGTTCGGGTAGAACCCAGCCATCGATAACAATGCTACTTTCATTTGCCCAGCCGGTTTTCTGAGAAGCCGCAAGAATCTGAGCCGGGGTTTTCTCACGGAGTAAATTGAGGTTGTTAACGCTCAGTTCGTTCACCAGCGCTTCCCCTCGCTGGAACCCCTTGAGGTCTTTTTGTGGCGCTGGTCCAACGCTCCCAGCAGACTGACCGATTGCCTTGTGAAAAAGCCCTTGGGCAAGCGGCGATGCCATGAGAGAACAAACACTTTGAGAGCCGGCAGATTGGCCAAAAATGGTGACGTTTTCTGCATCTCCGCCAAACTGCTCGATGTTAGCTTTTACCCATTGAAGTGCTGCAATTTTATCCAACAGTCCATAGTTACCGGCGCTTGAATGATCGGACTCCTCCGCTAGCCAGGGGTGGGCCAGAAACCCAAGCGCACCCAGTCGGTAATTAATGGTAACAAGAACAATTCCCTGTTCAGCCAGCCTCGTACCATCGAAGATCTCGGAATGCCCCTGTCCACTAGTATGTGCGCCACCATGAAACCAGACCATGACCGGTTGTTTTGACGCAGCCGTGTTAGACCACACATTAAGATACAAACAGTCTTCGCTGGTATCGAAATCACCGCGGGTCCAGACGAAGATGTCGATATTAGTTGGCTGAATACAAGACCGACTAAACTCGGTGGCATCCCGAATGCCTGCCCAGGGTGCCGGTGCAACAGGAGCTTTCCATCTTAATGAACCTACTGGTGGTTGTGCGTAGGGTATGCCTCTGAAGACCTGAATTTGATTGGCTTCGGCAACGGCAATGTCCGCGTTGGTGCCGCGCAGTTGACCCGAGGCTGTATGAATTGTATCTGTCATTGTGCTTTGTCTCCCTGAGTCGATCGGCGATGACTCGATATAGCCGCAGCTGAACAGCAGGATCAAGAATAGGGGGTAGGGGTGTCTCATAAGTTTAGTGCCTGCCAGCTTGTCAGCTCCTTTATGCTATCTTAATTGCCTGATAAATGGTCGCAAATTAGCGGGAAGGCGCCAAAATTGTTATGGTGATCTTCAAATAACAAATTGCAGAGTCAACTGTTTGTCTTACCTCGAATCAAAGCAACACCCTTACCAACCTCTTTCTATTCTTGTCATTCTCATTCTCTTCATTTTCGTCGGCTTCGCAGCCTTTGATACGGAGCAGGCCGCCGTCGTGTTTTTGGCGATGAGAGATGATGTGGTCGCGCGTTTCGACCTGTTATTTAACTGGACTGTGAGTTTTGTGCTGCTTTTGGTCATTGCCACCTGCCTGCATCCTAGGGCAAAAGTGCGCCTAGGAAAGGATGACGAGCTGCCCGAGTTCAGTTATCTCGCCTGGTTTGCGATGCTTTTCAGCGCGGGACTTGCCACAGGGCTGTTGTACTGGGGAACCGCTGAACCGGTCACGCATATGTTGGGCAATCCTTTTCTTGATATGCGAGGGCAGGTGCCAGGCTCGCCAGAGGCCGCGGTTACGGCTGTCACACTGACGGCTTTCCACTGGGGTTTTCATGGTTGGGGGTTGTATGTGCTGGTTGGGCTATGTATTGCGCTTGGCGCTTATCGTTATGATCTACCTCTGACATTTGGCACCGCTTTCTCTCCTTTAACCCGCTTCAAGCCGCTGCACGGACGCCTGTCGCAGGCGATCGATGTGATTGCTGTTCTGGGCACAGTATTTGGTGTCGCGACGTCGATTGGGCTTGCGGTCGGAGGTATGAATGCCACGCTGGGCGCGCTTATTGATTTTGACATGAGTATCACTGCGCAGATTGCGATTGTGACGCTGGTGTGTTTTCTAGGCATCTTTTCCGCTGTATCCGGCGTTGCTAACGGCATTAGGCTGTTGAGCGAAATCAATGTGTGGATTAGTGTCGGTCTAGCACTTGTGCTTGTGGTTGTTGGTCCGACGCTTTGGATACTCGAGGTTTTTGTCGGCAGCACGCTTGACTATATTGTCAATGTCATTCCTATGGGGCTTTGGACAGCGGAAGAAGCGGCTGAAAAAGCATGGCAATCTGCTTGGACAGTCTTCTACTGGGGTTGGTGGTTAGCTTGGGCGCCATTTGTGGGCTTGTTTGTCGCGCGTATATCAAAAGGACGCACGATGCGAGAGTTTATCATCGCCGTATTGTTCGTGCCGGCGCTGATTATTCTATTGTGGATGTCGATTTTTGGCGGTACTGCGGTTTATCAGGAACTACAACTTTCAGGTTCAGTGAGTGAGATTGTGGTCGCTGATTATAGTCAGGGTATTGTGACGGTCTTTGGTAATCTAGGCTCTGAAGGGCTACAAATTGCATTGGTAGGCACAGCCGCATTTCTGCTTTTCACGTGGCTTATCACCTCTCTGGATTCGGCGACGTTAGTGCTTTGTCATCTCCTGCGTGTCGAACATTTGCAATGGATGAAGGTGTTCTGGGGCTTTATGCTTGGTGCTGTCACCTGCATTTTGCTGGTCGTCGGTGGAATTTCCGCATTACAGGCGGCCTCTATTATTGTTGGATTACCTCTCGCATTTCTTGTGTTGGCAATAGCCGCGGGTCTGATTCGGTATCTACTGCAACCAGCGGATCAATTGCAATAGAAACCTCAGACGAAAAGACAAAGCTACCAGGCGTCAATCGAAGCTCGACGTTTGCCAGGTCCTTTGGGCTCCCTTCGAATTGACTTCATGATGTTGCTCACCCAGTGACGTGAATCCGCTGGGTCAATTGTATCGTCAACACTAAATAGGGATGCATAGTTGAGCGCTTTGCCCGTCTGGTATGCTTTGGCGACCATTTTCTCGTAGGTTTCCAGTCGCTCTTCGGGGTCTTCAATCGCCGCCAACTCAGCGCGGTACCCAAGTTTTACGCTGCCCTCCAGCCCCATGCCACCGTACTCGCCGGTCGGCCAGGAGACTGTAAAGAATGGGGTTTTGTAGGAACCGCCGGCCATTGCTATCGCGCCCAGGCCATAGGCTTTTCGAAGCACGATAGTGAAGAAGGGTACGGAAAGGTTCGCCCCGGTCAAAAACATGCGACTGGAATGGCGCACCAGCGCAGTTTTTTCAATTTCCGGACCCACCATGATACCCGGGGTATCACAGAGATAGAGCAAGGGAATATCAAACCCATCGCAGAGCTGCATAAACCGAGCGCCCTTATCAGCGCCGTCCGCATCAATTGCTCCGCCCAGATGGCTAGGGTTGTTGGCGATAACCCCCATCGGCATCCCCTCCACTCGAATAAATGAGGTGATGCAGCCAACACCAAATTTTTCCCGAATCTCAAGCACTGAATCTGTATCTGCCAGTGTTTCAATAATGCTTCTCACATTGTAAGCCCGCAAGCGATTCTCAGGAATGATCCGGCGCATTAAGCGTTGGTCCGGTTCAGTCCATTCGGTTGTCTTCCCCTGAAAGTAGCTAAGATATTTTTTTGCCACGGTGACGGCTTCTTCTTCATCTTTCACCAAAATGTCGACAACACCATTGGGTACCTGTACTGACATCGGGCCTATCTCCTCTGGAGAATATATGCCGAGCCCACCACCTTCGATCATTGCGGGTCCACCCATGCCAATATTGGCGCCTTCGGTTGCGATAATAAGATCACAACAACCCAGCAGAGATGCGTTGCCGGCGAAGCATCTGCCTGATGTGATGCCGACCATTGGCACGAGCCCGCTGAGTTGCGCAAATCGCGCAAAGGTTGTTGTGCCTTCGCCACCAATACCGTCTGTGTCACCAGGTCTGCCGCCGCCGCCCTCGGCAAATATAACCATGGGCATGCGGCCTTCTTCTGCGACCCGAATCATGCGGTCGGTCTTTCGGTGATTTTGCCCACCCTGAGTTCCGGCGAACACGGTGTAGTCATAGGACATCAAAACGCAACGGTTATCTGGTTCGCCAAAAAGATCGCTGTTCACCGCACCAACGCCTGTAATCATGCCATCTGCGGGGCTCTTCTCAATCAAGTCTTCCATCGATCGACGACGACGTTGTGCTGCTAGCACCAGTTGCCCATATTCAATAAAGGTCTCGGCATCGCACATATCCTCGATGTTTTCCCTGGCCGTCCGCTGATTGGTTTTGCGGCGGCGGGCAACAGCAGTCGGACGATAAGCATCAAGTGTTGTTTTCCGGCGCTCGACAACTTCGGCTAGATCCGGTCGAATTTCATCAAGATCTACATCCTCTTCTTCTGTGATCAGAGTACTTTCAATCTCTTGTTCATCAATCTGAAGTAGTGGCTGTCGCTCATAAATGGTATCTCCAATGACGATGCCTAGTTGACTAACAACACCGCTATACTGGGCGAGTATCTCATGTTCCATTTTCATGGAATCCATAATCATCAGCGGTTGCGCTGCAAGCACCTGATCGCCGGGAGAGACCATGATCTCAATAATCGTGCCCTGCATAGGGGACTTGAGCCATGAATCATCCATGGTTGCCGCATCGGTTTGGTTGTGTTGTTCCTGTTGGCCGAATGCAAGCACCGCGAGAGGGTCGTTTGATTCTAGAACCGCACCAGCGCGCAGGGCAGTGTTCTCTGCCTGTTTACTTGCATAGTGGGCATGATGGATCCCGGTTTCAGTGAGTTGTTTAATGTTCTCATCAATATATCTCGTGTGGTAGTTAACAGCGGCAACGTCCTCAGACTGCAACAAACTTTGCAGAAACGATATGTTGGTAGCGACCCCTTCCAGTTGAAACTCGCACAGTGAACGATAGACATTTTTGAGTGCAGCATTGAAATCATTGGTTATCTGCTGCGCGCCGCGTTTGTGAGCGCTGCGATGATGAACGATGAGTTTCGCAAGCATCGAGTCAAAGCCCGGGTTGGTATCATATCCAGCATAGGCGTATGTATCCAAACGGATACCGGGACCTGAGGGTGGATTGAATGCTGTAATTGTCCCGCCGGAAGGGCGCACTGAGCCGTCAGCTTCCATCGTCTCCATATTGATCCGAAGCTGAATAGCGTATCCGTGTTGTCTTGGTTTGCCGACGTCGATTTTATCTAAAGATTCACCTCCGGCAATCCGTAGTTGGATTTCAACGAGATCGATGTCGTAAATCTCTTCGGTGATAGTGTGTTCTACCTGTAACCTTGCATTCGCCTCAATAAACGCCCATGCCTTTTGGTCGGCATCAACCAGAAACTCAAAGGTGCCCGCGCCTCGGTAGTGGGTTGCCTTTGCCAACTTCTCCGCGGCCGCAATTAATTCGCTTCTGATGTTGTTTTCCAGATCCGGTGCAGGCGCAATTTCAATGATCTTCTGATGTCTTCTTTGCAGCGAACAATCGCGTTCGCCAAGACAGACGACATTCCCGCTGCCGTCCCCTAACACCTGAATCTCGATATGACGGACCTTTGGCAAATATGCTTCTACATAAAGCGCATCGTCACCGAAGGCCGCCATTGCTTCCCTGCCACTTTGGTTGAAAGCCTGTTCGAGTTCATCGACAGAATCGACAACACGAACGCCTCGTCCACCGCCGCCTGCAACGGCTTTGATGATCATGGATTGACCATCAAGTGAGGCCAGAAAATCTGACGCCATAGCAAGTGTCGTGGCTGTTTGGGTGCCGGGAATCACGGGAACTTTGTGATCAATAGCAAAACGCCGGGCTTCGGACTTGTCTCCAAACAGCGCAAGTGTTTCGCCGTCAGGGCCGACATATGTTAGATTCGCGGCTTCGCACGCATTTGCAAACCCTGCGACTTCACTTAGAAAGCCATATCCCGGATGAATCGCGTTGCAACCTGTGTCTAACGCGACCTGAATAAGCTGCTCCGCATCTAGATAAGCGGCAGCACCGCGACCGGTGAGCTCAACGGCTTCATCAGCACGATAAACATGCAGTGACTTCTGATCATCTGCCGGATATACCGCGACGGTTTTTACCCCCATGTTTACGGCGGTTCGCATGATTCGAATGGCTATTTCGCCGCGGTTCGCGATGAGGAGTTTTTGTATCATTGAATCGCCTCCTTGAGGCAAAAAATAGATTGCGGTTAATGGTGCGTTGCTTAATTGAAAGCCTTACGCGCCTAATTTTCAGGCAGGTGACTTAACCGTCGAGTCCTGCCAACCAGACAATCCTATCACGAAGCTAAAACGCCGGCGCGACGGCTCTGAGTGCCATTTATCAGCTAATAATTCTGTCAATGATCTTGTGCGCAAAGAATGCCTGAAGTATAAGTTTCAAAGTTTACTCGTTAATCCCAATTCGAAAGGAGTACAACAAAGTGGCAATACAATTGAGGCAGATCTGCCTGGTTGCAGAGAAGCTGCAGCCTGTCGTAGAGGATTTGACAGATATTCTAGGCATTAATCCCTGTTACATTGATCCGGGGGTGGGGGTATTTGGGCTGGAAAATACGCTGATGGCTGTAGGCAAAAACTTTCTGGAGGTGGTTGCACCGATTCGGGAAGGTACTGCGGGTGGTCGTTATCTCAAACGCCGGGGTGGTGACGGGGGTTACATGGTGATTACCCAGGCGGATAGCAAGAAAACCCAGACGGCCGTTCGTCAAAACGCCTTGGATAACGGTGTTCGCATTGCCCACGAGACTATTCGAGGAGATTGGAATTTATGTCAGTTACACCCGGGTGATCTGAAAGCAGCCTTCTTCGAGATTGAATCCGATGCGCACAATGATTTTCAGGGCCATTGGGAGCCCGTCGGTGGTACCGGGTGGGAAAAGCAGGTCAGGCAGGATATTACGGTGGACTTTCTGGGCGCTGAACTTCAGGCAGAGGACCCTTTGGAACTTGCATCATTGTGGGCAAAGGTTGCCGGGTTACCCGTTGTCACTCGTCAGGGCGAAATCTTTATTGAGCTTAACAATGCCCGATTGCGGTTCGTCTCGATCAACGACGATCGTGGACCCGGACTTGGTGGACTTGATATCCGGGTGAAAAATCGGGATCACATCCTTGCGAAAGCTAAACAACGTAATTGCTACGTGTCTGATGACGAGGTCCTGATATGTGGTACCCGTTTCTATTTGAGGTGACCGGCTTTGTCCATCGCTGCGTTAAGTGCATGTTTTAGCCAGAACCAAGCAATGACGCCGAGTAGTGAAATTGTGCCGGCTGCGGCAAGAAATATACCGGTATATCCCCAAAGATAATTGCCAAGTATCGCTAGCGGTATTTGTATCACGATCATTTGTAAAATGGTCAGTACCAGTGGCGGTATGGGTTGGCCGAGTGCATTGAAGCAGGAAGATGAGTTCATCAGTATCCCCATAAAGCCAATGCATAGGGGCACGATACGGAGATAGGTGACGGCGGCGTCAATGACATCCTGATCTTCATTTATCATTGAGATAATCGGTCTTGCGAGGAAAAACAACGCCGTGTACGCAACAATTCCCCAGATGACTGCGGCACTGTTGGCGATTTTCATGCCTTTTGTGACGCGTTCGTAGAGTCCTGCGCCCCAGTTTTGACCGATAAACGGTGCAATACTCATCGACTGGGAAACAATGACGATTACGGCCACTGACTCTATTCTTGAAGCGACACCAAAACCTGCGACTACGACAGAGCCATGGCCGGCTAACAGTCGTGTGATGATACTCATGGACAGCGGTTGAATCATGTTGCTAGCCATGGCGGGTAACCCGACATGCAGAATTGCCCGGCAGGATGAAAAGAACCCGGTCAATTTAAACACCAGCAGTTTGTCTTTTATCCAGATAACGTAGCTGTACATCAAAAAGCTTACTGAACGTGCCAGCACGAATCCAACTGCAGCACCTGAAAGCCCCATTTGCGGTGCACCAAAATATCCGAAAATGAAGATCGGACTTATCACAACGTGTAAGAGTGAGCCGACGGTCATGAGATACCCGGGGGTGACAGCATCGCCCGCTGCCCTCATCAGGGTGGAGCCTACCATGGCAATGGTGAAAAAAGGTAAGCCGTAAATCCAGATATGAATGTATTCAACCGCCAGAGGCAAAACGGTATTGTCCGCCCCCAACAACCTAAAAAACACATCGACATAGTGGTAAGCGGCAATACAAGCGATGAGCACTAATCCGCTAACGAGTAAGATACAGTGCGTAATTAACAACTTGCCCTGTTCTCTATTGCCGGCGCCAAGGGTGCGGGCAACCACTGATGAAGCGCCCACGGCCAAGCCCATTGATATGCCTTGAAAAAGCATGATGAGGGGAAAGGTGAAGCTCAGGGCAGCAAGCGCTTGAGTTCCAACGCGACCGATGTATATCGCTTCAATGAGGTTTGCACCCATGACCGAGATGAGCCCTACCATCATGAAGCCCGTTAGACGCATTAAGTGAACAGGTACGAGACCGGTCGTGAAATCGCGTTTGTTAACGGGTGGCGAATTCCCCTTATCGTTTTCGAGGATGAGTTTCAAACATCAACCTTTTCAATCTCAGGTAATGCCTGGTTCAAGGCTGGGGTTTTATCCTGCTCCGTCGATTCACTTGACCCGAGCAAGCGCCCGGCAAATGACTTTAGGTCTTCAAGTATCATGTAACCTGAAGGCACAACTAACAGTGTGACAAACGTTGCAAACAACACACCAAAGGCGAGCGAGGTTGCCATCGGGACTAAAAACTGGGCTTGGACGCTCTTGTTGAACATCAAGGGGGTTAGTCCGACAAAGGTTGTCATAGACGTAAGCACAATCGGGCGGCAACGGGAAACCGCGGCTTCTGCGACTGCGTGACGCATATCCATGCCCGATTCTATTCTTCGATTGACGTTGTGTACTAGGATAAGGCTCGAATTAACAACAACGCCTGATGCGGCAATGAAACCCATCACCGACATCATGGCGAGACCGGCAACCAGGTCAAAGGTTTTCATGATTTGGTGACCCCAGATAGCGCCCACAAACGCGAAAGGGATCACGCTCATAATGATCAGGGGTTGAGCATAGGAGCGTAGCGGGATTGCCAAGAGTGCATATATGATAAACAGGGCGATACCAAACATGGGTAAAAGACTGTCAGCGGCTTCTGTTTGCTCCCGCTGTTCACCTTCGAGGCTGTAGGTGACACGGGGATAGTCCCTGAGGATTTTCTGTATCTTGCCCGCGCCGAAATCAGCGATGACTTCGTTTGCTGTTATCTGTGTGCGATCAACATCTGCGATGACATTGACGACTCTTTGACGCTCCGAGCGATTAATTGAAGAAAACCCTCGTCCTAGCTCAGCCGAAGCAACCTTGGCAAAGGGTACTTCCGAGCCCTCGGGCGTTCTGATTCGCATCTGGTTTAATGAACTGAGTGTCTTACGCTCGGCTTCGGTGTATCGCACCATGACGCGAACGTCATCTCTGCCTCGCTGGATGCGTTGAATTTCTTCTCCATAAAAAGCCTGACGAACCTGTCTGGCTAAGTCTGCCAAAGAAAGCCCCAGCGCTTCGCCGGAAGGAGAGATGTCAAGTTTCACCTCCTGCTTCCCCGCTCTGAAGCTATCGGTGATATCAATAACACCTGGGTATTGCGCTAGCCTAAATCTGATTTTTTCCGCCACTGTTCTCAGGTCGTCGACATCGTCTCCTGCCAGTTGAATGTCGATTGCGTTCCCGACAGTAAACAGGGAAGTATTGAATTTAAGTTCAACCGCGTCGGGAATAGCACCGGTTAAGTTGCGCCAGCGGTTAGCAACTTCGCGAGTTTTTACTGCACGTTTTTCGCTGGCTACCAATTGCAAAGTGACTTCTCCAAGGTGCCCACCGCTATTTGACCCTGATTGAGTGTTCGGAGGACCCCCGCCACCAGCGCTACTTGGCTGGTTCCCGACAGCAGCGAGTATGTGGGTGACCGGGGGTGCGTCTGGATATTCCGCGATGAGCTCCCTTTCAAGCAGCTGTGCGGCGCGTTCAAGCTTTAGAACGACTTCTTGGGTCACTTCGGCAGGTGTACCCAGTGGCATTGTGAGTTTTGCGATGGCCTGATCTGACTCAAGGGGTGGAAAGAATGAGAAGGGCAGGCGCCCGCTTGCGACAATACCTATGCTCGACATAAGTGCTACGAAGGCAATGGCGACAGTGAGATATCTTGCTGCGACAACCCGGATGACAACTAATCGAAATTGTTTGTAAATAAGATGCTCGATACGTTCTGAAAATCTACTCTGGGCTTCAATGAGTCGCTGGGAGAGTCGACCCCAGATGCCCGCAGCATATAGCGCATAGATGAGCGTAAATGCCGCAATTACAAAACCGACGTAACTTCGAAAATCATCGGAGAACCCGAGAGCAACAATTGCCACGATAGGGATCATTAACATTACGATTTCCCCAGCGGCAGATTGGATGCTTCGGTGACCAAGGTGAGCGGGTAAAACGAGTTGGGATTCAATTAATGAGAAAGTCAGACAGGACATGACCACCGTGGCGACCACGCCAAATATCTGACCCATTGTGCCAGGCCCTAATAATAATGGCATGAAAGCGGTCATTGTGGTTAAAACACCAAAGATGACAGGAACGGAAACCTGTTGAGTGCCGGTCACTGCGCCCTCTAGCAACTTGCCTGACTTCTTTTGTTCCGAATAGACATTTTCCCCCACGACAATGGCGTCATCGACAAGAATACCCAGCACCAGTATGAAGCCAAAAAGCGATATCCCGTCAATTGATAGGCCTAACACGGATATCAGGAACAACGCGCCGAGAAATGCAACGGGAACACCGACGCTGACCCAAAATGCGAGCCGGGGTCGAAGGAACAATGCCAGCAGAATCAGGACCATAAGGAAGCCCTGGCGAGCGCTGTTAAGTAGGGTGTCCAAGCGCCCTCGAAGCAGCTGTGAACCATCATTCCAGACCGTGAGTTTGACGCCTTCGGGCAGTCTCGCGGGTGCCGCTTTGAGATAGGCGGTCACCGCAGCGGTGATGTCGAGAATATCCTGATTACCCACGCGAGAAACCCGAACAAGGGCTGCCGGTTTGCCGTCGAACCTTAGCGACTGATCCGTGTCTTCGAAGCCATCAATGACCGTTGCAACGTCGCTTAAATAAACGCGAGTGCCGTCTGCGCGAGTTAGCAGCACTAACCGCTCAAAATCAGTCCCCCAGTAGACCTGACCCTGGGTGCGGAGCAAAATCTCACCGCCTTCAGTTTTAATTGATCCTCCGGGTAAATCAAGAGAACGCGCGCGAACGATTTGTGCAACTTGCTGAAAGGACAAGCCATTTCGTTGCAGGGATGCTTCAGACACTTCGATAGAAATTTCATAGGGGCGCGTGTTTTGCAAAGAAACCTGGGTGACGCCGGGTAGGGCGGCAATTTCATCTCTGACCTGCTGGCCTAATACTTTGAGCATTTTTTCGTCGTTGGGGCCGGTGATTGATAATTCCATGACGGGTCTAACCGGTGATAAAAGGCTTATCACGGGTTTTTCTGTTTCCACCGGAAATGTAATAATCGCGTCAATGCGGCTCTTGACTTCGTCTAGTGCGAGAGAACTGTCGGCATCTTCAAACAATTCTATGGTGACTCTGCAAGCACCTTCATACGCTCCTGAGGAAATTTTCTCGATGCCATCTATGCCTTCGAGTTCCTCCTCGATCCTGATACAGACGCCCTGTTCCACTTCTTCCGGCGCAGCACCTAGGTAAGCGACTGTGACATTAATGATTGGGACGTCAATGTCGGGAAAGGACTTTTGCGGCATATTGGGAATGGCAACGAGTCCGCTCAGAACAATGAGCACTAACAGCAGGTTCGCTGCGATATGATTGTTGGCAAACCACGCGATTGCGCTTTTCATCGTTTTGCAACATCTGTGGTGTCGGGGATTCTGACAGGCATACCATCAATCGCGGCATCAAGAGGAGAGATGCAAACTAATTCGCCAGGTGCCAATCCTGCCTGAATAAAAACTTCCTCTTCAACAATTCTTAGTACATCAACCTCCCGAAATCTGAGTTTTCCCGCGCTATCAACGATATAAACCTGATTCTCTGAACGTAAGGCTACTCTTGGCAAGACCACAATATTATCAAACATCGCTCCGTGTATTTCTGCATCGACAAACAAACCGACCGCTAAGGGCGGTCTGTCGCCCATTTGTTCGTATGGGTTTTCGACCTGGGCGATCACGTTCAGCATGCGGGTGTTTGGATCCAGTTCGCCCTCTGTTCTTGTGATTTCTCCCTGCCAGGCATGTTCTGCTCCCGCGAAATCTGCCTTCAGCGTCACCGTGACAGGCGTGTTTTCAGTGATGCCGTCGGCGGAAAGCGAAAGGTCAATAAATGCCAGTTCTTCGTCGTTAATGGGCAGTCGGACTTCCGACAGATCGGTTGCATAAATCATCGCGATGGCTGAACCACGATTAACAAATTGCCCCACATCTACCTTCTCGGATCTTACTCTGCCATCGTAGGGCGCGCGGATTTCAGTTCTTAGCAGGTCACGTTCTGCCCGTGACAGTCTGGCTTTAACTTCCCTGACGCTGGCCTTGGCAATTGACAACCGGTTGGCAGCGTCATCTTTTTGTGCATCACTGGTGAGGTCTCTTCTGGCGAGATCGAGTTGCCGTTTGTGTGCCTTTTGCGCGTTGTCCAGTTCGCTCTCGGATCTGGCTAGCGAGGCTTTCGCTTGTTCAAGTGCTTCAGCGTAGTCCAATGGGTCGATAGACAAAAGCACGTCGTTTTGATTAAAAAAGCCACCGGACACCATCGCCTCAGAGATAGAAGTGATACGACCGGAAACTTCCGGAATTAATTCGCTTTCCGTCCTTGGCTCTACTGTGCCGTGAGTTGCCGTTGTCATTTGCAGTCTTATTGGCTCGGCCGTTGTGACACGTACTAGCGGTGCTAGCGACACAACAGCTTTAGGTTCTAATTTAGGCCCGGTTGCGATTAGGGCCACGGCCAGACCGAACCCTGCGATGATGATGATTAGGGGTAAAACAACTCGCTTCACTCTGATGTTCCTTGACTGTGTATATTGGTTGGGGATTCCGTTTCTAAACCAGCAACGCCGAAATTAACTAACGCGTTGATTTTCTGTGATCTTGTATTGTCATCCTCTGCGGTGGTTAATGGACCAAACAGCCCGACCAGATGCAACATGCTACCGATGACAAAATAAAAGCGAAGAGAGATTTCTTCCTCTTCCACTTGGGGTATGGCGCGTGTTAAAGCGGCGATAAAACGAGATGAGACCTCGCTGAATTCCGCTTGAACAATGGCTCTAAGATTCTCATCAGGTTCGCTGGTCACTCGATTCATTACCGCAGGCAAACGTTCTGGCAAGTTGTTGCTCGCTAAAGGATCGAGGAGTGCTTTCAATATTTCCCGGGTCGAAATATGACTTTGTTGCGCTTCAAGCATATCTAGCGATGCCAGGCGCTGTTCATTGATGGGTCTGGCGCACCGATGGATCACGGCTGCGAATAAACCTTCTTTGCCGCCAAAGTGATAATTGGTTGCAGCCAGGTTTACGTTGGCGTTGGAAGCGATTGCCCTGAGAGAGGTGCCACCACAACCTTTCTCAATGAGTAACTGCTCCGCTGCATCAAGGATTTTCTCCCGCGTGCCGGCGGAGGCTGCATTGGACGATTCTGGAGTTGGCATCAGTGTGTCAATCAAACGTTTGTTTGAATTATGCTGGCTGATTGAAAAATTTGCAACCAGGCGTGTCATCAAAATAGCTAACCAAGCTGACGCTTATGTCTCCTCTAAATGTCGGTTATTTTTACAGTTTGGCAGGATGGTAATTCCCAAATGTTTCTCGATTGCTGCAACTGCATGAAAATTATGACTAAAATTCGGCAACTGCGCTGTTGGCTTAGAAATTGCTTCGCAATTTGCAACGTAAACAACAGGAACAAATCATGCGAAACGCAATGTTATTGACCGCTCTGATCGTGCTAGGAATGTTTTACACCACCAGTAGCCGTGCGACATTAATAGAAACAACCGCAATCACGGCCAGCACGACCCTGGGACAGTTCGCACAGGCCCCTTACCTGACTATCGATAAACTGAACGATGGCGTTATCAGTGATAACCCCCCTTTTAATGGGTATGCGAGCGGATTAGCCGATACCTCTGGATTGATTACCTTGTCACTTGATCAGGCGTATGATTTAACGAGCTTTTCGTTGTGGAATGACATTAATGTAAATAACGAGGGCGTACGCACCTTCTCACTTAATTTTATTGACTCAGAAGGGTTTAGTTTGGGTACCACAGGTGTATTGAACGCAGTGTCGCAGTTTGACGCCCAAGTATATGATTTTGGACAGGCCTTTGTTGGCGTCAAAACAGTCGAATTTAATGTGTTGAGTTCATCGTTA
>CAJXBG010000051.1 GCA_913050215.1 uncultured Gammaproteobacteria bacterium
GCATCAACCTGAAATGAATTAGACTCTGTGAGAACGCGAGAATAGACTAGTCGAAAGGCAGGCATTCAGAAGGCACTTAACTATGACCCAGGGACCTGGTGAACTCGACATAAATGACGTTGGCGGTTACACGATCGCAAAATCCTATATGCTGGATGCCAGAAGAATCATGGCTTACGCGTCTTCAATTAACGACACCAACGAAGCCTACTTTGACGACACGCGTGAGGGTGGACTGAATGTTCACCCTGCCATTTGTTTCGCCTTACAGTGGAATACACGTTTCAGACCTGACTTACCACCCAACCCACGCGCAGCGCCATTTGGCGTGCATGCAGAGACAGATCTGCGCATCTACAAACCGTTCAGGCAGAACCAAACTGTCACGGTGCAGGGCCAACTCATATCCCGAAAAAAAATTTCACCCGGGGTCTACAGTGTCGATCGATTCAAGATGACAAACAGTCAGGGCGAGCTGTTAGCCGAACTTGATTATAATGGCATCACCCGCGGCGCAACGCTGAACGGACCGGCAAAAGAAATTGAGCCTTCACCAATCGCACCATCGATGAAGCGTCTGCAAGAGTCCGCCCAGTGGACAGAAGAAATTTTTATTCCGCGGCATGCGGGTCAACAATACACCGAGTGTTCATATATCTATAACCCGATTCACACGGAGCGCAGCGTTGCACTGGCCGCCGGACTGCCTGACATTATCCTGCACGGTAGCGCAACCAAAGCACACGCCCTAACCTCGGTTATCAACCGGCTTTTCGACGGAGATGCAACCAGAATCACCCGACTCTGTGGCCAACTCAGAGCGATGGTGCTGATGGACACAACAATCAAGGTACAGTGTATGGGTACAAACAAACAGGACGATGAACTTCAGGTATTCTATCGAGTACTTAATGCGCACGGAGAACCCGCTATTGCCAATGGTGTCATCTGTGGCACGGTGAGCTAGTTTACAAGAGATCGACAATTTACAACGGAGAATTAACATAGATGTTTGAGATTCGGAATTACCATTACGAGCCAACAAAATTTGACAAGTACCAGACATGGGCGACAAAAGAAGCAGTGCCTTACCTCAGAGAACACCTTGACCTCGTTGGGTTTTGGATGGATAACGGCGAAGCAACAGAGGTAATGGGCAGCGATCCTGATCCCCATAAACATGGTCCCGCCAATATCACCTGGATCATCCGGTGGGACTCAATGGAAGCTCGAAACCAGGGGCATGCTACCGTATTTAAAAGCCAGGGGTGGAAAGACATCTGGGCGAATCATCCTGACGCCAATGGCTATTTGCAAATGGAAGCAAAGTTTGCGGAAGAAGCCTAAGCTGACTATTTACGAAAGAAGCTTTGAAACAGCGTTAGCTTGTCAATCCATGCCAAGCGTTCTTCAAGTGCAGGACCCTCAGGCACGTAAATATAGCCATCTTTTGCATCGCCGAAAACCTTGCTAGACGGCTGAAGCGTATAGAGGGCGCCAATATAGGCGCATACAATGGAATCAAGCGCATCTTCGTGCTGTTTCAGCGCACTTCCCCTGTTTGCAAGAATTGTTGCCTCATCGAGTAAATACTGGTTCTCAGCAGACAGCGCAAGCGCCATGGTGGAGGATTGCGATAGCGCCCTTAACAACTGCGCCAAATTCACCTGGCCCGTCCGCTTCTGATCTACTCGGCCTTTTTTGTAAAGCAGCCGCTCGGGCAACTCAAACATTTCGATCAGCGCTGGGTGCGGATAGACTTCAATCATCCAAGGCGCATCAGAGGATGCAGGTGACAAGTGCCGAAAACCGCGGGTTGCCAACGCTTGTGCTAACTTGACACTGTCGGGATCTGGATAGAGCGTCAGATTGCTGGCATGGCAACCAGCTTTTCGCCCCCCATAGGTCTTCGTAATCAGCTTTTCACACTCCCGTTGACCCGTCACGTTGTTGATGATCAGAGATGCATCGATTGCAACACCCGCTATTTTACGGTCGCTTTCGACCCACTGATCAATCAGCGCGACAATATTATCCAGACCAACCACTCGCTTTTCGACCTGAACAATCTCGAGTGCATTATTTTCCAATTTTGAAATCGCAACAGCCGATGAATTTTTTTCACTCTGCCATGCTAAGTCAACGCCGATGATATACGATGTCTCTGGCTTTACGATTTCAGTCATGGATACACGGGGCGTCTAAAAGAAGGCCAAGAATATCGCTTGTAGGCGGGGTTCCGCAAGATTAGGCTTTACTTAGACCACATCAGTGCAAAATAATGAATTTAAAAAGACTTAAACAAGCAGAAGCAGAATTTCTCGCGCGATATCCCGGCGGATTCAATCATCCTGACATGGTCACGATTGGCAAGAAACACAACGTTGGAAAGATGACCGAACAAGCCAAAGAGCTGCTCAATAAAAAAGCCTTCCAAAAAACGGGTCCAGTGCTAGACAGTTTGATCAAAATCGTGAGTCGTTCTTCCATGGTTTCGATGTTTGAAAAACCCAAATTTCGTGACTATGTCAATGGCTTGGACAGAGATGAACGGGAGGCGCTGGCGATGGGTTTTCAGTTGTTGCTGCACGGAAAGCAGCAAAGAGGATTCGAAATCGTCATCGATATTCTTGCGAGAGGCAAGCTGGCGAAATGGAGTTTGATCACGATCTGCCCGAACTATATGAAACCGTTAGATGAAGTTTTCGTGAAACCCACAACGGCGAAAAATGTGATCAAGTACCTAGAGCTAGAAAACCTTGACTACAAACCAAGACCTTCGTGGGCATTTTACGAAGAATTCAGACGACAAATTCTAGCAATGAAAGAGAAAGTCGACCCATCAATCTCACCCAGCAACGCGGCGTTTACGGGTTTTCTAATGATGAGTCTGGGTGATCATCAAATTTGAACGGAAGCTATAGCCGCTTAACCTCAACCTATTGGATAGTATGTGATTAGCGAAGCGTTACTGCAGAAATATCGGCAAACAGATTACATTATCGACGATGACCCACCGTTGCTAGTGAACATTGGCGAGCAAAATGATGGCTTACGTATTTTGTTTGCCAGTTTTAATGTTGAATCGGCAGCATTTATCACCGCTTGGAATCCTCATGGCCGAAAGTTGACGCTTGACGAGAACTACGATCGACAAATCGAGCTCTTGGAAGATATTTCAAATCAACGACTGAATTATTTTGTTGGGCGAGGAGAATCACAAACAGGAGACTGGTCTGAGGATAGCTATCTGGTGCTCGGCGTAAGCCTCACTGATGCTAAAGAGATAGCGAACAGACACGACCAGAATGCTTTCGTCTGGATACCCGTTTCTGGCGTACCTGAGCTCATTGAGTGTCGTTAAATCTTAGTGGCGCGAACAGATTCAGAGAGATCATCTGATTGTTGTTATTGAGTACGATGCCCCTGACCATTGTCAGAGGCATTCAAGCTCAACGAGCAAGCTTCTGGTGAATTGGTAACCCAGGACTCAGGAAACAACCCCGTCATCAAACATCTGCTGCACTCGCTCGCTATCGATCGTAAACGATTCAAGTACCTCTCGGGTGTGTTCTCCGTGCGCAGGACTGGGTGACCCCGGCGTTAATACTTCACCACCGAATCTGGGTGGCGCCTTGATCACTCGCATAGATCCCATTAAGGGATGATCGACGACACCAACAGAGTCATTAGCAGCCAATTGTTCCTGCGCCAAAACCTCGTCGCGATCAAGACAACGGGCACAGGGCACGTCAGCTTCTTTCATTCTTGACACAATATCATCCGTCGAATATTTCAGGTATTCGGCATTGACCAGTTCTTTAAAGGTAGCAATATTTCCCAGCAGTTTTTCTTGTGTATTGAAACGCTCATCAGCCAACAAGTGTTCCATGCCCATAGCAATCAATGAGCGCATTTGTTGATCTGGCGTACCTGCCGATATCGTCACCCCGCCATCACTCGTTAGAACAATGTCATACAAAATATCCGTTAGCATTGGCTGTGGTTCGATGTCTTCATCGAGCAACGTGTGATTTTGAAATCCATCAGGAAAAATAAAGAACAATCCGGCATCCAGCATCGACAAATCAATATGCTGACCCTCTCCGGTTTTTTCACGCATATACAATGCACTGGTAACAGCCTGACAAGCCGTATAAGCAGTAATCTTATCGCACACCAGACTTCTCACGAACGCAGGCTCACCTCGTCCCTGGGCCGCAGTAATACCTGCGCTGGCCTGAATAATCGGATCATAAGCCGGCGCGCTGCTCAAGGGCCCAGAGCGACCAAACCCCGATATTGCCGTATAAATTAGCCGCGGGTTCAGTGCACGAAGTGCGTCACTGCCGAGACCATGCTTATCCATCACACCGGGCCGAAAATTATGAATAACGACATCAACATGAGGGACCATCTCGCGTATGAGTGCCTGCCCTGCCTCATCCTTGATATCCACCCGTATGGCTTGCTTACCTCGGTTACAGTTGGCGAACAGCGAAGAGATGCCGCCTTTACTTTCGCCAATGTACCTCATGGGATCGCCCATGCTAAGGGGCTCTACCTTAATCACCCGGGCGCCCTGCTCACACATTTGCATGGCCGCAAAAGAGGCTGTAATCATTGTCGAGAATTCTAAAATTGTCACACCTTCGAGAGGCTTCATAATTTGTCCTTTAGTCAGGGTCAGTTCGTAGCACTAATATTGCCAGTAGAACATCAGAAACGGAAATGTCATATTGGTAGAATCGCAGTGAAGCAAGGCACGTTTAAAAAGCGTTAACCTTCGAGGAAATTTCGTCTAACGGCGTTCATGGTCGCCTCGTCTATCCCTATACTTGTCAAATATCCCAAGACACCGCCGTGGGTTTCTTCAAGACCATTTAGAAAATCATGCATCGCGGTCTCGGGCACTCCTGCATGGTGCATCATCAACTCGCGATCTACCCCTTCGGGTAATCCAACCGTCGACTCGAGAAAATCAACCTGCCGCTCGACATCGATATTCGTCAACAGGTAATCCGCTTCAATAATATCCCTTTCGACTCCCAAGACAGACAAAAGAAAAGCCGTGGAAACACCTGTTCTATCTTTACCAGCGGTGCAGTGAATAAGCATGGGATGATCGTCGGCATTTGCAAATAGTCTGAACATCTTGATCCAGACCTCCGGGCCAAACTCCAGATAACCCAGATACCGTTTGCCCGAAATTGCCGTATCGCCTACCAACTTGCTCAACTTATCGGAGCCGCCTTCTGGTATCACAGCCAGATTCTCGTATTTTGCGCCTAGTTCAGGCAGCGGCCCTCTACCCTGCTCGGCTGCTTCATCAGGCCTGCGCAGGTCTATTTGTGTTTTGATACCCATGCTCGCCAAATGTGCCAGGTCCGCCGGCGTCATTCTGTCTTGTCTTCCCCCACGATAATAACGGTGCCAGCGTACGACGCCGCCATCCCTTGTTTGGTAACCACCAATATCTCGAAAGTTGAAACAGCCTTCGAAGGCATGATGGCGTTCTGCAAAATCGTTAATCATCTTTTGTTACCTTTACATTTCAATACTGATAGATCACGGCGTTTACTGTTTATCTGGCTTGATATGATCAAGCACTCGAGCCAGCGGTGAAGGTCCTCCCATAGAGCCGTCCCCGGAAGGCGGCATATCTCCGTGCTCAAAGTCTGCCAGCGTCGCTAAACCCTGTTGAACATGCTCTGGCAATGGCGCGGCAGTGACGCCCTCAACTTCTGTTGCATACACTGGCGCAGATCGAGCCCAATGTAGCTGAGAGAAATAACCACCACCCGCTTCATGAATACTGGCCTCCGAATTACACTCAGCATGCGCCAACCAAACAACCATCGCGGAAACCTTATCTGGCGACAGCCGGTTTAGAATTTCTTCCGGCGCACCACGCACCCGCTTTTTTCCTAATGATTCCCGACGTTCGTTAACGGCCTCACCAAAATCTCTTGTCATTCGCGTATTCGCAGAGGGCACCAGTACGTTGCATTTAATATCTAGTTTCAGTTTTCTAGCCTCGAACTGAATCGAGTTAGCTAAACCCACGACACCCGCTTTGCTGGCGGCATACGCTGCGACGCCAGCACCAAACATAGCTGGTGACGCGGTCATCACAATACGTCCATATTGTTGTGCAACCAGCACCGGCCAAGCAGCCTTCATCACTGAAAATACACCCGTCAAATTAATATCGATGGTTCGTTGCCATGATTCCAGCGTCAGTTCTGACCAAGTTTCAGGCGTAAGTATGCCGGCATTGTTCACCACGATATCCAATCTTCCAAACGCACTGATTGCCGCTGCAACGACCGCCTCTCCTTCTGCTACAGAATCGTAGTTTGCGATCGCTGTACCACCCGCAGCTTCAATTTCCGCCACAACTTCATCAGCAACGTGACCCGTTGCTTGTCCGGTTCCATCGTAGGCCGCACCCAGATCATTCACAACGACTTTGCAACCGCGGGACGCCAGTAACAGGGCATGTTCACGGCCCAATCCTCTGCCCGCACCTGTGACGAGCGCAACCTGACCGTCAAACCTCAGTTTTTGATTAATTTCAGACATCGACCACCCGTTATCATGTACATAATTTGTGTCCCAAGCGTACACTTTGATGACGCACAAAAAAAGTCATTCAAGCCGCGACAAAATTCGCATGCTAAGATCATTGCTTCGAACAAAAGTATGCGCTCATGGGGCTTTCAACATCTCAAATACAACAATATCACGAGCACGGATATCTCGTGCTCGAACACTTCCTTGATGCAAAAATACTGGCAGCAGCGCAAGCTCAATTACACCTGCACTATCCAACACCCGCGATCTACCACAAAAACCCGAGCGCATATCCTGAGTTCTCTGCATCTCAATTCGCAGGGCTGGTGAACTTCCCATGGGCGTCATTCGACCTTAACCGAATAATTGTCTCAGACGACCTGCTTGAGCTCGTAGAGCAAATCCTGGAAACAGGTGATATACGTATCACAAAAGGCGAACTTTGGGCCAAATATCAGGGTGCTATCAATTATGACCAGATGTTTCACCGGGACTTCGGCAACCACACACTCGTTGTACCCAGGGAAGATCATCGCTGGAAAGAATTGACAACATTTATCTATTTGTCGGATGTCACAAAAGGCAATGGCGCGACCGCTCTAATACCCAGACAGCACACCGATCACATTCCCTTAGGTTCTCGCTATCTCGAAGATGAAAACGAATTTGAAGATCACGTTATCTTCATAGAAGCACCGGCTGGCTCTCTAGTGCTCTATTCCTATGATGTGTTTCACAGAGGCGTGCAGATCGACACACCTGGCGGTTATCGTTTTATGATGCTCGCAGACTACGCGCGACGCGATGCCCCCTGGATTGATCGGCACGCTTGGCCACATCATGGAGGGCGCAAAGAGATGCAAGAATTTATCGAGAGTATTAACGTCAAACAGCGAAACCTATTCGATATTCCGCCTCCGGGTCACCCCTACTGGAATGCACAAACATTAAAAGATATGCAGATCAGGTATCCGGACATGGATCTAACCCCCTATACCTGAGCCTACTTATTCGAACAAGCTATCTAGCTCAACACCTCGTTGATGACCAACGTCACAAACTCGTCATCTGACATGCCCAGCAACTCCTGTACAACATGCTGATTGTGTTCACCTTGCATGGGAGATCGCGTCAACGTGTGCTCTGCACCCACCCAGCGGGCAGCCTCTTTATCAATAGGAATATCGACATCCGGGGCGCCCGGTTGCTGTACCTGCTGGTAATGCGCTGATAATTGGGGGTCGTCTTCTAACATGTCCTTTAAATGTTCTACAGCCGCGGCAGCAATACCCTTTGCTTGTAGGTCATCTGCAATTGTCCACTTGTTTTTGTGACGGGCCCAGTCGCTGATGATCGCATCGAGTGCATTTTCATTGTCTTTTCTGGCGACATGTGTCGCAAATCGCGCATCATTCACCAGCGCTGGCACGCCGATCACTTCGCAAAAGGCACGCCATTGAACGTCGCTTTCGACGGCAATAGCCACCCAGGTATCGATTTCGGGATTGACTTCATCTTCAGTTCTATAGATGCCGTGAGGACAATAATTGGCATTGCGATTACTGTTTCGCGGCGGTTGCACCCCTGTGGCTTTATATTGCATCCATTCACTGCCCAATAGAGACAGCACACCCGACAATTGGGTCAGATGCAGTTGTTGCCCTTCCCCCGAACTAGCCCGTTGGCGCAATGCCGCCATCAGCGTCGCAACTAGCAGATGAGGCGATGTGAAATCAGGATAGGCAACACCAATACCTCGGGGTCGCTCTCCTTCAAAACCCGAGAGCATGTTGAAGCCTGAAGCCGCCATTAGGATATTACCCATGCTAGGTCGTTGCGCCCACGGTCCGAAGCGATGTGCACCGGGCATATTCAAAAGAATAATATCTTCCTTAAGCCCCTTCAGCACTTCGTAACCCAATCCCATCCGCTCTAGCGCGTCGGGTCGAAAATTATTGACAACGATATCAGCGGTTTTTATCAGAGACTTCACCAGAGCCAGACCTTCGGGTTTTGACAAATCAACCGTGAGCGATTTCTTCCCAGCATTCACCGCGTTGAATAACCCGCCCATATCCGGGTCTGGTTTGCCATCCGGTCCAACCTGACTACGCATAGAGTCGGGCTTTTTGGTTGACTCCACACGAATAACTTCAGCACCAAAGCTGGCTAAAATGCGCGTCCCGATTGGACCAGCGAGCACCCAACTAAAGTCGATCACCCGGAGTCCGGCCAACGCTTTCGCGGGTTCAGCAACCGTCTCACACAATTCGGAAAGCTGACCCACGGCAACTGAGTCTAGCGGATCAAGTATTGACTGATGCTCTCCCACCAACGGTGCTCGTTGAAAGTCAACGCCATCAGCCATTGCGTCAACCGGCGAACGAACATAGCCCAATGTTCTATCCAGCTCACTATGCTCAACTGCCAGGAATTGCTCGTTTACCCGGTATTGTTCCTGTTGTTCCAAATCGGGAAAATCAAGTACTGGCAAACAGATGATATCCGCCGCTAAGGCGCCGTCAACAAACTCATCTCTGGTTAACGCTGCTGCCAGCTTTAACGTCGTTGCTGCAACTGGGTTACCCTCTCGTGGCGACTCTAAACGTGCCCATCGCCAATCGTCCTCAGTCATACCATGATCAATACCCACTTTTTCAGCCCACTCGAGAAAACCGTTAAATCTGTCCGGCCGCACCAAAAGCCCGACATACTTTCCATCTTTGCAGGCCATGGCTGCAGACATACCCGGCCTTTTAGGTATTCGCTTGTGCCATTGCCACAACCCGGGACTGGCCGTTTGCATGACCGCGAGCGCAGTGGCTTCCTGTAACGACAAATCAATATGGACGCCGTCGCCACCCCGTCCATCATCACTGAAATCGCGCTGGTGTAACGCCATGGAAATCGCAGATGCGGCAGCAAGTCCGGCCATGGCATAGGAAGGGTCGGCACCTCCCTGTATCGGTGTTCCCTGCGGTGAACCGGACACTTGAATAAGCCCGCCAGCGGCACCGGCAACCAGATCGTTGGCGCGACGATCACGCCACGGTGTCGACAAGCCAAAAGGCGTCACGGAGCACTGAATCAGACCTGGGTTAATTCTGCGAAGCGCTTCATGACCTAATCCTATTGCTTCGAGGACGCCGGGTCGTTGGGTCTCAAGCAAAACATCAGCGGTGAATATTAATTTTCGAAACGTTTCTCGTTCATTCTCGTCATCTAGATTCAGCGTCACGGAATGCTTGTTAGTATTAAAATAAAGGTGACCGAACGCGCGATCAGGACCTGCACGATCATCAACAAACGGTGCCTGATGCCTGATGGTCGCACCACCCTGAGGCTCAACCATAATCACTTCCGCGCCAAGGTCGGCCAGAATGCGGCCCGCCAAAGCAGCGGAACGGTCGGCCAGTTCTATGACTCTGATACCAGCTAGCGCACGACTCATTGCAAGGGTACTCTTACTTCGCCAACCATTGCCGTAGCGCCGGATTCAAGTATCACTTCGAGATCAAACACGACCTCCTGATCAGTTGCGGCGGCCACTACAATTTTCACGTCAATCACGAGATCGGCATATACCGGTGCTTTCCAGCGAACATCAAAACTCGCGCCATAAAACAGCGCGTGTCTACCTGTATGCTGCATGATCAACTCAAGTGGAAATGAAAGCACGTGGGAACCGCCAGCAATGGGTTTTGACAGACCAGCCTTGCGCGCTAACTCGGGGTCAGAGTGAATAGGATTGTCTGGCTTCTTGGTGTCCCTCGCCTCCATCATCGCCAGACTCACGGTGATCTGTTTTTGCTCAAACGATTGACCGGTTTTAAAGCGCTTCAATTGCTCAAGACAAGGATTCTTCACCGCAGAGGAATACATCGGACCAGGTACTTCTATTTCGCTAGGGTCGGTTCCTAAAAGTTCGTCTTGCAGACCCTCTTCTACCTTGTAAGCAAGTAACCCGGTCGTTAAATTACGTGCCACAAGCTCATCGGCTTCGTTAAATGTTTGACATCGATTGGTGCCATAACGACGACCCTTGTGCACATGCCTGCCAACGGCCTCACCTTTCACCGTAAATAATTGGTCTACTCTCAGAGGCTGAATAATGGTGAAACGTTCCCTTACCCAGACGCCTCCGGCCACCCCGCCACCGGCACCTGGCATTGCCTGCTTCGATTTTCCTTTCGGTTGACTGCCCAGCACAAACAGGGTCAACCCGGTCATCATATCCGGTGGCACCCAACCTTCAGCCGCAAGTGCTCTTGACTCTATGCCCCAGTCGCCCATGCCTATCGCTGCGCCTTCCAATTTATCTGCTCGCATCGGACCGTGCGCATCTTTTAATGGCCTCGGCCAGGTCATTTCACTCATGTCGTCAGATCCCCAATAGTTATCAATAGACTTCTACCCTTTTTGTTTGTGTCCCGGGCATCAGGCAAGCGTAAACCTTCGGGAAAAAATCCGCCAGCCTTGAGGGCGCACAAATTTGCCATGCTGCGACCGAGCCACTTGCAAAAGCGGTACGCGAACTTGCCTGCTCACGCCAATAATTTACCAGTAGGAAATAACGGTTAGGTCAAAAGAAGCTGAAGTTCATCCGGTGAAATCTTAAGCTGATCACCCTGTTTGGCGAATTCATAACTGCCTTCGGCAAGCAGTTGCTTTTTTACCTGCATATCGAGGATTTTTTCTTCCAGCGTATTCTCGGTAATCAACTTATACACGAATACCGGTTTATCCTGACCAATTCTGTGAGCACGATCGGTCGCCTGGTTTTCTGCTGCTGGGTTCCACCACGGATCATAGTGGATGACGGTATCCGCTTCGGTCAGATTTAGCCCAACACCGCCTGCTTTCAGGCTAATTAAAAACACGTTTGCATCACCCTGACGAAACTTATCTATGGCAGCATCTCGATTTTGGGTTTGCCCCGTTAGTTTTGTGTAAACAATGTTTTGCGCTTTGAGGGACTGTTCTATGAGCCCCAACATCGTTGTGAACTGCGAAAAAAGTAACACGCGACGACCTTCTTCTAGCATCTCAGGTAACATCTGCATCAAGAGCTCAAGCTTGGCTGAAGTCGTGACGGCACTCGCTTCATTTAGCGACAGCAGTCGTGGGTCACAGCAGGTTTGTCTGAGTTTGAGTAAAGCGTCAAGAATCGTAATGTGGCTTCTGGCAAGTCCCTGAGCAGCAATAGCATCACGTACTTTCTTTTCCATCGACAGGCGAATGCTCTCATAGAGAGCAGCCTGTTCATTTCCCAGCGCGACCGTTCTGATTATTTCTGTCTTCGCCGGTAACTCTTTAGCCACATCTTTCTTTCTGCGTCGAAGCAGAAAAGGCGCAATACGTTTCGAAAGCCTTGCGTGCTGTTCCTGATTTCCATGATTTTCGATGGGAGTACGAAAACGTTTGCGAAAAGTCGCACTATCACCAAGAAAGCCAGGCATTAGAAAGTCAAACTGCGACCAAAGTTCTCCGAGGTGATTTTCCATGGGCGTGCCCGTCATACAGAGGCGATGGCGAGACCTCAACTGGCGGACTAACTGAGCAGCTTGGGAATTGTGGTTCTTGATGACCTGCGCTTCGTCCAACACAATATAATGGTAGGCCACATCCAACAAGGCTGCTTGATCTCGAACTAATAGCGGATAGGTAGTCACAACCAGATCATAGTGCGAAATCGATCCAAACTGATCTTGCCTATTCCCGCCCTGCAGCACTAGCACTGAGAGATCAGGTGTAAACTGTTTGACTTCTCTTCGCCAATTACTCATCAGGCTCGTCGGCGCAACAATCAGGCAGGGACGATCCATGCGTTTTCTTTCTTTCTCGATCTGAAGATGCGCTAGCACCTGCACTGTCTTACCCAGCCCCATCTCGTCTGCAAGAATGCCATGAAAACTGTACTGACGAAGAAATTGCAGCCAATCGACTCCACGCTTTTGATATGTCCGGAGGCTCGCCTTGAGCCCTCGCGCGGTTTCAACAGGGACAACACCCTGAAAGTTATCCAGCTTTGAAGCAAGTTCGCGCATGGATGCACCGCCTCGCCAAACGATATCCGAACCCATTGCTTGATCGAGCTCTCTCAGCTTCACCGCATCATATTTTTCTAGTCTGAATTCGTTGCTCACGGACTTGGATGCACTTTGATGTGCTTGGTCGTATAGCTCGTACAAGATATTGCAGATCGGTCGAACACGTTCGGAAGGTAACTCAAGATAGGTATGCCCGCTTATCGCAACCGAAAGTATCGGCGGCAAATGATCAAGATCGTACTGATGCAGGATCTGGGTAATTAATGGTAAGAGAGGATATTTCTCACCCTGAACTTGAAGATCAAACCTGAGATCAAACCAATCATTTCTCTCTTCGGCACGCTGATCTGAGTCGGATTCCAGCGACGCCTCCCATTTGTCGACTTCGACAAAAGTCAGGGAAAAATCTGGAGAAACTTCAATCAACCAACCATCAGCTTTCAATAAAGGGACCGTTTCTTTCAAAAACAATCGCCATCGATCAATTTCGTCCACTCGGACCTCGGGTGCACTTTGCACTTGCCCGCTGTCAAAGCCCAACCAACAGTCAACGCCGCTTTGTGTATTCTCTTTCAAACCCATCCGTTGTAGTTGTTGTCGAAAATGATATTCCGTTTCAAGATTTCGATGAATCGATAACACTTCGCCGCCTTCCATCAAATTCACAACAGGAATTACCGGGTATACAGGAATCTCTACACGCTGATATTTAAACTTGAGAGATATTCGATGATGTGTTGTTGCGAGTTGCTGAACAGTGTCAATACGTAGCAGGGGCACCGGCAACTGACCCACTATCTTTATTGGGTCAACCTTTCCAGGCAAAGGGAGTGGTGATTCAGGCATTTCAATAAACAAATGTTCACTAAAACTGTTGACTTCGTTTTGAGTCAACCGTGGGGCTTCGTGCAGAAGTTGCCATTCTTGGTTGTTAAAGTTCGCGCCTGAAATCGATCCGATACACCAGATCTCCTGATCTAGATAGTGCGGGGGAAATAGATTAAGCACCTTCGCAGCTGGTTTTACTGCCAATTCAAGCTGTAGATTGTCGTCAGTCATTGCTTGCCAATCGACGTGCAGTGCTCTGGCTGCGCCGAACGATAACGGGGGATTTTTTGTTTCTTGCCAAAAACAGCGTCCTGTACCGATCATTCTGGAAAGGCACAACTGACCAAGCTCACCTGATATGCCATATTCGTCAGCGTAGCCACCGATGCTATCGAATGCGCCCAGCATTCTATTTATCTGAACATCTGCCTGTGTCGCTGAACTCAGACGATTCACCAAAGCGTGCTGTCCTAGTTTTCTGCCCTTGGTTCGCGCACCATTGTTGTTGATTTTGCACGCCACATAACGAACTTTCAGATCATTGGAACGAAACCCCTCGTCAAGAATATAGGCAATAAACTCCTCATCAGCACTAACAGACTCTGGCTGGCCAGCCCTTTTGAGGTTATTGACCCAATCCAGTTTTACAACGAGCTGCTCAGCTGGGTCTGCGTTGGCAGTATCACTATAGAAGAGACAAGCCGCCACGACGTGTTCGCAATTAAAACCGACAGAACATGAACAAATCCCATCGATGTGAATGCCAAAAGTGCCAGACGCTTCCAGACCGATTTCCTGCAGGAACATACTTCCACTAACACTCACCTTCGAACGCAGGATCACATATTCGCTATCGATGGCCTCAGGGATACCTTCTACCACAGCCCCCTGCGCAAAATAATTTTCACCACGGTCAAAGGTAGATCCACCTGCAACGTGGCGAATGTCTTGATGGGTTAATTTCAACATTCAGGTAATGAGTATTTTCGGAACCGGGATCATTTGATAATTAGTGGTTAGAAGCAAGACGCGTCTAGACCGGCGTATTGTTAGCCGTAATCAGCTAGGAAGTAACGTTACACTATTCTACCCGATAACCCCGAGACAGATAGTCAAAATCTCGGAGTTCACGGTTATCAGGATGCTGTAAATAAAAATTATTGTGATACGAGCGAATCTCTAGAATTTTGCCATCCCGAAACCTGTACCACTCTGCGCCCCTGAGAATTTCTGGCATCGTCGTTTGTTTGGGCTGCCATTTCATACTCCACTCGATGACCGCTTCATTTTCCTGCACAACAGCATGATCTAGTTGCCAGTTCGCCTGCGTTAGCGGTGCGACTTTAGCCCAGTAATTTGCGAGCCCGTGCGCACCTACCACCTTCGAATGATCGACAAAATAGTGCACAACATCATCCGTGAAAGTTGACATCATCAGGTCAATATCCGCGGTGTTACAACCGTCGTAGTAACGATTGATCAAATCAATAAAATTGTGTCCGGACTGTCTTGGTGTCATTGGTTGCTCCCCTAAAACCTAAATATCAATACCGAATTTTATACATTCTTCCGAAGTTCAAGCCCAAACAAGAATAACAGGCTCGTCGTAAACTGAGAGACAGCCTGAGCCAGTGATTCGACAGACAGCCTGAGCCAGTGATTCGACATACAGCCTGGGCCAGTGATTCGACATACTGAATCAGCCGGGATATTTGCCACACTTTGGCAACAAGCAGGCTAACCCCATACTGTCGGCTTGGTCATTATCCCAAAATCATGGACTCATGGTTTATTGCGCATCGAAAGAAAGATTTATCCCCCACCCTCTAGCAGAGGGAAGAAAAATCGTCCTGCTTACTCGTCGCGAGGAAAAGGCGTCGGGTCGCCGTCGCCGGTAGGAATGTTAAACGTATTCAGCGTCATAGATACGAAGGTGTAGAAACCAATGGTTTGAATAATATCCATGAGTCCATGCTCACCCCATGTGGCTATTGCTTGCTGATAAAGGGGCAAGGGTAAATCCTTCGTTTCATGCAATGCTCGGCAGACTGCTATTGTTAGTTTTTCGTCTTCCGGAGCAGCAGCAGGCGGTGGCTCCTCGTCGAATACCGCACTAATCACTTCGTCGGAAACGCCTTCTGCTTTTGCCATTTTGGCGTGGGCCACCCATTCAACGTTGCTGCGCCAATACCTGCCCGTCACAATGATAGCAAGCTCAACAATCCGACGTCCTACTGATGTACGTTCCCAAACGAAGTTGCCCATACTCATCGCGCGCTGTGCCACTTCAGGACTTCTTATCCAGGGATCAAAAGGACCACCAAACTGCTCATTCGCACCTGGAGATCTCGATTTTGCAATTCGCTCATATTGCGTCTGCTGCGCTGGGGTTAACTCATCAAAACCCTTTATCTCCAGCCTGCTTGTCATTGTCTACTCCCTAAATTTTTTCCGGCTTCTCTACCTTTCACGCAAGACCCACATACTGCCTTGCCCTTGCCAAAGCATCGAACAGCCCTTATTTGGCAGATGCAGATATCCTAAAAGCCGTGCCTTAACGCGGACTAACAATGACTCAACATTAGCTTCGGGCGAACTCGCGAATAACCGTACCTGGTCGACTGCCGGTATGCTTACCATTTTCAACAATCATGTTGCCAGCCACCATCGTGCCTAGATAACCCGCACTCTCAACGATGTAACGACCACCATTGTGTGGGAAGTCATTGACATAATACGGATATCCCGTTTCTAGATTTTCATAGTCGATAATATTCAAGTCTGCGATCCAGCCTTCTTTCACTGCACCGCGTTCCTTCAAGCCAAGCACATCAGCAGACTTCAAAGTGATCCGGTGAACTGCCTCGGGTAATGTGTATACTCCCTGACGACGCGTCAGTTCCGCAAGCAAGAATGTCGGCGAGTCAGTATCAGTAAAAATACCAACATGGGCTCCCGCGTCCGCTAGCATCGGCACACAATGGTCCATTTTCATATACGCCCACTGATTCTCTAGGGCACCGCCAAATGCCCAGAAGTTCCATAGCTCGCGGCCTTCAGACTCGATCAATCGATCAACATAAACTTCAACGGGATCTTTACCCTGTCTCGCAGCCAATTGCTCAAGGCTGTTCTCGCGCCCCATATCGTAGTCCGGCACATCTCCCATACCCATCGGGTGCAACAAAGCCGGGTCAGCCCTGAAGCCGGTCTCTTTTGACCGGGTGATCAGTCGCTCTCGCGTCGCCGGATCCTTTAAAGCCGCTACACGATCAGCAATGGTTGGCAACGCCATCAATTCCTTCCAAGGTGAATTGCGAAACGGCGTCGACTGAGCCAAGCCAAACATCGCACCGCTAGGTCGCGTATGACAAACGCTAGTCATCCGACGCCCACCTTCGTTCATTTTGTCTAAAAACTGCGCCGTACGACCGACACCACCATCACCATTACCACCCGCTCCGCCGGAATACATCACGTGACAACCGAGCTCTGCACCGGTTTTGAACATTTCAAATTCAATCTCGCGCCGGGAGGCCATGTCCGGTGCCACCTGAAATAAACCACCGGCACCACCGCCATCAATTATCGCTTGCTGAATAGCACGTGTTTCGTTCAAGTCAGCCCAAGTACCCGGCGTTAACCTGCCATCAGGCACGTGATGACCGAGGAATCGAGAGGTGGAAAAGCCAACCGCACCCTCTTCGACAGATTCTTTAACCAATCGTTTAATGTGTTCGAGTTCGCTAGGTGTTGCTTGGACGCCCTCATCCATCGACTTGTCACCCATGGCTTCAAAACGTATCGCCGAGTGGCCAGCAAGCCCTACAATATTTAGGGCTGGCTTTAGCGACTGCACCGAATCCAGATACTCACCATAGCTAGACCAGTTCCAGGGCAAGCCATCCATAATGGCATTGGCGCCGATGTCTTCGACGGCCTCCATTAACTCAGCCAACAGGCGGTGGTTTCCCTGGCTCACGGGTGCGAAGGTAACCCCACAATTACCGATGAGAGCAGTAGTCACACCATGGTAGGAACTGGACTTCATTTCTGGATCCCAACCTACCTGCGCATCCAGGTGGGTATGCAAATCAACAAAACCCGGCGTCACGATTTTACCCTCGGCATCAATTTTTCTGCCCGCGTCAACGCCCGTCAAATCGCCAATGCGGGAAATTCGCTCACCATCAATGGCGATATCCGCGCTGATGGGTTCACCGCCGGTACCATCAATAATCGTTGCGCCGCTAATAATTGTATCGTGTGACATAGTTACTTCCTCTTGCTGGAATCAGTCGTTGAGTTCAATTTATAAAGAAACATCTCATTTGTAGACCGGGGATAAATCCCAAATTGCGCTCAGCTGGATATCTTTAGCCTAGCGCTAGGTGCGGCCCTGCTTGCTCGTCTCTGGTTTGTAATAAGGTTTATCACCACTGACAGTGACCCTTCGCAGCAAACGCTCATGCGGATAGTAGTCACTGGCGGCATAGTGTTGAACCGCTCGATTATCCCAAAATGCGATTGAACCCGGCGCCCAGTTAAAGCGACAAGTATATTCTGGCCTACCATGTTGTTGCTGTAAAAAAGCCACAGTCTTTTTGGCGTCGCGCTCGGGCAAAGTTTTCTGCGTTCGCACGTCGTAAAGCGATTCATGACGCAAAAAACCACCGTGCATATAAAGTGTTGTTCTACCTGTTTCCGGGTGCGTTCTCAGCAATGGATGACTCACACCAAACGGTATTTCTTTTTTAAGCCCTTCAACAATATCGTCTGGCAGTTGCCCATCACCCCGCCCCATGAGAAACACCTGGTAATCGTTAATGCCGTGAAGATGCTGGAGTTTTTCTTGCATCGCTTGTGGCAACCCCTGATAACAGGCGTAACTGTCCGAGAATAGCGTGTCACCACCATAGGGAGGCACATTCACACATTGCGCAATTGAACCCAGCGAAGGCTTCTCCATCCAGGTCACATCGGTATGCCAACTATTTTCTGCGCCGGGGCTTTGTTCACTGTGGCTAATCTCAAGAATGAAGGGATTATTACCGGGTTTACCAAACGGAAACGCATCAAGATCACCGAACATTCGTCCAAAAGAAACCTGCTCATCTTCCGTCAAATGCTGGTCTCGGAAAAAAATGACTTTCCTTTCCAGTAATGTATCTCTGATGAAGGCGACTAATTCGGGTGTAACAGGATCCTTTAGATCGACGTTGTGAAGCACTGTACCCAGTGTCAGCCCGAGATGCTCAAAGTCAATGTTCAGCGCCTCCGCCCGATCCTGAAGCTCATCTGTTACCGGTTGATTGCCCATCCGTGAGTATTCAAGATGAACTCCCAAGCCAACTTTATTGAAATCTGGAAATAACGATTCGACCGTCCGCGCAGTTCCCCCCGATTTCTCCCGAACGCCTGCTCGATACTGAACAAGCTTTTCTGAATACTTTTTTGCAACACGATTGTATTGCACTTGCTTTTCGCTCGAAGCCTCAGACATCTTTAACGCTCATCGAGATACGCCCCTCGTCCAATCGAATGATTGGGTTAACAATACCCTAGTTAAAAACACATGCCAATAAACGCAATTCACGTATACTCAAGGGGGAAACCCAGAGGAAATCTCAATGCTGACACCTGTTATTCTCGACACTGATATTGGTTTTGACGTCGATGATGTCTGGGCACTGGCGTTTTTGCTGCGCTGCCCCGAACTGGACATCAAGTTAATCACCACGGATACCGGCGACACGCATTATTCCGCAAAAATCGTTGCAAAATTACTCCAAATAGCCGGACGAACCGACATCCCCATCGGTATTGGCATCCCACTTGATGAGACACAGAGAACCCATGAACCCTGGGTGACGGATTTTAGCCTAGAAGATTACGCGGGTGAGGTGTTGATTGATGGCGTGGGGGCTTTGTGTGACGTTGTCAAAAACAGTCCTCAGAAGGTCAGCATTATTTGTATCGGTCCTGTTCCCAACATTGCAGCGGCACTTGCACGTGCACCAGATATGGTCAACAACTCGAGATTTATCGGCATGCACGGGAGTATTCGACGTGGTTATTTGGGCGCCAACAAACCGATGAAAGAATACAACGTCAAGAAACACACACTGGCATGCCAACGCGTCTTCGCAACTCCCTGGGATATCACGATTACACCACTAGACACTTGTGGCACTGTGCTATTGCGAGACGATAATTTTAAAGCGGTGAGTCTGTCCGACGACCCACTCGCCAAGGCAGTCATGGAAAATCACTTCCTCTGGTGCGAACAAGTAAAAGATTGGCCCATCATTTCTGAAATTGATCCACAGGCACAGTCATCTCTGTTGTATGACACTGTCGCGGTGTACTTAGCTTTTAGTGAATCGCTGATAGAGATGGAACAGCTACCTATCATTATCACTGATGACGGGAAAACACTGGTTGATGATGCCGGCCAACTTGTAAATTGCGCAATGAACTGGAAGGACCAGGATGCGTTCGAAAGGCTCGTCACAGAACGATTGATCGACGCTGAGTTTGGCCGCCCATGACTGATAAGCCTAACGTCGTTGTTTTATATCCAGATCAACTCCGAGCACAGTCGCTGCCTCTTTACGGTAATCATGGTTATCACGAGACACAAATAGCAACCCCGAATATTGATCGTCTCGCTGCCATGGGTGTCACGCTGGACAACGCTATTTCCAACTGCCCTGTTTGTACTCCGGCGAGAGCGATGCTTGTAACTGGAAGATATCCCCAGAGTACTGGCCACCTGATCAATTCAACCCGTACTCGTCATTCGGAAATTTCTATCGGCGATGCGTTTGCGCACCAAACATACAAAACCGCGTGGATTGGCAAGTGGCATCTTCATACAGGACATTGGCCAGCGCTTGATCGCATACCGATGCAGCCTGACTGGGTACCAAAAGGCCGAGACAGACTGGGGTTTGATTACTGGCGAGCCTACAATCAACATATGGTTTATTTCAACGGGTTTGTTCAGAAGGGAGATTGGAACTACGAGCGCTGGCGCGGGTACGAAACCGAAGGATTACTGGACTATGCTTTCGAGTTTATCGAAGAAGCTGATGACAACCCGTTTCTGCTCTTCCTTTCACCGCATCAACCCCACTACACACCCGAAAAATTCGCGCCCGACAAATTTTACGACATGTTGCCCGACAAGATCTCCCTGCCCGATAACGTGCCTGAAACACTTATTGCGCCTTCCGTTGAAATGTATCGACATTATTTGGCAATGATACTCGCCGTTGATGAAATGTTGGGGAAGCTCCTTGATCATCTTGAATCACGCAATCTGCTCAATCATACCATTTTCGTTTTTGCCTCTGATCACGGCACTCAGGGCGGTTCTCAAGGGGTCAATCCCTGGTCCAAGAAAAATCCCTACGAGGCCTCGATCAAAATACCCGCGATCATCTCTTACCCATCAAAAATCGCAGCCAATACTCGCTCGGATGCCCTTCTTGGCATGGTTGATTTTTTTCCGACAATTTGTGGGCTCGCTGACATCCCAATACCTGCAACAGTTGAAGGCGAAGACATTTCAGGCTCACTAACGACTCAAATTAGTGATAGATCTGCAGCAGGCGACAATACGACCGAAGCGCCATCACAAGAACAAGACAGCATATTCCTGATGAATTTTTCCAAGTATTTCGACTGGTTTCAGGATGGTGCGGAATGGCGAGGCGTTCGAACAAAAACCCATATGTACTGTCGGCGCCTCGATGGCAGAGAGGAGTTATACGATCTGGTGTTAGACCCGCTTCAGCAAGAAAATATTGTGACTACCGCGAACAGCGAAGTGCTAAGTGGCATGCAAGATCTCCTTCGCCAGCATCAAAACAAGCGGCATGACGAACTGGTACCCTGCAGCGAATGGGCATGCTGGCTTGATGACCAACGCAGGGTCGTCAAAAACGCCAGCGGGCCGTTAGATCATCCTGAGACACCTCCTGATTGGCGGTTATTAGAACCTAAAAATTGAACATGGGAACATCAATGAAATCTCAAGCAACTTATCCCACGACAGTAAATGAGGAAGATATCCAGCGATACAGAGACCAAGGGTTCCTACTAACTCGTGATGTGCTAACAGCATCAGAAATCAAGCAGTTTGGGACTGAGGTCGATCGGGAAGTAGCCCTCAGAACCGCTGATGATCAGCGAACGCTTGAGCAAAAGACGACTTACGAGCAATCTTTTGTGCAATGCATGCGACTATGGGAAACAGCCACAGCAATAAAACCACTGACTTTTCATCAGGGCCTGGCAGGTATCGCCGCCCAACTGCTGGGCGCAGAGAAGGTTCGTCTCTGGCAAGACCAGGCGCTATACAAGGAGCCCGGTGGTAAAGACACCGAGGCTCATCAGGATCAGACTTTCTGGCCGATTGGCGATACCCCGCTTGTTAGCGCTTGGATACCCTTTCAAAAAATTGATGATACAAACGGCGCGATGGCTTACGTTCCTGGCTCTCACAAAGTTGGCGGACTGAAGATCGTCGACATCACTCGCTCGACAACGCCCTACCCTATTCTTGAAGATAAAGCGCTAGCAGGCGCAAAACCGGAATTTGTGATGGTTGACCCGGGCTCGGTTGTCTGGCATTCGGGTTTTACTGTGCACCGGGCGGCGGCAAATATATCGGCGCAAACAAGGCGGGTTTTTACCATCGTTTATTATGCCGACGGTTCGACACGTACCAGTGACAGACCTGCATTCCCGTTGGATCGTGCAGGCGTCGGGGTCAACGAACCCATGCGGGGTGAGGGTCTTCCTATTCTCTGGCCGCCGCTCGACGCGCTACCCAATCCACCGACCGATTCTGGGCAAATGACAGGCCCTCAATACGACAGATAAAAGGACAAAATTGTAATGAAACTTGGACTGATGCTTGGATACTCTGGCGGCCAGCTACAACTGCCCGTAGAAAAAGTTCAGCTTGCCGAACGACTGGGTTATGACACGGTATGGACTGCAGAAGCCTACGGGTCAGACGCCCTGTCACCATTGGCCTACCTTGCAGCAAAGACTGACAGAATAAAATTGGGTACGGCTGTCATACAACTAGCAGGCCGAACGCCCGCCAATGCGGCTATGACCATCGCCACAATTGACGCCCTGGCCGGCGGTAATCGGGTGATTTGCGGTATCGGAGTTTCCGGACCGCAGATTGTTGAGGGATGGTATGGCCAGCCCTGGGGCAAACCTTATTACCGTATAAAAGACTACGTGACAATCATGAAGAAAGTGCTTCGACGTGAGGAGCCAGTGATTCACGAAGGCAAGGAAATTTCCCTGCCCTTTATCGGTGACGGTGCAATGGGTGTCGGCAAGCCACTGAAGTCAATTCTGCATATGAACCCGGATATTCCGATATGGCTGGGTACGGGCATGGAATCAACCGTGAAGCTTACCGCAGAGATCGCCGATGGCTGGCTCCCGCTGGGTCTGGTACCTGAGAATTTTGATACCTACAAACCTTGGATTGATGCGGGTCTGCAGAAGGCAGGCAAGACCAGTGATAGCTTCGAATGTCAGGCGATGAGCAACGTCATTATCACAGATGATGTCAAAGCGGGTCTCGATCGGATGAAACCTGGCATCGCTCTCTATGTTGGTGGCATGGGTCACAAGAGCAAAAATTTTCACAAGGAGATGATGGTCCGCCGGGGCTTTGGCGACGCTGCGGAGAGAATACAGGAACTCTACCTTGCAAAACGCAAGGATGAGGCAACAGCTGCAGTCCCTGATGAGTTTGTTGATCAGGGTGCGCTTGTCGGCAACAAGGCAAGAATACAAAAACGCTTCAGGGACTGGGAAGACAGTGGCATTACAGGTTTGACAATTAGTGGTGACGAGCAAGCGCTGAGACTCATGGCTGAGGTCGCCAGGCTAAACGTTGAGCCTGGCGTCTAGGCCGGTATTTCTCATTAGAGTGCCGCCACGCACTTAAGCACTTCTGCCTGGTAGGTTTTAGCCCTTTCATTGAAGAGGTCCAGTATATTCAGCGAGGTTGGTACATAACCGAAGCCGATCTCGTGTTCTGGATGCCACTGAAAAACCGACCCCCCAAGACCCATCCAACCATAGAACCCCTCTCTGCCACCATTAAAGCTTCTTTCTCGCTTCGAACTGCGGGGACTGACTTCGTCAAAATGGGCAACACCACCCTGAGTAAATGTGGTTGTGCCAAATCCCATGTCTTTTTTATCGTGTTTATCATGCAACGCATCGCATGCCGCTTCAGAAAGATATTCATTGCCTTCATAACTTCCACCCAGCGAGAGCACTGCCGCTAATTTTGCCAACCCTCTTGCCGAGCAGTTGGCATTAGCGGATGGCGTCTCTCCCATCGCGACTGCTGGATGATTAAAGAAGGAGATTTTATTCATTCCCACAAACGGTGGTGGTGCGCCTCTCCCGGTGGCCTTGAGCAAATTCGGCAACAACCTCAGCAGCATGACACTGGTTTGCAAAATATTAAGCTCAATTTTTCTACCCGATAATTTCGGCTTAAAGCCCTGCGCAAACTGAAAACCCAATGGCAAAGGCGATACTCGCACCACCTGATTCAGTTGATCCTCTCTCAGACCAATATTCACATCTATACCAAGAGGACCGCTAATGTCTTCCTGAAGAAACTCACCAATTGTTCGACCCTTCGGATCAACACGCCGAAAGACTTCATTCACAATCCAGCCCCTCGTGAGCGCATGGTATTCCCTCGTGCTTCCTCCTGCGCCGCGGTACTTTTGGCGATGCATTTCGATCACCTTGCCTATCTTGTTGGCCTTAATATTTTCCGGCAACAAGTCTTCTGGTGGTATAGAAGAATCAAACGCAGCCAAACCAGCTTCATGCCGCATGAGTTCAGCGATCGTCAAGGCCTCTTTACCATTGGCAGCAAACTCAGGCCAGTAGTTAGCGACGCGCGCGTCATAATCAAGCAACCCCTTACCCACCAGGGTCGCGATCGCGATCGCCTCGAGGCTTTTACCGCTGCTAAAAACATTGACCAGTGAATCAGGTGAAAACCCGGGGTGCGCCTCGGCGCTCGACCACAAATCAACCACCTTTTTGCCTCGATGATAGATGCAAAGCTGGGTTTGTCTTTCCGCCAGGGTCCGCATATTGCGTTCATATAAATCCTTCACTGGCTCAAAGCCATCGGCAACATCGCCGTGGATTTCAATCATAAGTTTTGGACTCCATCTTCAATATTATTTAAGCGCTTTGACCAGTGTCATCTGATGCTGTCTTTGATGCGCTGCAGGCTTTGCGCTCTGATATCTTGTTTGTTTTGAGCATAGGCATCCGCGGGTAACTGCGCGAGCTGCGCCGCTATTGCCACCGAATGTGCTTGAAGTTCCTCCGCAGCGACAGCCTCGTCCAAAAAACCGGCATCTATTGCGCCGGCGGGATCATACAACGTCGCCTGCAGTAGCACAGCGGTTAAATGACGCTTTGAAATTCGTGAATTCGCAAGTTCATGGCCAAATACTGGAAAGCTCATACCAATCGCCGTTTCATTCAGGCCAATCTTATAATCACCCGAAGTGCCAATACGTGTGTCACATGCCAATAGCAGAAAACCACCAGCAGCGATCGCGTGACCCGTACAAGCGGCAATTACTGGCTGAGGATGTGCAAACAAGCGATAAAACATTTCAGTCCCCCTGTTCAGGAGTGTTGCCGTCGCCTCGGGACCTTTTTTAAATTCCGATAAATCAAAACCCGCCGAAAATCGTTCTGCGCGACCTGATATCACGACGGCCTTCGCTTCTTTTAAGGCAGCATCCAAACCTTCATTCATTGCATCAATAAAAGTATGGCTAACGGCGTTCGCCTTTCCATCGTCGAAAGCTAGGATGGCTACGTCACCCTCAAGGCTATAGGTCATCACACTCATTTCATTCTCCTTGTCTGTCTGTTCTGCAGCCCGCCCGGACTCGGTTTGGGATTACCATCACAGGTTCATTGTCAGTTTGATTATTGTTTCGAGAAGCGTCACATTACAACAATCTGCTATTCTTCGGGAAATATATAATGACTAATTCAACAAAAATACAGGGTCCCATCCAGGGCGGGAAATATGGCTGGCCTTTTGCAGCATCGATGCTCGATATGGACACGCTGGATTATTCAGAGCATGAGTATTTTCTTCAGGGTGAAGCCACGCGTTTTCGCATGAAGGATGGCGCTGAACAGGATCGTAGCGGATTCTGGCAGGCAGAAAGCGCGGGTGTTGCAGATTTCAAAACACGCTTTATTGTGTACGCGCCTCGCAATCCAGCAAACTTCAACGGCACGGTGGTGCTCACATGGAACAACGTCACCGCAGGACATGATCTGTTTCAAGCCGACAGCAAGACGATTTTTGAAAATGGTTTTGCCCTCGTATGTCTTACAACCCAGAAAGTTGGCATAGAAGGCTTGCCCCCTTTGCATCAGGGACTGCATGGCTGGGATGCAGAACGATATCCCGATTTACACATCCCTTCCGACGACCTTTCCTTCGACATTTTTTCACAGGCCGCAGAACTCATAGGCCCAAACCGAGCGGTAGAAGGTATTGATCCGATGTCAGGTCTTAAAGTGGAGCGCGTTATTGCCCAAGGCGCGTCCCAATCAGCCGGTCGTCTAGCAACCTTTATTAATGCCATCGCGCCAATCCGCAATCCTATTGACGGGTTTATTCTGCAGATATACTTTGGTTCGGGCACGGCGCTTGAAGTCGGTGATACGCTGGTTGATATCAACAAACCACTACCCGGTAACGCCGCTAAGCGGCTCCGGGGAAAAAACCTGTTACGCGATGATCTCGGGGTACCGATCTTTGTCGTGAATTCAGAGCTAGAGGCGATCGCATGCTTTGGCGTGCGCCAACCTAATACCGAAACCATGAGATTCTGGGAAGTCGCCGGCACATCACATACTTCAATTCAAGGGCGAACGATTCGTCAAAAACTGCTTGATCGTGACAATATCGTTTCCGGTAAAGTCGAACCTGCCATCAATGCTATTCCAATCAGTCCGGTCTACGATATGGTCTTTCAGCATATGCATTGCTGGTTGACCGATGGAACCCTGCCCCCAGAGTTTCCAGCCATTGACTTTGAGGGAACACCACCGTCACCCAGACGAGATAAATCCGGCATTGCAACTGGCGGCATCCGGTTACCTCAGGTTGAGGTTCCACTGGCAAAAAACAGCGCAATTCCATTAAGCGAAGATATTTTTGCGCTACTTGGTGGGTCATCATTTCCATTTGCGCCTGAACAACTGATAACCCGCTATGGCAACAAAACGCGCTTTCTTGAGCAGTTCAACAACGCAGCAAATTCGGCAGTAACTGATGGTGCAATAACGTCCCGGTCACTCAGCGATATTGTTGGAGAAGCGGCTAGGTCATGGGATGCTATCATCAACTAACACTTAATTTTTTCTCATCGGAAAGAAGTCACATGTCTAATAAAATTCCTGCGGAAGTCAACAAGCCCGCTCAACCGCGCCCCGAATATCCGAGGCCAATACTACGCAGAGATCATTGGCTAAACCTTAATGGCCGCTGGCAATTTCAACCCGACCCAAAAGATCAGGGTCTTAAAGACCGATGGTTTCATGAAACGCAATTCGAAGATTCAATTGTTGTGCCCTTTCCCATCGAGTCTGAAGCATCCGAACAGCACAATCTCACGCCTGAAAGAGTCAATTGGTACCACCGCCAATTCCTACTGCCGGTAACGTGGGAAGCAAATATTTTGCTGCATATTGGCGCCTGTGATCACTGGACTCGCGTGTTTGTCAACGGGCAGGAAGTGGGTCAGCATCGCGGTGGTTATGTACCCATTAAATTTGATATCAGTCATGCGGTCCGTGCGGGTGAAAATAACATCACAATTCGCGTCGAAGACTCTGACAGCTGGACCCAGCCGAGAGGAAAACAAGCGGGCACCACAAAATGGCCAATTGACTATGATACTGTCACTGGCATTTGGCAAACGGTCTGGCTGGAGCCGGTATCCGACAATCACATTACGAGCATCCAAAGCGAGTTTACGCTAGAGACCAACACTTTAACCTGTTCGATAGAATCAAGCCGGCATCACAAAGGTAAAATCGAGTTAACGCTTATTGACGATGCTATTCCAGTAGCTCGGGTCGAAGGACAATTTGATGCTCGCGCTGAAGCGAAAATCTCTTTGACCATACCCGACCCGAAGTTATGGTCTCCTGAATCACCTTGGCTATATACAGTAAAGCTTGTTTTATTCGACGAAAGCGGTGTCATTATTGACACCGCCGAAAGTTATACAGGCTTGCGGGAGATCGGCAAGAAAGACGGTGCTATCACAATAAACGGCCAAACGATTTACCTGCGGGGCGTGTTGGACCAGGGATACTTTGAGGGCGGCTGGTATACAGCCCTTGATGACGCGACGATTAAGCGGGATGTGGAGCTTACCCTGTCACTGGGCTTTAACTGCGCTAGAAAACACCAAAAAATCGAAGATCCGCGATACTTCTATTGGGCGGATAAGCTGGGATTGTTAGTTTGGGAAGAGATGCCTTCCGGCAGAATATTTAGCAATGAGCTGGTACGCACCTTTACTGATGAGTGGATGTCCGTGCTCAGTCGCGACCGCCAACACCCCTGCATTATCGCCTGGGTGCCTTTTAATGAAAGCTGGGGGGTCTGGCATCAGGCTGACCGAACGCAACAACGCGCTTTTGTTGATGCGATGGTTTCACTCACCCGCACCTTGGATAATTCGAGATTGATCGTAGGCAATGACGGCTGGGAGTTTTCCACTGGCGATCTATGGACGCTGCACGTCTACGAGGGAGAGACCGGTAATATTCGAGATCGCATCAGTGAATTAATGGACAACCCAGCTGCGACAGTCGCTGGTGGGCCGCGGCCGCGCATCGGCGCCCTCGCGGGAGCAGACGTTGCCGGTTTACCTATACTGCTCACAGAGTGCGGCGGTATCGGCTACAAGGCGAGTGATCTTGAGGGCGATGAATTTGCCTATGGAGAATTACCCACAACCGAAGCCGATTTACTGGAGCGCTTTGAAAACGTCGCCGAGACCATCGCCGATGCCGACCAACTGTGTGGTTTCGTCTGGACGCAGCTCACAGACGTCCAACAGGAAGTTAACGGCGTACTCTATTTTGATAGATCGTCCAAATTACCTATCGAGACAATCCGGCGGATAATGCAAAGACCTGGCGCTGATATCGCTACTCCACAATAGCTTTTACCAAAAGGTACAGAATCGATGGTGCCAACAAACAGCCCACGCCCGTATAGAAAGTGGCGGTCATCGCCCCATAGGGCACAAGTTTTGGGTCAGTCGCGGCAAGCCCTGCAGCAACACCGCTTGTTGTGCCCATCAGGCCTCCAAAAACCAGCGCCGACGAGGGATTGTTGAGACCAATTAACCTTGCCACCAATGGCGTACAGGTCATCACAAGTATCGATTTTACTAGACCTGCAGCAACGCTCAGCGCAATGATGTCGGAGGTTGCGCCAATTGCCGAGCCAGTCACTGGCCCTACAATATAGGTTGCTGCCCCCGCACCAATGGTCGTAATACTAATGGCGTCTCTGTAACCAAATGCCACCGCAAGCGCAGCGCCCGCG
>CAJXBG010000052.1 GCA_913050215.1 uncultured Gammaproteobacteria bacterium
GTCTTTTCAACAGGCCATTCCAAGAGAAGTATGCTACTTCTAAGTTTCGCACTACTAGTGGGATTTCTCATCTTGTTCAAGAGTGCAGACTATTTTGTCATCGGCGCAGTAACAACAGCCAGAAATTTTCACATCTCTCCAATGATCGTCGGTTTAACCATCGTGGCCCTTGGCACTTCCGCGCCCGAAATTTTTGTGGCCGTGACCTCTTCACTGCAGGGAGAACCGGAACTCGCCGTTGGTAATGCGATCGGTTCGAATATTGCCAATATAGGCATGGTCCTGGGTATCACTGCATTAATCACTCCTCTCCCGTTCCGCGATGACATTCTCAAAAAAGACCTGCCCATCATGTTCCTCGTTACCCTGTGTGCAGGTGCCACTCTGGTAGATTTTCATCTAGGGTTCTGGGATGGGCTGCTACTGTTTGCTTGTCTTGCTACGTTTTTATACCGATTGGCGCATGAGCACTTGGCAAACAGGACAGCCGAAAGTGAAGCAGAGAATGACAAACCTCATGCTCAGCCTGAGTCTGCCGCTAATTACGAGCAGGAATACATCTCCGAACTCGATGAGATAACAGATATGAGCCAGCAAAAGGCCGTCTTAACGCTTATTTTGAGTTTGGTATTTCTTCTTCTCAGCTCTGAACTCCTGGTTTGGGCGGTTGTGAAAATTGCCCACCAGATGGGCGTGAGTGAATTAATCATTGGACTTACCGTTGTCGCCATTGGCACAAGTCTGCCGGAACTTGTCGTATCGGTGACCAGCGCGGTGAAAGGGGAAACAGATTTAGCGATAGGCAACATCGTCGGCTCCAATATATTCAATATGCTTGCGGTGCTTGCAATTCCCTGCTTACTCGCGCCCACCGAGATAGCAAGCAACGTTTTTTGGCGTGACTTTGGCTTAATGTTCGGTCTGACAGTACTGCTGGGATTTTTCGCATACGGCTTTTCAGGCCGTTCAAGAATATCACGCCCTGAAGGTGGTATATTGTTACTCGCCTGGCTCGGATACATTGGCTCCTTATATTTCGGCTTCTAGCCTGAGCACCAGAGAAATTTTGACATGGACAACATTTGATGGCCGCAAGCCGAGCCCTGATTATTCTGATTCTGACGTTTGCCGTCGCTTGGCTGGCGAGCTGGTTGATGAGCCGAGACGGAGCACCCGCAACACTAGACCCGGAAGCGAAAAATGAACCTGACCTTTATATGGTCAATGCCATCATTGATCAATATGATGAGCGGGGCCAACCAAAACATAAGATCAAGGCACTAAAACTTACCCATTATCCCGCCACAGATATCACAACTCTGGAGATGCCAAGGGTCAAGATTTACCTCGAAGACACCGCAAGCCCATGGGACATAGAGTCCAATTTTGGACGGCTGACGCCCAAGTCCAACAATCAGTCGTTGCCTAATCGTGAAGAGGAGGTTGTCGAGCTGTGGGAGCGTGTTTTCGCCCAGCAAACGAGGCTGTCTGGTGACTTCGTTAACATTAGGACAGAACAGATGACTGTTTATCCCGACAGGGACTATCTGGAATCACGTGTCAAAGTCTATCTCGACGACCAATCAGGGCGCACCACCGCGGGTGCTATGAATGCCTATCTCGAGCAGACTCGTTACGAATTCTTTACTAATAACATCCAGCGAGTGAATACTATTTTTATTCCAGAGGTGAAACGTCTTATCGAATAGAGGACGTTGCCAAAACAGGTTACACTGCACCTTCAATTTAGCGAAGCAACTGTCCAGTGTCACGACCTTCAAAACTTATTATCTTCATGCTTGGATTGCTATGCGCCACACATCAGGCCCTAGCACTCAAATCTGACCGGGAACAACCGATTAGAATTCAGGCAAACAATGGCGTCATCGACGATGCCGCTGGTAAATCGACCTACACGGGAAACGTGCATATAGAGCAAGGCACTCTCAATATTGTCGCTGACGAAGTTCAGATATTCATGGCAGAGGACGAAGTCGTCAAAATAATCGCCATCACCAATGATCATGATGCTAAAACCAGCAAACTTGCCCATTTCGAACAAATTGATGATGACTCAATGGAACTAGTGACCGCTGACGCCACTCTGATCACTTATCTGGTCAAGGACGCCAAACTTCATTTAAAAGGACAGGCACAAATGCAGCAGACCGCAGACAAGTTTTCTGGCGAGATGCTCTTCTATGATATCAATCTCGGCATTGTCGATCTGAAAAGTAATGGCTTACCCCAGGATCGCATCGAAATCATCATCACACCCAAATAAAGCACAAAAGAAACCATAGCAATGCATGAACTCCAGGCGATCAATCTTGCAAAGAGCTACGGCGGCACTCCTGTCGTCACGGATGTCACACTCTCAATTAAAAGCGGACAAGTCGTTGGCTTGTTGGGTCCAAACGGCGCAGGTAAAACCACCTGCTTTTACATGATCGTCGGTTCGATACCCCGTGATGCTGGTCAAATCCTATTCGACAGTCACGACATCACGCCAAAACCCATGCATGAGCGCGCACGAACCGGTATCGGCTATCTACCCCAAGAGGCCTCGGTGTTTCGAAAGCTGAGTGTGGCGGATAACATTATGGCTATCCTTGAGACGCGAAAAGAACTCACCCGAGCAGATCGACGTGATCGCCTTGAATCTCTCCTCAAGGAATTCAACATCGGTCCGATTCGAGACAGCTTGGGAATGTCACTTTCCGGTGGCGAGCGCCGCAGAGTTGAAATTGCCCGCAGTCTGGCTTCGGAGCCTGCGTTCATATTGCTTGATGAACCTTTCGCCGGTGTCGATCCCATTTCGGTTCAGGACATCAAGAATATCATCTCACAGCTCTCAGAGCGTGAGATTGGCGTTCTGATCACGGATCACAATGTCCGTGAGACCCTCGACATATGTGAAAAAGCATACATCGTCAGTGAGGGTTGCATCATTGCAGAGGGAACCACCGAAGCGATTCTGTCAAACGAGCACGTGAAACGCGTCTATCTCGGCGACGATTTTCGAATGTAGACAGCCATTTTCTCCCGATATCTACCTATCATTTGAAGATATCTAGTTTTCATCAGATATCCCAATTGCGGCGCTGACTTCACTAGGTATACTTAGTATGCTCTGTATTTATTCACTAGCAAAAGGTCGTCTGTTTTTGGCCATCAAAGCAACACCACATTTGATACAAGATAACAAGGTTCTATTCCTTTTGGTGCCTGAGTATGATTAGCCCATGGCAATGAAACCAGCACTCGCGCTTAGGCTTGGTCAGCAACTTAGGATGACTCCTCAGTTGCAGCAGGCGATCAAGCTTTTACAGCTCTCCAGCCTAGATCTACAGCAAGAAATTCAGGAAGCGCTGGATTCGAACCTCATGCTGGAGGAACAAACACCAGATGATCCGGTTAGCCCTGATGAGGCGAGTTCGCTTGATGAACCTAGCGAGACCATAGAAGGTGTTTCCAACGACACGACCTCCGCCGAAACTGAAGCTACAGCAGAGGCAAAAAGCGATGAGACCATCGACAGCCGGATGGAGGAAAGCGTGCCCTCTGTCGATGAACCCGCGCCTGCACTGGACCCAGAGATTGATGGTGATGCCGTTCTGGACATCAGTGATCAAATTTCCACCGAAAATATTTCTGAGGAATTACCTGTTGATAGCCTTTGGGAGGATGTCTGGGACGAAGCGCCGGCTCCGCAAACCTATTCTGGCAGTGATGACGACGATAACGATTATCTCGACCGTAAAAATGGCGATGGGGTCTCAGTTCAATCTCATCTTGAAGAGCAGCTAAATCTCATTCATCTATCTCCCTGCGACGCTCTCATCGCCGAGGCGATCGTCGACGGGATTGACGGTGAAGGCATACTCACAATTCCGCTCGAGGACGTGCTGGAAAGTATTCCCAGTGAGTACGAGTGTGAAATCGATGAGGTAGAAGCCGTCTTACATCTCATTCAGCATCTGGATCCCGTCGGTATCGCCTCCAGAAACTTACAGGAATGTCTTGTTATACAGTTGAAACAGCTTCCCGCGGAAACACCCTGGCGCGCCCAGGCCATCAGTATAGTCGAGGAGCACATTTCATCCCTTGCAAACCGGGACTACGCGCTCCTGATCCGAAAAACCAGACTGAAGGAAACGGAGCTGCAGGCTGTTATTGCGCTCATCCAAAGTCTGAACCCCAGACCCGGGGCCAGCATCGCCACGACCAACACTGAATATGTCGATCCTGATGTCATCGTTCACAAAAAAGAAGGTCGCTGGGTTGTCGAACTAAACCCCAAGTCAGCACCCAGGGTCCGGGTAAATTCAGAATACGCGTCAATGATTAAGCGCGCAGATAACAGCTCAGATAACACTTATTTGAAGAATCATCTTCAAGAAGCTCGCTGGTTTATTAAGAGTCTACAACAGAGGAATGACACACTGCTAAAAGTCTCAACTAAAATAGTAGAGTTTCAGCGAGGCTTTTTCGAGTATGGCGCCCAGGCAATGAAGCCGCTCGTATTGCACGACATCGCAGAAGCAGTTGATCTTCACGAATCGACAATTTCCAGGGTCACTACGCAAAAATACATGCACACACCCGCTGGCGTATTCGAGTTGAAGTATTTTTTCTCCAGCCATGTGAGCACACACACCGGTGGCGAAGTTTCATCAACGGCAATTCGATCGCTCATCAAGAAGATGGTAAGTGAGGAAAATTCTCGTAAACCGTTGAGCGACAGTAAACTCGCTAAAATGCTGGCTGAGCAAGACATAAAAGTAGCAAGGCGTACCATTGCAAAATACCGGGATTCACTGATGATCCCTCCCTCGAACGAACGCAAACAGCTGGTATGACATGCGGAAAGTGATTTGTTCATGACCACATGGCGAGAATAGGCGCTGTCTCGACGGCCAATAGTGACTGCAAAGTCGTAAGCGCACAACCGCGAAAGGTTTACGTAGATCCCACTCAACAATTGGAGTCTAGAGAGAAGAAATCAACTAATCTTGCGCGGGATCAAAGACAGGTCGCAATTAATGCGCGAGGATTTGTAAAGGAGAGAAAACAGGTAAAGGGACGCGTTTATTGCGCGTTCTGTTTATAAACGGTCAAAGATTTACTACTGGGAAACTGATTCCAGCGCACTGGGTATTCGTTTCCTTTCATCCACGTAAGGAGAAACAATATGCAAATAAACGTAAGTGGTCATCATGTGGAAGTCACAGACTCACTTCGTAGCTACGTCAACACTAAGCTCGATCGCCTTGAACGCCACTTTGACAAGATTATCCACATGAACGTCATACTTAGTGTAGAAAAGCAGAGGCAAAAGGCAGAATCGACAATAAGAATTTCTGGCGGTGAAGTATACGCAGACGCTGAATCAGAGGACTTGTATGCCGCGATTGATATGCTTGCGGACAAGCTAGATCGGCAACTCCTCAAACAGAAAGAAAAGCAATACGACAAAAAACATCGCGGTAACGCAAGATAACCATTGAACTGGGCCAGCAATGGCCCAGTCTCCCCCGCTACATATTTCAAGTACCCTCATTTGACTGCGTAAAAACACCCAAAGAGCCGATGTAAGGCGTGTTGGGTGGATTACATATTTTTTAAAGTCCACGTAATAGCCGGCGGATCTACGTTTGGTGGAACAAGTTAGATAAAATCCAGCTAAACATGGACGCGAACCAACGGGTTGATATAATCTCGCCGCAATTATCCGCTGCATACAGGCAACATGTGGACATAAAATCATTTCTCTTACCCGAACGCACTCAATGCCGAATTTCTGTTACGAGTAAAAAACGAGCAATTGAAGAAGCTTCCAGAAGAATTGCAGCGACAAATCGCTTGCTTGACGCAGATGAGGTTTATAGTCATTTAATTGCTCGGGAAAAATTAGGCTCGACGGCGCTTGGGCATGGCATCGCAATACCGCATTGCAGATTGGACTCCTGCGATGAGATTATTGGCGCAATGTTCAGTCTTGAAGAGGGCGTAGACTTCGAAGCTTTCGATCATGAGCCGGTCAAAGTACTCTTTGTTCTATTAGTACCCACACAGGAGGTTGACGAGCACCTCCAAGTACTGGCAACGCTCGCTTCCAGGTTTGATCAGGAAGAGTATCGGCACGGTTTATTCGAAGCGAAAACAGATGCCGCTCTTTTTGACGCTGCGACGCGTGAGATGAGCTGAATCTGTTGTTAACTAGGCAACAAACAGAGAACAAAGTATTCAGCAGAAAACGAACCAGAGTTAGGAGGAATTTATGATTTCATTGGTTATCATAAGCGGGCGTTCGGGGTCTGGAAAAAGCACCGCGCTCCATGTTCTCGAGGACATTGGCTATTTCTGCATCGATAACCTTCCTGTTAGCCTCCTGCAGCCGCTCATAGGCCGATTGGAAGAAGATCAGAATACAAGCCTTGTCGCAGTGAGCATCGATGCACGGAACATCCCCGTCGACCTTCAGAACTTTCCGGATATCATTTCGAATATTGACAAGTCCGTTGTTAATCACAGAATTGTTTACCTCGACTCAGGCAATGCAACCCTAGTACGTCGATTTAGCGAGACTAGGCGCAAGCACCCGCTTTCTGATCAAGCAACCGGGTTGAATGAGGCACTCGAACTTGAGACAGCACTGCTGGACCCAATTTCGTCCGCCGCCGATCTCACGATAGACACCACCAGACTGACGATTCACGAACTTAGAGACCTTATCCGTTCCAGAATTACGGAAGATACCCACGAGTTCGCGCTACTGTTTCAATCCTTCGCTTACAAGAATGGGGTGCCGCTGGATGCCGATCTTGTTTTTGATGTGCGCTGTCTTCCCAATCCTCACTGGAAGCCCGGACTACGCGCCCTGACAGGACTCGACCTCCCCGTCATTGAATTCCTTGGTTCCGAAGAAGACGTGCATAAGATGTACGAGGATATTCGAGGATTCCTGGCATCCTGGCTTCCCTCCTTCGAAGCAAATAACCGAAGTTATATGACTATCGCCATTGGCTGTACCGGAGGTCAGCATCGATCAGTCTATATGAGTCAGAAGCTTTATCAGAATTTTTCCCCAAGATGGAAAAATGTACAGATACGTCACAGAGAATTGAGTAACATCACCACCTGATCCCAACAAACTATTACTAAAGGGCTTGGGTACTAACGATCTACTGCGATGACTCTCGGACTTCACTTTGATAGTACACCGAATAAAAATTCAGAATAAACTAGGCATGCATGCCCGCGCAGCTTCCAGTTTTGTAAAGGTGGCGCATGGATTTGCTGCCAGCATTTCAGTGCATAACGGCGATCAATCTGCTGATGGGAAAAGCATTATGTCGATGATGATGCTTCAAGCGACTATCGGCACTGAAATTCGGCTTGAGCTCGATGGTGAAGACGAAGTAGAAGCGCAAGTTGCCCTAATCGAATTAATCGACAATCGGTTCGGTGAGGCCGAATAGCGAATTGTCATGAACGAATCCCTCGAAAAAAGTTATCAGCGACAACGTGAAACTATCCATGAGTTATTAGAGACTGGGCGCTTTAACCAAATCAGGAGCCTGCTAAATGTTTTACGACCCGCTGACGTCGCAGTTTTACTCGAATCTTCTCCGCCCAAAGAGCGAAGAATAGTCTGGAACCTCTTTTCAGAATCGGATCAGAGCGAAATCCTTCATGAAATTGATGAAGGTTTTATTGAAGGTCTACTTGCGGACAAATCCGCCGAGGAGCTGTTTCCAGTCATTGATCAGATCGTTTCTGACGATGATTTGATTGACGTGCTGCAACACTTGCCTGACACCATCACCTTCCAGCTACTTCAATCGATGACAACCCAGGACAGGGCTCGAGTGGAGACCTTACTCTCTTATCCAGAAGATACTGCCGGTGGTTTGATGGATACAGACACGATTAGCGTGCGCCCTCGAGTTTCAGTTGATGTGGTGCTTCGTTATCTTCGGCGACACGAAACGCTGCCGGCCACAACCGACAAAATTTTTGTCGTTAATAGCCAGAATAAGTATTTAGGGCTGGTACACCTCAGCAAACTGGTGGTTTCAGATCCGTCCCGCACAGTTAGAGAAATAATGACAACGGATTTTGACCCGATTAGTGCCGAGACACCGGAGACTGAAGTTGCATCCAAATTTGAACGTTACGACCTAATTTCCGCACCAGTGATTGACAAAGATGGCAGTTTGATTGGCCGAATCACGATTGATGACGTTGTTGACGTCATCATGGAACAGGCGGACAAATCGCTGTTGGGGTTGGCTGGGCTTGCTGAAGACGAAGACACATTTGCTCCTATTTTTAAGACCGTCCGCAGCAGAGCTATATGGTTGGGCGCGAACTTAGGTACAGCTTTTCTCGCCTCAGCCGTCATCAACATATTTGAAGACACCATCGAAAAAGTGGTCGCACTTGCGATTTTGATGCCAATTGTCGCCAGCATGGGCGGCGTAGCGGGTAGCCAAACCCTGACCTTGGCGATAAGAAGTGAAGCGCTTGGACAGCTTGTTGATAGCAATCAAATTTGGCTAATCAAAAGAGAGCTTGCGGTAGGTGCAATTAATGGATTTGTATGGGCAGCGATTGTCGCTGCGGCCGCGACCATCGTATTTGATGACATGTTGCTAGGCGGCATCATCGCCTCTGCTCTCATTATTAACTTACTTATCGCCGCGCTTGCCGGTGCTGTACTACCCGGAGTGCTAAAATCAATCGGGGCAGACCCAGCAATATCCGGCTCAGTTGTGCTTACAACCATTACTGATGTCGTTGGCTTCATGTCTTTTCTCGGGCTAGCTTCTTTTTTCTACGCCTAACTCTCAGCTACAGGAATCAATCATGCCAGAAGAAGATTTCGACGACGAACTTGAAGAGCGTGGTCCGAGCAAATCCCAAAGAAAGAGGGACATGCAATTATTGAGAGAACTCGGGGAGAAGTTACTATCGTTACCGGTCGATCATCTAGAGAAAATATCGGAACCCGCAATTATAACAGCAGTACAAGACTGCAAAAAAATCACCAAGGGTAACGCAAGAAAGCGGCAGATACAGTTCATAGGAAAACTACTAGCAAAATCAGACATCACTGAAATCCAGGCGATGGTTGATCGTTTTGATGCCGGTTCCAGATCACATGTCACCCAGTTTCATAAACTGGAGCAGTGGCGAGAGAGATTGATCGAGGGTGATAATCACGTTCTAGATGAGATCTTCGCTCGATTTCCCGGAGTTGATCGGCAACATCTGAGACATCTAACACGCAAGGCTGTTACTGAGAGAGAAAAGTCACCCGAGCCCCCGCTTCAATATCGGAAGCTGTTTCAGTACTTGAAATCCCTTGAACTTGAATAGTGGCGATTCGCGAGAAGCTGAGAACCCTCTTATATATCGATAAGGTCTTTGCCCACTCGCTGCATTTGTTATTGTTGTAATCGACGGTAAGCTTCATCTCCGACCGATGCTGCAACGGACAAACCAAGCTCGTCCGCCGAGACTAACGCTGATCTAATACTTTGATCATTCACAGGTATCGGCATATTGTGGCTCGTCGGCCAGGATACGGTTGCTTCTACGATGGTACGCATTGCAGTTTGGTCTTCGCGCGACAAGGATATCTGACCAAGGTGAACCGGCAAACCTACTCTGGCGAAAAATTTTGCAACCCGTTCCGTATCGGCATGCTGCTCCATCATGAGCTGGACCATCGTGCCTATCGCAACATGCTCGCCGTGCAGGTAATTGTCATGAGCCACGGGCACAGCGGTGAGACTCTGAGCAATAGCGTGAGCCAAGGCGAGCCCACCACTTTCAAAACCAATGCCACTTAACAGCGTATTGGCTTCAACAATATTTTCTAAATTGTCGTCTACCATTCCTTTAGCAACAGCACTCGCTGCGCTTTCGCCCTGTTCAAAAAGCGTTTGAGCACATATTTCACCCATCGCGCAGGACGCGAGCGTAGGCCTGGCACCCACCATTGACGTTGCCTGAGGATTATTAAGACAAACCCGGGCCTCGTACCAGGTCGCCATTGCGTCTCCCATACCCGAGACCAAATATCGCTCTGATGCAGCCGCCACAACTTCGGTATCTACGATAACAAGTGCAGGGTTATCAGGAAAAAATTCTGCGCCAACACTGACACCAGCGGTATCGTATAAAACACTTAGTGCTGAACACGGCGCATCATTCGAGGCCAGAGTCGGCAGTATCACCACAGATACGCCAAGTCGATAAGCGATGCTCTTGCCTGCATCAACACATTTTCCTCCGCCTACAGCAATCAGACAATCTAGTCCTTCTTTTGCCAAGTTAGATACATGGTGCTCAATCTCCTCTAAAGAACACTCCCCACCGAAAGTTGATACGACAGAGTCAATATTTGAACTGCGAAGACTGTCCAGTATGCGCGCACCATCGGTGCCCTGTCCGCGTTTTGACATCAATACACCTGCCCGCTTTGTATTCAATAAACTCAGGTAGCGACCCACGTGATTGATCACACCCGCCCCCTGAATATAACGTTGAGGCGAGACAAAAACTCTGGGGAGCCGTTCCCCTTTTCCCGTGAAAATTTCGTGTGGAGAATAGGGCTGAGGATTATGTTGCATTGCTTCGGCCTTTAGTTCGTTTGATGGAAATAACCCATATCGTATGCGGACTCAATCTAAACCTTGCGGTAAATTTTTCCCATAACTCGTACTGGCTCTAACAAGGACCATTCGGTGCGATCAACCGGATAACCCCCGGGATGAGGAGGACCTTCTCTTACACCTAGGCTGGCCATGACACGAGAATCTTTGTAGTAACAGCTAGCAACACAAATTTGGATAAATCTAACGAGTTCTGGCTGTTTATCTCGAAATTCGTTAACCACACGCTCGCTCTGAATTTCGCCCAAGGTGCCAAAATCTGCGTCAAATTGTTGAACTGCAGCAGTCAAAATATGATCACAAATTTGTTCCGTAGCTTCCGTGTTTTCTGCAAAACGTTCGAGGATACCAGGAAATATCTGAGCATCAGTCGCCGCTGGCAGTGTTCCACTCGCAGGAATCATCATATTCGCAATAACTTGTAATACGTGCCTCTGATTTTCTGTAAAAGCACCGTCGCTTGTTATTAGTTCCGCCATTTTTACTCCACCTGTGCTCGCTTGGTCGACGATCGGTCGCTAGTCAAAGAGATTCGCCAGACGCTTCTTCATTGCATCGGCAATGTACAGAGCAAGCGCCTGAATTGTGCTGGTGGGATTAACACCGGCGGAGGTAACAAAAATACTACCATCCACTATAAACAGGTTTTTCACGTCGTGACTTCGACCCCACTCATTGACAACCGATGTCTGAGGATCAATGCCCATACGCGCGGTACCCATATTGTGCCATCCAGCATGTGCAATTGGTCCGTGGCTATTTACCTCATAGGCACCTGCGGCGATCAGCGCTTCCTTTCCTCGAGCCATGCCGTGATCGAGCATCCTGCGACTGTTTTCACTCAGTGTGTAGTCAATTTTCGGTGCAGGCATGCCGTCAGAATCAACTAAATCAGGATCCAACGTCACAGTATTGTGCAACTCAGGAAGATCCTCACAAATGATAACCATCCCTGCAGACTTATCAAACTCGCGCAAATAGGCATCGTGGTGCCCCTTGCCCCAAGGAATAGTGCCCGCCGTCATCCCGCTGATGGCACTACTCACAAGCCCCTTGCCTCTGAAGATTTCCATTGTATAGCCGCGCAAATAGCCACGGGACTCATCTGTCTCGTAAAACTCCTGACTCCAGATGCAACAACCACCGGGCCCTTGGTACCCTTTTAAAGGCTGGTCAAACATGCCCTGAACGTGGCCATAAGGGTGAAACATTAAGTTTTTCCCGACCATTCCACTACTGTTTGCAATACCATTGGGAAATGCAATCGAGGTAGAGTTCAGCAGCAATCTGGGCGTACCGATACCGTTACAGGCAACGACGACAACTTCCGCTTTTTGTATCTGCTCGTGCCCATTCTCATCGAAGTAAATCACACCCGATGCCATGCCCCCTTCATCGACAGTGATTTCCTTAACCCGACAGCGTGTACGAAGCTCAACACCCGCTCTCAGCGCATGTGGCCAGTAGGTAATATCGGTACTGGCTTTGGCTCCCTGCGAACAACCAGTGGTGCATGGACCCAAATTGACACATTTGTCGCGACCATCGTATGGTTCAGTTGCGATGGCGCTATCCGAGGGCCACCAGTGCCAGCCTTTTTCATTAAACCCGCGGGCCAGAGTCTCACCAAGCACACCAAGAGGCACCGGGGACATCGACACCTCTTTATCAGGATAGGCAGGGTCGCCTTTGAGCCCCGCAACCCCGACCATTTGATCGTTTTCTGCGTAAAATGGCTCGAGCGTCTGATAATCAATCGGCCAATCATCAGCGACACCATCTAGGCTTTTAACTTTAAAGTCGGAGGGATGAAACCTCGGAAAATGCGCGGCATAGAGAATTGTCCCGCCGCCGACCCCATTAAAATTGGCGACTTTTATCGGGGAATTTTTCTCGTTAATTGGATAATCAACACTCCGTTTACGTGTATTCGGACTGTAACTGAATTCGCCGAAAGACTTGAGTTCCCAGTCCACGCTGGTGGTGGGATAATCCGCAGGATTCACCCATTCACCCTGCTCCAGGCATAAAATCTTCATGCGTGTCTCGGCAAGGCTCCAAGCCATTGCTGCCCCTGAGGCACCCGCCCCGATTATAAGCACGTCTACTGGGTCATTTGACACCAACTTCTCCTTAGAGGGTTTCACAGACATTTTTCGTTAGCCTTAATCAATTTTCAAAGCAGAGCATTGAATCGACCAACCAATGTAAAACAGTGCCATAGCTACTATTTGAAATCGGTTGCGCTATGTCTCTCGGGCACTCGCAACTCTTCAGGACCCCATGTTCTGTTCACTCTTCTCCCTCTGGAGACAGCGGGTCTTTCTTCGACTTCTCGCGCCCAACGCACAACATTTTTGTATGACGACACATCCAGAAACTCCTGCGCATCATATATATTGTGGATAACCAAGGCGCCATACCACGGATACACAGCGATATCAGAGATGTTGTAATCATCACCGCACAGGAATCTACGATCGGCAAGATTTTGATCAAGCACATCCAGCTGACGTTTAACTTCCATCGCAAACCGATCAATGCAGTATTCAATTTTCATGGGTGCATAAGCATAAAAATGCCCGAAGCCACCGCCCAAATAGGGTGCGCTGCCCATTTGCCAGAACAACCATGACATGCACTCTGCTCGCTTCGAAGGATCTTCTGGCAAAAATTCACCGAATTTTTCCGCGAGATACATCAGAATTGCGCCGGACTCAAAAACTCGCGTCGGCGTCGCAGTGCTCCTGTCGACAAGCGCTGGAATTTTAGAATTTGGGTTAGCCGCAACAAAATCACTGCCAAATTGTTGCCCTTCGCCAATATTGATCAGATAGGCGTCGTATTCCGCTTCGGTATGTCCCAGAGCCAACAACTCTTCTAGCATAATTGTCACTTTCACCCCATTAGGCGTCGCAAGTGAATAGAGCTGGAAAGGGTGATCTCCAACTGGCAACTCTTTTTCATGAGTCGCACCAGCAACAGGGCGATTAATGTTTGCAAATTTTCCGCCATTAGAAGAATCCCACTTCCAGACTTTAGGTGGTGTGTAAGAGGGTAGCTCGCTCATAGTTCTTGTCCTTATCTTGTTTCATAAAATTGTACGCAACTGCCTTCAAAATAGCATTTTTAGTCGCAAAGCAAAAACACATCCGCATTGCTAGGCGAGTGATCTCACACCCTCGCGCTCGTGTTTTCCAGATGACTTGCTTGATCTGGGTCAACAGCGGTTGACTTGATGTCACTTAAAGTAGCGCTATATGAAAGCGAGGATGCGATGACGAACATATTAATAGTAATAGACCCTGAGGAATCCAACTACACGGCACTCGAAAGAATAAAGGAAATCCCCGCCACCGCTGACGTGGACTATAAGGTAGATCTTTATTTCGACGCTGCGCCGGTTACGGCGAGGAAAGCCAATTCAAACTCACTTCGCGAAAGCATCGCAGCGAAACAAGCGGCAGTAGACAAACTCGTTACGCCTTACAAGGAAATGGGATATCGCATCACCACAAGCGTGATACAGATCCATAGGCTTTACGAAGATATCATCAAAAGTGCCCGCGACTACAAGGCAGACTTTGTTTTTAAATCTGTTCGACAACACGCGCCTCTCAAGCGCATGTTCTATACCTCAACCGATTGGAACCTTATTCGCATGTGCCCGACCGCACTGCTACTCGTGAGAGACCAAGGGACTGTCAGAGGCAAACCGGTCATCGCTTCTGTCAATATTGACGATGAGGATCCTGAACATCAGGAACTCAACCGAATTGTGCTGGCACAAGCAAATGCGCTTGCGGAAGTGCTCGGAGCCAAAGTTCACCTCATTTACGCCTACGGGCCAGCAGTGGTGATGGGTGACGGTGCTGACCCCATGGCGTACCAAATTGCCAAGGATAAACATGACGCAGAGTTCAAAAAAGCTAAAGCACTCGCTTCTGCGAACAATGTTTTGGCGACGAACACGAAGCTGCGCGAGGGCACGCCAGCAACCATTGTGACTGAGTACGGAGAAGAAATTAGCGCGGGCATAATCGTTCTTGGGACCGTTGCCAGAAGCGGGGCTTCAGGCCTATTTATTGGCAATACAGCGGAGTCGATGCTGGAAAAGACCCACCGTGACATGTTTGTTATTAAACTCGAATCCTTCGTATCACCAGTATAAATGAATCAGGTGGTTAACCTTCTAAACACTCTTTTCTAAATGTAAACTGCGTGTTTTATTACGCAGTTTACATGCTATGTGTTTAATCCTTTTCTCGGTCGATCCCGACGATGAACTCCACCTTGTCGTGGCTGCCAATCGCGATGAACAGCATGCCCGGCCAACAGCCAAAGCAGACTACTGGTCAGACCATCCGGCACTGCTGGCAGGGCGTGACCTTCAGGCGGGAGGGACTTGGCTAGGTGTCACAACGGGTGGCAGATTTGCCGCGGTCACCAATTTCGCGGAAGCACCACCCGAACCTATTCCGCCAAAATCACGAGGTGACCTCACGAGTAACTTTCTCACAAGCAACATTGCCTGTGACAAATACCTGACCGAAATTAACAAACGGGCACACGAATATCGCGGCTTCAATCTAATCGTTAGTGATGGCAAACAGGTTTTCTATTATAGCAACCGAGATAAAAGAATAAGGCGTCTTACCAAAGGTCACTATGGTCTTAGCAATCAACTTCTGGATTGCAATTGGCCCAAGGTCAACTCAGCAAGAGCCGATTTACAAGCAACAAGGGAAAAAAACTATCCGATTGAAGATCTGTTCCGGGTGCTAGGAGACAGAGGTACAGAAGAAGCCCATAGCGCGAGATTTATTTTGGGACCGACCTACGGCACCTGTGCAAGCACTGTTGTAAAGTTGCACTCGAAAGGTTTTCATTTCGAAGAGCGTTGTTATGCCCCGAACGGGGAACAGGCTTCTGGCAACGCTTTCGTCTCGGATTAAGATTCGCCGTAAGAAGTTTGAACAGGCGATGTTACTTCACTCGCTTTATCCTGCACAAACCATTGTTTGACATCGTGGGCCACCAACATATTAACCGGCACTAGCACCAATGTGATCAGTGTCGCGAAAAGAATCCCAAACCCCAGAGATATACCCATCGGAATCAGAAACTGCGCTGTTGTTGACTTCTCAATGAGCAGCGGCGCTAACCCGAAAAATGTCGTCAAGGATGTCAGAATTATTGGCCTGAAACGAACCACCCCGGCGTTTAGGACGCTATCGACGACTGATTGACCTGCGGCACGTAATCTATTCACCTGATGGACCAACACGAGACTGTCGTTAACAACCACCCCGGTCAGCGCTAACAATCCCATCACACTCATCATGGATAGTGTGTACCCCATCAACCAATGCCCGGCTACTGCACCGATGATGCTAAAAGGAATGACCGACATCACCAGCAGCGGTTGGGTATAGGATTTGAGTGGCAAAGCCAACATGCAATAGATAGCAAAAAGCACCAATAAAACACCGCTTTGCAGACTACCAAAGCTTTCTCTCTGTTCCCGGGCTTCACCTTCCATTGCATAGGCAAGCCCTGGATACCTGCTAACCAATTGATCCATATAAGTTCTGATGTCATTTTGCAGCACTGTCATATTGGTTTTCGTTTTCTCAACCTCTGCAGTAATATTAACGGTGCGGTAGCGGTCTATTCTCGTGATGCGTTGCGGTCCCTTGCCAGGACTCAATGTGGCAACATGTTCGAGTGGCACCTCGCGACCTGCCGGCGTTCTCACAAGCATTTCGCCCAGAGTTGAGAAGTTGGATCGTTCCCCAGCCGGCAGTCTGACTAACACTCGAATATCATCTCTGCCTCGCTGTATTCGCTGAGCTTGAAAACCCTGGAATGCCTGACTCACCTGCCCTAGGATATCGTTGCGGGTCAGTCCAAGCACGTGCCCCTGCGGTTTTACATCTATTCGCAACTCTTCTTTTCCGTTAGACAATGAATCAGCTATTTCGTAAACCGTTGGATAATTCTGCAGATGTTCTTTCACATCATCAGAGGCTTGCTCGAGCGTTTCAAGAGAATTGGCACTTAATTGAACATTGATCGGATCTCCCACACGAAAGAAACTTGCCCTGAAGGTGATTGATTCCGCTCCGGGAATCGGGCCTATGAGTTTTCGCCATTCACTGATGAGCTCATTAGTACTAACTTCAATATTTCGCTCTTCCGGCGGCACCAACTCAAATTGCACGCGTCCAAACTCGGACCCCCTCGAGCCTCGGGAAGACCCCGTACTAGACATCACATGCTTGACGATACTGACCTCAGTGACAGGATCAATGTACTTTTGCTGCAACGTTTGTGCTGCCTGAAATATTTTGTCGATGTATCGATCTGTCACTTGGAACTGCGTACCCACCGGCATTGTGAGTGTTGCTACTGCTCTCTCACCTTGAATCTTGGGCATAAAGGTGAATTTTGTCCATCCACTCATGATAAGCGAGACCATCAAGAATAAGACGCCGAAAAATGTCGCTAAAGTTGCAAACCGGTGTTTCACAAGAAACAGCAATGCGGGTCGATAGTATGCAACTATCGAATTCTCAAACCCATCGGCAAAGTTACGCTGCCACTGACTTAATCTTCCGGGCTTCTCTGGATCATAGCCCTTGCCCAACTTTTTTAAATGCGCTGGCAACACAAGTTTTGATTCAATCAAAGAAAAGAAAAGCACACTAATAACAACCGCAGCCACGGGCCCCATAATTGAACCAAAACGCCCCTCTATAAGTGTTAGAGGCAGGAATGCAACCATTGTGGTTAAGACCCCAAATGTGACCGGGACAGCAACATCCATGGTGCCGTTGATCGACGCATCTATCCCTGAGTCGCCATTTTTAAGTCGTTGATAAATGCTTTCACCCGTCACGATAGCGTCGTCGACAACAATGCCCAAAACCACGATAAACCCAAAAGCGCTCATCAGGTTCAGCGTGATGCCGAACAGACTCATCAACATAAATGCGCCAAGAAAACTAATCGGTATCCCGACGAAAACCCAAATCGCGATTTTGGGTCGGAGAAATAGTGCTAATAAGCCTATCACCAGAAATGCACCCTGGAACGCGCTGCTACCGAGTACACCTAATCGGTTTTTTAGCTGTTGGGCATCGTCATCCCAATAGGAGAGTTTGATGCCTATCGGCAGGCTGGGTTGCTGCTCATCAATATAGTTTCTGACCAGTTCAGAAATTTCCAGCGCACTCTCGTTACCTACTCGTTCTACCTGTATCAGCGCGGCAAAGTCACCATCAAATTGTGTTTTGATGGCATCTTCCTCAAAACCATCCTGAACCAGTGCAACATCCCCAACCCGAATAATACTGCCGTTAGCATTAGTCTTGACTACGATGTTCTCGAACTCTGATTTTCGATACGCTTGGCCCTTAGATCTGATCAGCACATCGCCACCCTCTGTACGCACGTTCCCTGCCGACAAATCGATAGAGCTGGCTCGAATGGCCGTCGCCAATTGCGCTAGACTCAGGCCATACTCCCTTAACTTATCCTGGGAGGCTTCAATAGCGATCTCATATTTACGGACGGCATCGAGTGACACCTGACTAATGCCGGACATTCGGCTCAGGTCATCGCGAATCCGTTCGGCATAGCTCCGGATTTCCTGCTCCGAGTGCTTTCCGGCGACAACCACCGTGATGACGCCCCATTTCCGTTGAGCAAGACTAATCACCGGCTTTTCCGCATCCGCAGGAAAGGTGTTGATGGCATCAACTCGTGTCTTGACTTCATCCAGCACAATCCGGGGATCACTGTCCTCATCAACTTCAATGTTGACGCGTGCGCTGCCTTCCACCGAGACGCTCGTTAGCTTTTTAATGCCGTCTAGGCCGTCGACGGCCTCCTCTATCCTTACTGCCAGACCAAGCTCGGCATCCTCCGGGGTCGCGCCCCGCAGGGGTACCGAAACTCTAATTGTCTCTGGGTCGGACGAGGGAAATATTTCGATCGCGGTTTCGTATGAGAGCGCGAAAGCACCACCGATTAACACCGATATCATTAGCAAATTTGCAGCAACATCATTCCGAGCAAACCACGCAATCATTTCCCGACGCCCTCTCTCTGATTAACTGATCTACCCACACCTTTCTCCGGCTTGCCCGCAATCCTGGCCGATGTCCCCGATGTCACCTGACCTAACGGCGTCGTAACTAGCTCGTCCCCAATCTCAACACCCGTCGTAATAACCGCGTCAACACCATTCTGCCAAGCGATTTCGATTTCTTTTCGAAACAGCAAACTATCTTTCACGATATAAACATAGGTATTTTGGTAAATCGTTTTGCTTGGAATAACCGTTGCCCCCTTGAGCACCCTACCGGATATCTCAGCAGTGACATATTCGCCTATTTTGAGCGGCCGCTCGGATGAACCCTTTGTTCTAAACGGATCTTTTATCTGTGCAATCACGTGTAGTTGACGAGAGGTTTCGTCAATAGCACCCTCGGTGCGCACAATTTCACCTAGCCACTTTCGCTTTCCACCCAGTTCGGATGAAATCTCGACTATCGGTCGATGTGTGCTTTCTTCTTCGGGCAAATCAACAAAATCAAGGTCCGTATTGCGTAGAGGTAATCGCACTTCGACCAGATCGGTTGCGTAAATTTCTGCCAACTGCGCACCATTTGAGACAACCTGCCCAAGATCCACCAATTGCTGAAGTACTCGCCCGGCAAATGGCGCCACAATTTTTGTTCGTTCCAAATCAAGTTTCGCTTTCGTTAGGGTTGATCTTGCAGATAGAACACGCGCCTTCGCCGCTTGCAATTGGGGTTCACGCAGCGCGAGAGCCGAAGGCTTTTCATCGGGCGCACTCAATCGTTGCCAGTCAATACGCGCCTGTTCTGAGCGGGCAAGCTCTTGCGCCTCCGCTTGCAACGCATCCATCAGACTCGCCTCGGCAATATTGACATTAGCGTCATAATCACGCGAATCAATATCAACTAGCTTATCTCCCTGCTTAAAAAAGCCACCGGGTCGGAACTTTTGGTCGATATTGATGATCTGTCCACTTACCTGCGACACAACCATCGATTGTGTTCTTGGCTGAGCACTACCATAACTGTTAACAATCACTTGATAATCACGTGGACGAATCTTCACCGTCTCTACTAGGGTCTGCGGTGTTTTTACCGGCCCTCTTCGGTTTAACTCCGGCGGGTTTCTCAGTATTAGCAATCCAGCACCCATAAGCAGAGCGAGAATAACAATTGGTACAATTATTCTAATCACGTTTTTAATAATCTCCGCCAAGTGCCAAGAGTAAATTGACCCGGTTTTTTAGTTGTTGGTTTTGAAGCTGTATGAGTGTTGTCTGGGCATCAAAGGCACGGCGTTGAGACTCAAGTACCGCAGTATAAGGCGCAAGACCACGTTGATACTGATCAAACGCCAGCTCCAGTGCAGTGCCCGCGTTCTGCTCAGCTCGGACAAATGCTTCGTAACGGGCGTTCAAGGCCTGCTCGCGGCTCAGTGCATTCTCAACCTCCGCCAGCGCCCTGAACACAACTTCAAGATAGCGTTTTTCCCTTTGCTCAAGACGAATTTTGGCCTGCTCTTCTAGGGCCGCAAGCCTTCCACCCTGAAAAAGGGGTTGAATCAGACTGGCAGCCACACGCCACATGAGAGACCCACCATCAAGCAGCTCATCAAGCTCTTGACTTGAATCTGAAAGAGAACCGGACAAATTCAGAGCCGGAAATCTATTCCTGTGGGCGATCGCAACACCGGCATCTGCAGACAAGAGCTCAAGCCATGCTTGCTGAATATCCGACCTTCTGCTTAACAAGTTAGCAGGAATTCCCGCTGCGATAGGATCCAAATGCAAAGATTGCAGATTAGCTGATACAGCCAACTTCGCCGCTGGGTAGTCGCCAAGTAACAGCTCCAGACGTGTCAGTGACTCAAAATGAATTTGTTGCTGGTTAGCAATGCCCGCTCTTTCCAATTCAAGCGTGTTTCTCGATAAATAAACATCTAACGCATCATTTAGCCCACTTCGATATCCCCTTTCAATGACATCAAGCGACTCGGTCAGATTAGTGAACCGCTGATTCAACAGTCCAAGAAGCTGAGTAGCTGAACTGGCATCAAAACCGGCATTCACAACATCTCTTACGAGAGTCCGCTCTGCCTCTCGGTAACTGGCTTTTTGGCGTGCGAGATCAATTTGCGACTGTTGCTGCACGGCATTTAGCCTACCCCACAAATCCACTTCGTATCCTGCAGTCAAACTTAATCCGGATTGGGTGGCGGACCCCATGCCAGTATCACCGCGTTGAGTTGAAAGAGATAGACCGAGGTTCGGCCACAATGTCGAATCAGATAATCTGACATTTTGTTCCGCCAGCCTCACAGCAGCGGCTTCTTGAGCGAGCGTACGGTTTGACTTAATAGCTTTCTCGACCAAAAAATTAAGGTCTGCTGACTTAAAAGATCCGAGCCAGTCAGAGGCAGAAAACTGATCAAACGTGCGCTGCGAGTACTCATCGGGCAGCGAGTCGACGCCAAATGTATTAAGGTCAGCTTCCGGTTCAGGCAGCACACCCACGCAGGCAGTGAGTAGTAGAAGGCTGAGCGGAGGTATCAAAAATTTCATTGATGGAAAAGCCGAGGTATCTGTTTCAGAGTCACCCTTATCATACGCGACAAAGTTTGATTTCCGTCGCGAAGATATAAGATTGATTCACTGATGAAAACCGTATTTAAACCCACTTTCGATTGGAATTTCCTTGCGCATCTCATGTAACGATGCCAAGTCGAGTTTGCATTTGATAACTGATTCACCTTCGGTGCAGGAAACTATAATATCTCCCCAAGGACCTACAACCATGCTGTGGCCATGGGTCATCCGACCCGAGTCATGGATACCACCCTGACAGGAGGCGATGCAGTAGCTGAAGTTTTCAACAGCCCGCGCTCGCATCAACACTTCGAAATGTGCTTCGCCTGTGACTGTGGTAAAAGCAGAAGGGACGGCAAAGCACTCAGCCCCCCTTAGAAACAACGCACGATACAGATCGGCAAAACGAATATCATAACAAACAGATAAGCCGACCTGACCAATTGGTGAATCTACCACCACCAGCTGGTCGCCTGGCTCAAACGTATCAGATTCGCGATAACTTTTCTGATTGTCGTCAACATCAACATCAAACATATGTCGCTTATCGTAACGGCCAATCTGACGACCGGCTCCATCGTAAACAAAAGACGCCGCTCTTACTCTGCCGCTATCAATGTAAGATCCATCCAAACGCACAGGTACCGGTAAAGTTCCGCCAAAGATCCAACAACCGTATCGTTGGGCCTGCTCCACCAGAAATTGGCGCACAGGTCCCTTATCAGTCGCTTCCTGTTCTGCAATAGAACGGGTCTGAGTGCTGCCAAGGGCCGCGAAGTTTTCCGGCAAGAAGACGGCTTTGACGCCTTCCGATGCCGCCTCCTTGATGAGAGCCTCCGCTCGTTTCAAATTCACATCGACCCGCTGGCTGCTCACCATTTGGATCACACCAATTGTAGGCTCTTCAACAGGAACCACGCTATCCTCAGTCACTTATAATCCTTCAAGCACTTCGGTGGGTCCTTCCACTGTTGCGGGTGTTTGGGTTGTGGAATCCTCAGCCGCAGCGGGATCAGACATATCACGAACCGAATCGTTAAAAATCGAAACAAACTCCACCACGGGCTCTTCGACAGTACCTGAAACCTTGTATTTAGCACTACTAAACTGATCTATTTGTTTTTCAAAAACTTTCTGCGCAACCCAAACACCGGCACCCACCAAAGGTCCCGTGACAATCGCTGAATAGGCAGCATACCAAGGCAGGTTTTGGCTCAAAGGGAGCGTGACGATCATGTCACTATCAATTTCCTGAGTGACAAGGCTCACTTGACCACCAACTCGGAAGCTGCCGCTGGAACCCTTAACAGCAATGGGATCTATCATTTTGATTTCGCCCTCGCGTATGCTTATGTTTCCGCTAACTTCACTAAAACTAAAACCCTGTTCGATAACATCCGAGAAATCGAATCGTAGCCTTCGAGTCAAAGAAGCAAAATCAAAGATACCCAGCACCTTGAGCGCACCCGCTCCAGACTCTGCCTGTACAAAGCGACCCTTGCTACCCTGCACTTCAACCCCGCCATCAAGTTTTAATAAATCGACCATTGCTGGTGACCCGGCCCAGAGCACATCAGCTTCAAACTCAAAATTTTCACCTTCGATACTGGAAGCGTATCCCCACTGCGCTAGTGCTTGATCCAACTCTGGCACCAGCACCTGCCCACTGAAAGAGCTCACTTGCTTTCCATTTTCATCTACTGACCAAAGCACGACTGAATCTTCCTGTATCTGCAGCCCTTTCACCGAGGCTGTTAGATTTGCCAGTTGGCCGCCGGATTCAATGGGGCGATAGTCAAACGACCACATGCCATAGTGTTCATCGCCAATCATGAGTTCTTTAGTTTTAAAATCTAGCGCAGCAATACTGGCAGGATCCTGTCCTTCGAGCGGGTCTGTCAGCTCTTCTCCCTCTCCGAGCTCGTCAGATAAAAAACGTAAGTAATCAAGGGAGATTTTTAAGGGTTCAGAGTCGAGGTCAGGTACGTCAATAATTCCTGACAACATTTCATTGCGAAGTCCAACACTCCAAGCTACGTCTTTTCTGGTGATATATGTTCTGACATTCTCAAGTTCGACACCAAATGCTGAGAGGTCCGTGATATCGATTTCAATCGCACGTAGTTGATTAGCCAGTTCAGACTCGATTGAAACAGTACTCGCGCCTTGAATTGATTCAAATAATCTTTCCCAGTCTTCATATTTAACGTAATCAAGTGAACCTGACACATCGAACCGATCGAAAGTCACAACGCCAAGAGGCGTGTTGCCAAAGTGCACCCGGCCACCAATGAGCTCTCCATCGAGGATTTTCAGCGCTGCAATCACATCTTCTTCGACCCGTATATCAACCTTATCGCCATCAGAATGGAATGTGTGGACATAGTTAACAATAGCGACGTCATCCGCTGGTTTCCCCAAGGGCGCGGGCAGATCGACATGAACACCGACTAAATCTGAAGTCGCTTCGACCCAAATAGGTGCCGCATCGCCCCCGACTGGAATATGTACATTCACATTGTAGCCAAGCAACCCTTCCATTTGAGTCATGAGCACCTGATTTGACCACTGATGTAAATCTCTAGCACTCACGGTTCCGTCAACCTGGACATTAATTTGACCTTGCTCAGCAATCAGTTCGGTGTCGATGATTCCTTTCACGGGTTCGTCGAACATCATGCCTGTAAAACCCGGGGACCTAAGCCCAGTCACGGTTTCATATTCAACGAGACCCGATAATCCATCAATTTCAAGATTAAACAGCGGCATAGACAAACGCGCATCCACGAGGTCAACTTGAACTCCGACATTCACGACGTCACCAGCACGCTTGCCAATTGGGACATCAAGATTGAGTTCGCCGGTCAACAAACCGTCCCCTTGCCAAGTCTCCGCCATACCTCTAGTCGCGTCGGCAATCGGCGTATTGTTTAACAAATAAATCCCGCTTTCGACATCTGCCTTAAACCTGCCATTGACCAACACAGAATCTGTGGCACCGTCAGGATGAACCGGCACTCTAAAACTAGCCGAGGTCAACTCGTTGCCGATTACTTGGCCGACAACGTTATTTGAGTAGATGCTGTTGTAGCCGACGAAAACGGTCGCGCCTAAATCAACAATCTTCGGCCATTTCGGATCGTAGTCGAACTCTACTTCGGAAGCCTTGAGAAAAAGTTCATGTACTTTCCTATCTCTTGGCTCACCTCGATAAAGTGAACCATGAATGACCATTCCACCTTCATTTGCTCGTCCTGAGACCAAGGCTCGATTAATCCAGTCCTGAACTTGCTGGGGCAAAACGCTTGGCAAATATCTACCCACATCTCCCAATTCACCTGCGTTAAGCCCTACTTCAACACCCCAGGTTTGATTCTCACGTAATGATGGAAGATTAAGATGCACTCGTCCGGAGGCAGAAAGATTTCCATCAGTCACACGCACAAGGTCACTAGAAATTTGAAGCAACCGACGCTCAGTGCCAGCGTCCTGCGAGTGGTAATTGAATCGCGCATGAGCACTATCAAAGCGCCACGCTTCCGGGAACATCGCGGCAAAATTTAAGCTAAATGGTTGCTCGTTGTGGACATCCAGATATCCATCCGTCAGCGTTGTCGAAACATACCCACTAAGTGAGCTGATACCAGGAATTACCTCGTAGGCATTAATCTGAACGTCTGACAATGCGGCAGAAAGCTTTAAACTCGGGAGCCCCGACGAAAGGTTCATTTTCAGTTGTATTTCAGATAATTCTCCAGTCGGGTCCAACTGCTCCAGCTGTTGACGAGTTGACGCTCCTATCAGCCCGGTTTCTTGACCCAGTATTCTCATCGTTGCAAACAGGTCTGCCATATCAAGCCGGGGCAGATGAATACCCATCTCCCTGTCCGCCTCAATTCCTGAGAGGACAACACTGGCACCATCCAACGACCAGCTTTGGCCACCAACTCTTGCGGCAAATGAGCTAACAAATAACTGAAGGTGATCCAGCGACGAACCCTTCAACACAAATTGCGCGTTCAATTGATCGACTATCGGAATCAATTTAGTACTGCTGCTTGCCGAGATAGAACCTTCAGCAAGATTTCCTATTAACTCGACCCTATCGTCAATAAAACTAAGCCAGAACTCACCTTTAATACTTGACTGGCTTAGTTGAACGGCGTCAATTTCGAAGTCCGGCAAAAAGTCTAAATACTCGATTGCGGGCACTTTCAGGTAAAGCTGTGTAACCACCGTTTCTGGCGCTCTAAGGTCTCCCTGAAATCTTCCGATTAAATCGAGCTCATCCAGCTGCCTCGCCGAATTAGAGGATTCGATTTCCAGTGGTACTGAAAACCGCCTAGTCTCCTCGTCAGCAGCAAGCGTGAACAATTCTGTCGGTCTGTTCTTAATGACAAACTGCTCGCGAACACCATTGACCTTGATGCTCAGTCCACTGGCAGATAAAAATTTGATGTGGGGGATCGAATCCAATAAAAACTCAAGATTGAGAGACTTCTCAGACGGCGGCAGACCCTCAACATGCCAGACTCCCTCACTATCTTGCACAACGCCGAGACTAAAGCCGTCGACCTCGATTTCATCAACGACGATACTTCTTTCTACGACTGAAGCGACGGAGTTCAGACGTACAGTCACCTTCCCGACCTGCACCCCAGACGACTGTTCTTGACCTATCCTTAGACCTTCAATTGTCACCGAGGGATCAAGATACATCCAGCTACCATGTACCGCGCCTACTTCAACCTCGGCGCCTATAGCATTAGTGATGGCTGCCGAAATCCGATCATCTAACAGCTGGACACTCGCCATAGCAATTCTGCCTATAAGCACATAGGCAGCCAAAATGACCAGCACAAAAAGTAACAGACGAGTCATCTGTGCGATTATTACGTTCTTGATCAGCTGCATCTGCATGATCTATTCACGATGATACCGGCAGCACCACATCAAACTGTTCCTGTGTATAGCTTGCCTCAACCTGCAACCTAATATCCGCCTTTAAAACTTTTGATAACTCCGAAACGTTTTCAGCGTCTTCATCCAACAATCTATCAATCACAGATTGAGAGGCGCGGACCTGGCAGCCTTTTTCATAAAGGGTTCTAAACTTTCGTTGAATTTCTCGATAGATTTCCAAACAGACGGTCTCAGAACTCTTGATAAACCCTCGTCCATTGCAGGCTGAACAAGGCGCACAAATCCTCCTCAATAAACTCTCTTGCGTTCTCTTACGCGTCATTTCAACCAGACCCAGTTCTGATATCTCAGCAATATTCCACTTTACCCGATCAGATTGCTGCCCTTTTTCTAACATTCTTAGCACCTGGCGCTTGTGTTCCTCGTTTATCATGTCGATAAAATCGATGATCACTATTCCGCCGATATTACGCAGGCGCAACTGCCTCGGAATCGCAGCGGCGGCTTCAAGATTCATACGAAAGATCGTCTCATCGACATCCTTCTTGCCGACAAAACCGCCGGTGTTAACGTCAACCGTGGTCATCGCTTCAGTCTGATCAACAACTAGATACCCACCTGACCTGAGAAGCACATTCCTATCTAGTGCTTTTTCTATTTGGTCTTCCAGATTGTGGGCATCGAACAAAGGTACTTCCATCGAGATCAATTCAAGGTTGTCAGCCTTTTCAGGAATAAAATCTGTCAGGAATCGCTCCATGGCTCCGTATACTGGTTTATTGTCCACCAATATTCTTTGCGTATCCCTATTGATAATGTCTCGCATTGCCCTGAGATGCATCGGTAAATCTTCATAGACCAGCGAAGCAGGTTTCGCCTCCAAGCTATCCGCTTGTATACGCTTCCATTTTTCCCTTAGTAATTCTGCATCTCTGAGGACTTCCTCTTCACTTGCTCGCTCACATGCCGTGCGTACAATAAAGCCATCTCGAGATTCAACCGGACAGACCCTTGTTAAGAGAGCACTCAATCTTTCTCTTTCATTTTCGTCCTCGATACGCTGAGAGATCCCGATATGGTTACTGTTGGGCGTATAAACGAGAAAACGTGATGCGATAGAGACGCTGGAAGTTGCGCGAGGACCTTTGGTACTTATCGGTTCTTTCGTTACCTGGACAAGTAACGATTGCCCATCATGAAGTACATCCTGAATAGCAGGGTATGTCCGCTCGGATGTTTCATTTACGGCATCAAATTTGAACTGGGGATCAACTAGATCAGTGATGTGCATAAACGCGGCTTTTGCTTGACCTATTTCTACAAACGCGCTCTGTATGCCTGGTAAAATCCTCGCGACCTTACCCTTATAAATATTGCCGACAGTCACTCGGGCGTGAACCCGCTCAATAAATATTTCCTGCAATAATCCCTGTTCAACGACTGCGACCCGCGTTTCTAGCGGGGACACGCTGACTATTATTTCTTCGCCCATCCGGGGTAAATCCTTATTGTCAATTCTATTCAGACTGCAACGATGGACTAAAGTTGCACAAGGCATTCTATGCCAAACGATTTCAGTTCTGCCGCTGTCTCCATCAGTGGCAAACCCGCAACATTGCTTGGGCTACCGTCTATTCCCGCAACAAAGATCGATCCCAACCCTTGTATGCCGTAAGAACCGGACTTATCAGCTGGTTCGCCCGTTTCCCAATATGCTTCACACTCACTAAGGCTCAACTGCCGAAATGTCACGATGGTTTCAACGAAAAAAGACCGTTGTTTAGAGGATATCGTTTCGCCAATTGTGACAGAGGTCAGCACTTGGTGCTTTTTACCAGACATTCGCTGGAGCACGGTTATCGCGTCAAATCTTGTTTCGGGCTTTCCTACTATCTCTCCATCTAGGACAACTATTGTATCGGCACACAAAATGACAGCCTCGCCAGCTTCTTTTAGCAGCGCTTTTGAACGCAACATCTTCGACGCCGACATTCTAGTTGCGTAACCGACTGGAGACTCACCAAGATCGACGGTCTCGTCAATATCCGGTCTTACGACCTCAAAAGTCAATCCAATCTGCTGAAGCAGGTTGGCACGCCGCGGCGAGCCGGAAGCTAGAATTAGTTTCACTGACATCAGTTTACGCCAAACAATCGTCTAAAATAGCGCAAAACCAGAAACACCCAAGGCCAAATAAACGCACTTACCATGGAAGGCATGAGATACCACATATTCCATTCCGCGGAACCTACGATACTCTCGATCCAATAGTTGATTAGCTGGTACAACCCAATTGCGGCGAAGACAATCAGGCTTTGTTGCCAAACTGTGAACATACGTAGACGCTGATAGAGACTGGCCCCAATGTATGCCACAGCCATTAACGCAATACTATGTTGCCCCAACAAACTACCGGACAAGACATCAATCACCAAACCCAATATCCAAGCGATGACTATACCAACCCGGTGGGGTAGCGCTATTGTCCAATAGAAAAGCACCAATGCAACCCACTCTGGTCTCAGGTAACCCATATCGACAGGTATGAACTGCGGCAGCGCAACAATGCTTAAAACGAAGGCGAACAGAAAACTTAGCGCTACAATCCAGATATTATT